>CAZULB010000018.1:0-13024 GCA_964621155.1 uncultured bacterium | reverse complement strand
GACGCACCAACGGGAGCACGACAGGTTGAACGCAGGGCTCGCGACAGAATCCCCGGTGGCTGCGCCCGTGACAGGGCCGGCGCTGGATGACGTGGGTGTGCTGGGACTCGTTCCCGAGCGCTGGGGTGGAATGTGGCTTTCCCGGCACCAGATCCTGACACGCCTTTCCAGATATTTTCACGTGGTGTGGCACAACCCGCCGCAGGAGTGGCGCGCAGCGCCGAAGCCCATCACGCATGCGGATCCGACGCCGCCACCGGCGTCAGGTTTTTCGGTGTATGCACCGGAGTCCTGGCTTCCGCGTTTCTACCGGCCGCGCGCGCTCGACCGCGCCACCGAGCAGGCGCGTCTACATCGCTCGCGCCGCATGCTCGAGAAAGCGGGCTGCAAGCGCGTGGTCACCTACGTGTGGCAGCCCAAGTTCGGCCGCGCCCTCGACCTGGTTGCGCACGACGTGAGCTGCTATCACATTGCCGACGAGTACTCGTTCCTCGACATCGAGCAGCCCGTTCCGGCTGACGAGCTTGCGCTGATAAAGCGGGTCGATCAGGTGTTCGTGCATTCGCCCGCACTCATGGAGAAGAAAGGGCACATCAATCCGCACACGGCATACGTCACCAACGGCGTGGACTACGCGTCGTTTTCCGCCGAAGTGGCCGAACCGGCCGACCTGGCGTCGATTCCGCACCCGCGCATCGGCTATGTCGGGCGCATCAAGTCGCAAATGGACTGGAGCACGCTCTCCGGCATCGCGCGCCGCCACCCGGATTGGTCGATCGTGCTGGTCGGCCCGGTGGGGCATATGGGAAGCTACGAGGCGGCCAGGGCGGAGCTCTTCGCGCTGGCGAACGTGCACTATCTCGGTAATCGCTCGGTGCGCGAGGTTCCCGCTTACGTTCGTCACATGGATGTGTGTCTGTTGTGCTATGCGCTCAACGATTACACGAAGTACATCTTCCCGCTGAAGCTGCACGAGTACCTCGCCAGCGGGAGGCCCGTGGTGGGCTCCGACATTCGTACGCTGCGCGATTTCACGTCGTCGATACGTATCGCGCACAATCTTGACGAGTGGTGTTCCGCCATCGAAGCGTCGCTGGCGCCGGAGGAACGCGCGGGTGAGCGTATCCGCGCGCGGCAGAATGTCGCGCGCCAGTACGACTGGAACACAATCACAGACCGGATCGCGGAAACTCTGTGCGAGCGCCTGGGCGGGGACGCCCCCGCGCGTTTCGCCGCCGCGGCCGCAAGGAAGGCCTGATGCAGATGCAACCCACTCACGCTCCCGAAGCCAGCGGCGCCCCTGCTCTCGCGACCGCGGGACTGAAGTGTCGTTTCTGCGGCGCGAAGCTCCAACTGTCTTTTGCGGACCTCGGCATGACGCCGCTGTGCCAGAAGCACGTCAAGCCGTCGCAACTCAACGACGCCGAGACCTACTATCCGCTGCACGCGCTGGTATGCACCTCGTGCTGGCTGGTCCAGCTCGGCGAGTACGCCACGCCCGAAGAGATCTTCGCCCAGGAGTACGCCTACTTCTCGTCGTTCTCGGATACGTGGCTGCGCCACGCGCGCGACTATGCCGAACTGATGCGCCAGCGTCTGGGGCTGAACGGCAAGAGCCTTGTGTGCGAGATCGCGAGCAACGACGGCTACCTGCTCAAGAACTTCGTGGCCGCCGGCATTCCCGTTCTGGGCGTCGAGCCCGCGGCCAATTGCGCCGCAGCCGCCGAAAAGATCGGCGTGCGTTCGGTGGTCGAATTCTTCGGGACCGAAACCGCGGGCGAGCTGTCGTCGCGTTATGGTCACGCCGACCTGTTGCTCGGAAACAACGTGCTTGCGCACGTGCCCGACCTGAACGACTTCGTGGAGGGCATGCGCGTGATGCTCAGGAGCACCGGCGTCATCACCATGGAGTTTCCGCACCTGATGCAGTTGGTCGAACAGAACCAGTTCGACACCATCTATCACGAGCACTTCTCGTATTTCTCGTTCACGACGGTGGAGAAGGTGTTCGCCGCGCACGGCATCACGCTCTTCGATGTGGAAGAACTGCCCACGCACGGCGGGTCGCTGCGCATCTACGGGCGCCATCACGGGCATACCATTCCCGTGCACGACCGCGTGACCGACCTCAAGCGCCGCGAAGAGAAGTGGGGCGTCACGCGTCCCGATGTGTACCGCTCCTTCGACGAGAAAGTGAAGGAGACCAAGCGGGCCATTCTCTCGTTTCTGATCGAAGCCCGCCGCGCCGGCAAATCTGTCGTCGGATACGGAGCACCCGGGAAGGGCAACACGCTGCTCAACTACTGTGGCATTCGCACCGATTTCCTCGACTACACGGTGGACCGCAGTCCCCACAAGCAGAACACGTACACGCCCGGCACGCACATTCCCATCCATGCGCCGGAGCGCATTCGCGCGACCCGCCCCGATTACGTTTTCATCCTGCCGTGGAATCTCAAGGACGAGATCATGCAGCAGATGTCGTACATCCGCGAGTGGGGCGGTCGTTTCGTGGTTCCGATTCCGGAGGTTCGCGTCTATGAGTAGCACCGGGCGCGCGCAGATCGAGTCGCTGCAAACGCTCCTCGACCGCGATCTCGACTACGTGTGCGAGAACCTGCGCGGCGAATTTGCGCGCATGGCGGGCCGGCACGTGCTCATGACGGGCGGTGCCGGGTTCCTCGGGTATTACATGGTGCAGTCGGTGCTGCACTGGAATGACCGCGCGGGGGCGGGCGACAAGATCCATATGACTGTGTTCGACAACTACGTGCGCGGCGTGCCCGCCTGGCTCGAAGCGCTTGCAACCCGCAAGGATCTGACGCTGAAGCGCTTTGACATCCGCCATCCGCTCCCGGATCCGATGCCGGAGTTCGAATACATCATCCACGCCGCCGGCATCGCGTCGCCCAGGTACTACCGCGAGAAGCCCCTGGAGACGATGGACGCCAACATCGACGGCCTGCGCCGACTCCTCGAGTACGCGCGCGCTCGCCGCGACCGCGGCCGCGATTTCAACGGATTCATCTTCTACTCGAGCAGCGAAATCTACGGCGACCCGGCCCCCGACATGATTCCGACCGCGGAGGATTATCGCGGCAACGTGTCGTGCACCGGGCCGCGCGCGTGCTACGACGAGTCCAAGCGCTACGGCGAGACTCTGTGCGTGGTATTCGCGAAGCACTACGAAGTGCCCGTGCGCCAGGTGCGCCCCTTCAACAACTATGGACCTGGGCTGAAGATCAGCGACCGGCGTGTGATTCCAGATTTTGCGCGCGATGTCATGGCCGGGCGCGACATCGTCATGCTTTCGGACGGCAAGCCCATGCGCACGTTCTGCTATGCGGCCGATGCCGTCTGCGGCTACTACAAAGCCCTTGTCAACGGGCGCCCCGGTGAACCGTACAATGTCGGCATCGATCGACCGGAAATCTCCATGAAGGACCTGGCGGAACGCGTGGTGTCGACGGCGCGCGAGCTCTTCGACTATCGCGGCCGCGTCGTTACCGGAGTCTCCGAGGAGACGGACTACCTCGTCGACAATCCCAACCGCCGCTGTCCCGACATGACCAAGTCGCGGACCGAGCTGGGTTACAACCCGACCATCCTCGTCGACGAAGGACTGCGGCGCTCGCTCACGTGGTATCACTATCACCGGGAAGCGGTGGACGCTTGAGCAGGGTGTCGATCATCGGGGCTGGCTACGTCGGCCTGGTCACGGGTGTGTGCCTCGCAGAGAAGGGGCACGACGTCGTGTGCGTCGAATCCGACGCCGCCAAGCTGGCGGCCATTCGCGCGGGGCGCGCGCCTTTTCATGAAGCGGACCTGCCCGAGCTTCTGCATAAGCACATCGGCCACCGCTTCACGGCGACGTCGTCGGTGGATGAAGCCGTGGCGGCCACCGATCTCACCCTGATCGCGGTCGGCACTCCGTTCGACGGCAAGACCATCGATCTATCCTTTGTATTGCAGGCGTGCGACGAAATTGGACGCGCGATGGCGCGCGTCGGCCGCTACCACGTTGTGGTCGTGAAGAGCACGGTCGTTCCGGGAACGACAACCGGTGCTGTGCGCGAGCGTCTCGAGAAGGCGACGGGGAAGAAGGCCGGGGCGGATTTCGGTCTCGGCGCCAACCCGGAGTTTCTCACCGAAGGAACCGCGATCAAGGATTTCATGCATCCTGACCGCATCGTTATCGGGGGTGTCGACGACCGGTCATTGGATGCCCTCGCGGCGCTTTACACCGCGTTCGCCGGCGTTCCTGTCATCCGCACCAACCCGTCCACGGCGGAGATGATCAAATACGCGTCGAATTCCTTGCTCGCCGCAATGATTTCCTTTTCCAACGAAATTGCGGATCTGTGCACAGCCGTGGGAGGCATCGACGCCCTCGACGTGATGCGCGGCGTCCACGCCTCCACCTATCTCACCGTGACGAACGGCAGCGGCGCGCGCACACAGGCACCCATTGCGTCATTCCTGGAGGCCGGCTGCGGCTTCGGCGGCAGCTGTCTGCCCAAGGACGTGAGCGCCCTGGTGGCGCACGGCAACGCGCGCGGTCTCGACATGGGACTCCTGCGCGAAGTGATGACGATCAACCGGCGGCGCCCCGGTCGCGTCCTGGAAGCGCTTGCGCGTGGCCTGGGTGCGATCGGCGGCAAGCGTATCGCCGTTCTCGGTCTCGCCTTCAAGCCCGACACCGACGACGTGCGCGAATCGCCCGCCTTTCCCATCATTCGCGCCCTGGTGGACGGCGGCGCGCACGTGAGCGCCTACGACCCCGTAGCCATCGAACCCGCGCAGCGGGTGCTTTCCGGCCTCGCCGTGTCGTACGCGCACACCATGGGGGATGCGGTTAAGGACGCTGACGCCGTGGTGGTCGTCACGCGCTGGAAAGAATTCGAGGCGCTGCCCGACGTGGTGGCGAAGATGGACCGGCCGCCGCTTGTGTTCGACGGCCGGCGCATGCTGGACCGCGCGTCCTTCGCGCGCTACGACGGAATCGGTCTCTAAGCAGTACGGGAGTCGGAGATGAAGGTCGTTCTTTTCTGCGGCGGACTCGGAATGCGAATCCGCGAATACTCGGAAGAAGTACCCAAGCCGATGGTGCCCATCGGGTACCGTCCCATCTTATGGCATGTAATGAAGTACTACGCCCACTTCGGGCACAAGGAATTCATCCTGTGCCTGGGTTACAAGGCGGATGTCATCAAGAAGTACTTTCTCAACTATGACGAATGCCTGTCCAACGACTTCACGCTGTCCGGGGCGGGGAACATCGCGCTCGCCAACAGCGATATCCATGACTGGAAGATCTCTTTCGTGGATACCGGCATGAGCACGAACATCGGCGGCAGACTGCGCGCCGTGCGCGACCATCTCGGCGACGACGAATTCTTCCTCGCCAACTACAGCGACAATCTCACCGACGTGCCGCTGCCCGACATGATCAAGGGGTTGGAGGGCACCGACCGGCTCGCGAGTTTTCTGTGTGTGCGCCCCAGCCAGAGCTTCCACATGGTGCACATGGACGGAAACAACGTGGTCTCCAAGATTTCGCACGCGTCCCAGGGCGATCTGCGCATCAACGGCGGTTATTTCGTCCTCAACAGGAAGGTCTTCGATTTCATGAAACCGGGCGAAGAACTCGTGGAAGAGCCATTTCAGCGCCTGATCGAAAAGAAAAAGCTCTCCGCCTACAAATATGACGGTTTCTTCGTGTGCATGGACACCTTCAAGGAGCGCCAGACACTCGAGGAGATGTACGCCACCGGAAACGCCCCGTGGACGCTATGGGCGAAGAAGCGCGTATGAGCATGCGCGCTCTTTCCCTGGACGGAGTCCGCTCCGTTCTCCTGCTCGGCGCCCACAGCGACGACATCGAGATCGGCTGTGGCGGCACCTTGCTGCGCCTGCTGGCTGCCAATCCAGCGGCGTTGGTGCACTGGATCGTCTTCAGCGGGCAGGGAAGCCGCGCCCAGGAGGCGGAGGCGTCGGCCGGCCGTTTTCTGGAGAAGGTCAAGGCGCGCACGATCGAGGTCCACCAGTTCCGCGACGGGTTCTTTCCCTCGGAACAGGCACGCATCAAGACCTACTTCGAAGAACTCAAGGGGAAGGTGGACCCGGATATCATCTTCACCCACTATCGCGACGACCTGCACCAGGATCATCGCGTGATCTCGGAGCTCACGTGGAATACGTACCGGCGGCACACCGTGCTGGAGTACGAGGTGCCGAAGTGGGACGGCGACCTGGGAAACCCCAACGTCTACGTGCCCCTGAGCGAAGACCATGCGCGCCAGAAGGTGAAGATCCTCATGGAGTGCTTCGGAACGCAGCGCGGCAAGCACTGGTTCGATGAGGAGACATTCAACGGCCTCATGCGCCTGCGGGCGCTGGAGTGCAACGCGCAGTCCAGGCGCGCCGAAGCGTTCTATGGACGAAAGGTGACCATTTGAACACGCTGCGGCGCCCGATGCAGCTGGAGTGGATGGCGGAGTTCTTCCGCTACCGCGAGCTGTTCTATTTCCTGGTCTGGCGCGACGTCAAGGTGCGCTACAAGCAGACCCTGCTGGGCGCGGCGTGGGCCATTCTGCAACCCTTCTGCATGATGGTGGTCTTCACGCTCTTCTTCGGCCGTAATGGCCAGGTGGACACCGGCGGCATTCCATATCCTGTGTTCAGCTACGCCGCACTGGTGCCGTGGACGTATTTCCAGTACGCCTTTCCGCTGACGGGGAACAGCCTGATCTCGAACTCGAAGCTCATCAGCAAGGTGTACTTCCCACGCGCCATCGTGCCGGCCTCGTCCGCGCTGTCGGGCGCCGTCGATTTCTTCATCGCCGCGGTGATTCTGATAGCGCTGATGATCTACTATCATGTGCCGGTCACGGCGGGCCTTCTCCTGTGGCCGCTGCTGCTGCTCCCGCTCGTGCTGTTCACGACCGCGCTGGGCATGTTCTTCGCGTCGCTCAACGTGAAGTACCGTGACATCAAGTACACAATTCCGTTCCTGGTGCAGATCCTGATGTTCGTGTCGGCCGTCATCTACCCGGCGAGCCAGCTTCCGCACAAGTATGCGACACTCCTGCGCCTCAATCCGCTGGTCGGTATCCTGGATGCGTTTCGGGCCGCCGCGCTGCCCGCGCAGTCGATCGACTGGGGTCTCCTGGGCCAGGCTTCGCTGATCACGCTGCTGTGCCTGGTGCTGGCGTCGATACACTTTTACAAGACCGAACGTGAGTTCGCCGACATCATCTAGAGGAGAGGTTGCATTCCTTGACTGAAGCAATTCGCATCGAGCATTTGACCAAGCGTTACGAGCTGGGTGCGATGCATCATGAGACCATGCTGCGGGAGGCGCTGCTCAATCTGGTGCGCCGCGGCAACCGGCGCGCGAAGGAGACCATCCTTGCCCTCAACGACGTGAATTTCACCGTCAATCAGGGGGAAGTGATCGGTATCGTGGGGCGCAACGGCGCGGGGAAGAGCACGCTCCTCAAGGTGCTCTCAAAAATCACGTACCCGACCTCGGGCCGCATCCGGGTGAAAGGCCGCGTGGCGTCGTTGATCGAAGTCGGCACGGGCTTTCACGACGAACTCACCGGCCGCGAAAACATCTACCTGAACGGATCCATCCTGGGCATGCGCAAGCGCGAGATCGACGAACGCATCGACCAGATCATCGACTTCTCGGGCGTGGAGAAGTTCGTCGACACGCCCATCAAGCGCTATTCGTCGGGCATGCGCCTGCGCCTCGGCTTCGCGGTCGCCGCCCACATGGATCCGGATGTGTTGTTCGTGGATGAGGTGCTCGCGGTGGGTGACGCCGAGTTCCAGAAGAAGTGTCTGAACGCGATGGATGAACTCCGCTCGGGCGGGCGCACGGTGCTGTTCGTGTCGCATAACATGGCGGCCATCGAGAACCTGTGTCCGCGCACGGTGTGGATCGACGCCGGCAGCGTGCGCATGGACGGCTCCACCGACCAGGTGATCGCATCCTATCTGTCGACCTTTTCCGAGTCGCAGCGCTCCGGATACGACCTCGAGCACGTGGGCAACCGCTCGGGTACCGGCGCCATCCGCTTCACGCGCGTCGATTTTCTCGATGCCCACGGCCAGCCCACCAGTGTGTTCCGCAGCGGCGAACCGTTCCGGGCGCGCTTTCACTATCGCGTCCATGAACGCGTTCGCCACCCGCAGTTCGGCATGGTCATTTTCTCGGATATGGGTACGCGCATCACGACGGTGAGCACGTGGCACGAAAACTACGAGATTAGCGAGGTCACTCCGGGCGAAGGCGTGATCGAACTCACGATCGATGAACTGTTCCTGCAGCCAACGCGTTACTTTCTTTCACTCTGGGTCGACACCGCCGGACAGCGCTTCGACGTCCTCGATCATTGCATCGCGATCGATGTTGAGGACTCCAACGCCTACGAGAACCAGGGGCGAGGTCTGCACCCACGCTGGGGACTCGTGTACATGCAGTCGCGCTGGAGCGCGGTACCGCCGGTGCAACGCGTGGCGGAGCGCTAGGCGCACCACGTACGGCGGAGAACGGACGACATGGCCAACTTGAGAGCAGGCCTGGATGCGCGCCATGCCGGCGCGGAGATGCACGCGCTGATGGCGCGGCTACGCCCGGTGCGCAGCAGCATCACGGGCGACGGCATTCGCGAAGTGTTGCGCGTGCTGGGGGAGACCATCCCCCTGAGCGTGACACGAACCGCCACCGGCACACGGGTTCTCGACTGGACGGTGCCACGCGAGTGGACGCTGCGCGACGCGTATATCGCCGACAGCGCCGGGCGCAAGGTGGTCGATGTCGCCGACTCGCCGCTCCACGTGGTCAATTACAGCACGCCCGTGCGCCGGCGTATGACGCTCGCCGAACTGCGGCCTCATTTATATGCGCTTCCGGATCACCCCGACTGGGTTCCGTATCGGGCGTCCTACTACCGGGAAACCTGGGGCTTTTGCCTCGCGCAGCGCGTCCTCGACGCGATGCGCGACGACTCTTACGAGGTCGTTATCGACTCCAGTGTCGGGGACGGCTTTCTGGAGTACGCGGAATGCGTCATCCCCGGGCACAGCCAGGAAGAAGTGCTCATTTCGACGCACGTGTGCCATCCCGCCATGTGCAACGACAACCTGAGCGGCGTCGCCGTGGCGTGGGCGATCGCGCGCGCGCTTGTGCAGCATACCCCGCGTTACACGCATCGGATTCTCTTCATTCCTACCATCATCGGCTCGATTGTCTGGTTGGCGCGCAACGAAGCCGGCGTGCATCGCGTCCAGAACGGCCTGGTGCTGGCATGCGTGGGGGACGCCGGTCCTTTTCATTACAAGCGTTCTCGCCGCTCCGATGCGCTCATCGACCGCGCGGCCGCACACGTGCTGGCGCTCGACCCCTCCGGCGGCAAGGTGGAGGACTTCGTGCCCTACGGCTACGACGAGCGCAACTACTGCTCGCCCGGATTCGATCTGCCCATGGGGGCCCTGTCGCGCACGCCCCACGGCCGTTTCGCGCAGTATCACACCTCGGCGGATGACCTCGACTTCGTGCGCCCCGAGCACCTGGCTGGATCCCTGGACGCGTGCCTCACCATCCTCGATGTGCTTGAAAATGACGGGGTGTATCTCAACACCAATCCCCGGGGCGAACCGCAACTCGGCAAGCGCGGCCTCTACAACCGCACCGGCGGCATCACCCGCGATCAGGCGGCGGAGTTTGCGCTTTTCTGGGTGCTCAATTTTTCCGACGGCAGGCATGCGCTGCTGGATATCGCCGAACGGGCGCGGCTGCCGTTCAGCGTCGTGGCGGAAGCGGCCCGGCGCCTGCGCGAGGCCGGACTCCTCGTTCCGGCCACGCCCGGCCCGACGGCGGGAGCAGAGTAGCGCCATGTCGGTCATGAGCTTCATCCCACGCCGCCGCGTCATCCTCGGGATCATCGCCTCGACAGCGGTGATCGCCGTCTTTGCGCGCGTCCTGCCGTGGTGGGCGTTCATCCCCGCCACAGCGGGGCTCTCGCTCCTCTATGTGTGGTACGAGTCGCGCCGCGTGCGCATGCGCTACCAGACCGTGGTCGAGAGTATCCGCAAGATTCACGGCGACGCCGTCGGCGATTTCGCCGACGTGCGCCCGGGCGAAGTGGATAAGGCCGTTTACAAGGCCCTCAAGGAAGTGGCGACCGCGCTCGAGCGCAAGAATTTCCAGCTCGTCGAAAAGAACATCCAGTTGCTCAGCATCAAGGAGATTGGACTCACGCTGGTCTCCTCGCTGGATGAGAACAAAGTCATCGACGCCGTCATCAATTTCCTGTCCAAGGGACTCGGTTATCGCGAGCTGTTCATCGGCCTTTTTGACGCCGACGCCGGCGTCTTTAATATCTATGTGTTTCGCGACACGCCCGAAGGTCATCTCCATCATCAGGCGCGCGTCCCCCTCGGTGAACTCGATGGACTCCTGCGCAAGGCGGTGCAGATGCACCAGTCGGTGCTGATTCGCGACCCCGAGATGCATCCGGTGGGCCGCATCGGCGCCAGCGATCCGTTTCGCGACAGCACCATGACTTCATACGTCGTCGTGCCCCTCGTAAAAAGCGGCGCCACCCAGGGCTGTGAGTCGCGCCCGGATTGCGTGCTGCAGATGAGCCAGGTGCGCCGCGAGGCGGCGTCGATCGAGCACGGTTTCTCGTGCCCTGCCTGCGGCAAGGTGCCGGTGCTCGGCGTTCTCGGCGTCACCGACGGCTTCAAGGCCGCCTCGCTCTCGCGCGTTGACCTGGTGTCGGTGGAAACGCTCGCGGTTCAACTCGCCACCATGCTCGAGAACAACCGTCTCTTCGCCGAGCTCCAGCAGGAGGAGCGCTTCCGCGATGACGTCATCAACAGCATGATGACGGGGCTGATCACCGTCGACGGCAGCGGCAGAGTGCTGTTCGCCAACCAGACCGCGGAGCGCTTGACAGGGTACGGTCAGTTCGAGCTCAAGGGTGTGCCCGTCGAGAAGATCATCATCGACAGCGCCCTGGGCAGCGACGAGAACCCGGTCATGCGCACGCTGCGCGTGGGCCGCAAGGCCTTCCAGCAGGATGCCTGGCTGGTGAAGAAGAACGGCACCAAGGACCCGATCCTCGTCAACACGTCGCTGCTGCTGGACGAGAAGAAGCAACCGCAGGGCGCGCTCGCCGTGTTCAGCGACATCACCCAGCAGAAGCGCATGGAAGAGCAGATCGCGCACCTCGACAAACTGGCGGCGCTGGGCCGCTTCTCATCCAGCATCGCGCACGAGATTCGCAACCCGCTGACGGGTATCGCGGCCGGCATCCAGTATCTGCAGCGCGCCGGCAAAGTGGCCGACAGCCAACGCGAAAATATCGAATTCATCCTGGAAGAGGTGCGCCGTATCGATCGCCTGATCGGCGACCTGATGTCGGTGGTGCGCGTGAGCGATCTCATCTACGAAGAGACCTCGCTCGAAGCGCTGATCCGCAACAGTGTCACCGGCATGGCAGAACTGGCCAAGCGCAAGGAAATCGCGGTCGAGGTTGTCCTGCCGGCCGGCTCGCGCCCGGTGGTGGTGGATGCGGACCGCATCACGCAGGTGCTCATCAATCTGATCAAGAACGCGATCGAGGCCTCGACCCAGGGTGGTCGCATCACGATCACGGCGTCGTTCGCGCGCGAAGCGCCCGACGTTATCTTTGACGGGGTGGGGGATTTTGCTATTATCCGCGTGCAAGACAACGGGTTGGGCCTTACGGATGAGGACCGCCAGCGCGTCTTCGAGCCTTTCTTCTCCAAGAAAGCCGGGGGCACCGGGCTGGGTCTCTACGTGACGCACAGCATTATCGAGCGGCACGGCGGATACATCGACGTCGAAAGCGAATACGGCGTCGGTTCGACATTTTCAGTCTATTTACCCGTGAAGCAGGTACATCATGGAGACTCCCGTGAAGTCCGTCATTCTGTTGGTGGATGACCAGGACACGATCCGGTTCTTTCTCGAAAAAACGCTGAAGCAGGAGGGTTACGAGGCCGTGACCGCGCGCACGGGCGCCGAGGCCGTGGCCAAGGCCCGCGAGGTCGTACCCGACCTGGTCCTGCTCGACCTGAAGCTGCCCGATATGGACGGCCTCGAGGTTCTGCGCCGGATCAAGGAGATCTTCCCGGAGATCGGGATCGTTATGATCACAGCCTTCGGCGACGTCGAGACCGCCGTTACCGCCATGAAGAACGGCGCGTACGATTTCGTCAGCAAGCCCATCAATCTCGACCAGTTGCTGATGGTGATCCGCAAGGGACTGGAGAGCGAGCGCCTCAACCGCGAGGTCCTGCAGCTCAAGCGCCAGATGGATCCGCAGGTCGGTTTCGATTACATCCTGGGCGAGAGCCCGGCCATGAAGCGCGTTATCGACGTGGTGCAACAGGTGGCCAAGAGCGACACCACCACCGTGCTGATCGAAGGCGAGAGCGGTGTGGGCAAGGAAATGATCGCGCGCTTGATCCACCAGTACTCGGGCCGCGCCACCAAGCCCTTCATGGACATCAACTGCGCTTCGTTGCCCGAAACGCTGCTGGAGAGCGAGCTCTTCGGTTACGAGAAGGGCGCTTTCACCGACGCCAAGGGCCAGAAGCAGGGACTGCTCGAGCTGGCCAATCGCGGGACGCTGTTCCTGGATGAAATCGGCGAAATGAGCCTCACCATCCAGGTGAAGCTTCTGCGTGTGCTCGAGCGCATGGAATTCCGCCGGCTGGGCGGAACTTCGGACATCCACGTGAGTGTGCGCGTGGTGAGCGCCACCAACCGTGACCTGCAGAAGGAAGTGGATGAAGGTCGCTTCCGCGCCGACCTGTTCTACCGCTTGAAAGTGGTCCCCATGTACATTCCGCCGCTGCGCGAGCGCAAGGAGGACCTCCTCAAGTTCGTCAATTACTTCATCAATATGTTCAACGCGAAGTTCTCCAAGAATTTCACGCAACTTTCCGATGAAGCGCGCGTGTTGTTGCTCTCGTACCCGTG
>CAZULB010000017.1:14398-38200 GCA_964621155.1 uncultured bacterium | reverse complement strand
GGCGCCGCCTCATTCGAAGGGCAAAAAGAAGAAGCGCCGCACTAACGAGCTGCGACGCTTCTGTTTACGATGGCGCGCCCGAGAGGACTTGAACCCCTAACCTTTTGGTCCGTAGCCAAACGCTCTATCCAATTGAGCTACGGGCGCCCGTAAGTTTTTTGGTCTAGGCTTGCGGTGCGGACGTCGCGGCTGGCGGCGTCACTTCCCCCGTTTCGAATTCCATTTTCACGCCGCCCATTTTCGACGCGGCGAAATTGTACAGCAACCCGATGATCGAGAACACGATCGCGCCCACGATGCCGTAACACATCGCCATGACCGGAATCGCGATGAACCCGGCCACCCCGGAGATCATGCTCAGCCCGGGGATGTGCTCTTCGCCCAGAAAAGACGTGAGCGATCCCATCATCCAAAGCGTCATTCCAAAGAACAGCCCTGCCACCAGGCCCAGCACCACGTACAGCAGGAAGGCCACTTTGAAAAGTGACCCGACCTCGACGCGCTTCAATTCGAGTGTTCTGCGCATACTGAGTTCGCACGGCTTTGCCGGGCGAGAAATACAAATAGGACTGGCGGAGAGGGAGGGATTCGAACCCTCGGTACAGGTTTAAGCCCGTACAACGGTTTAGCAAACCGTCGCCTTAGACCTACTCGGCCACCTCTCCACTAAACCCGCGCGGCATCTCGCGCGAGAAATCATTTTTTGATGAAATTGGCGGAGGGCGAGGGACTCGAACCCCCAAGGGCGGTTAAGCCCGACGGTTTTCAAGACCGTTGCCTTACCAATTAGGCTAGCCCTCCGGCGCACCGGAACGGCCACTATACAGCCGCGCTCCCAACCCGTCAAGTAACGTCAATTTGGGCATTTCCGGGCCGGTCGCGGCCCGCCGCGGGATCGGCCTACTTCACGTAGGACACGACGTGCGCGGTGATGGGAAATACGACCGTGCCGTTGGGTTTTACGAACGCGTGCAGCGCGTGCTCGGACTCATCGAGCAGGGTGTCGTATTCTTCCTTCTTCAACACCACATCCACCAGCGGAAACCACGCCTTCACGTCCGTCAATACCCACGCGCGCACGCTGGGGTGGCGCGCCGTGCCTTCGTGCGTGGCGATCTCCACCGTCATCCCGGCCTCGTTGAACGCGCGCTGCAGGTCGTCGGTTTTTCCCAGGCAAAAGGGAACGCGCAGTACGTCGGCCGCCCGGCGCCCCACCATGTGCTGAAGCAACGCAATCAGGATTGCATACGCGGGCACGTTGTCCAGTTGATCCCAGGCCGCAACCGCCATCGAGCCGCCGGTCTTGAGTACACGCTTCATCTCGCGCAGAGCCGTCGCGCGATTCTTGAAATACGGGAGGCCGAACTGACACGTTACGGCATCAAATGTCTCATCCTCGAACGGCAGCGCTTCCGCTTCCGCGAGCTTCCATTCGATTTCGGGCGTGATCTTGCTGGCGACGGTGAGCATGGCGGCGTTGGTGTCGACACCAGTGACCCTGCCCCCCGTGCGGAGCGCTTCACGCGCTGCGCAGCCGGTACGGCAGCCAACATCGAGCACGTTCTTGCCCGGTTCAATGCGGGCTGCTTCAGTGACGATGTCGGTCCACTGGTCGAAGAGCGCGGGTACGAAATGCTCTTCGAACTTGGCAGCAGCCTCCAGCTGGGTCTGGAACTGTTCGTCCATAGAGGGAGCATAGCGCGCCGGATGCGACCGCGTCCAGCGTATGCCGGCTACCTCGTCCCCAGTCCCCTGATCCTGCGTGGTTCGACGCTCACGAGTCTCCCCGACAGGGAGTCGACCACGACGCGTTCCCAGCCGATGTGCGGAGAGCCGAATGTTTCCAGCCGCCAGAAATTGGGATATGGCTTGCGCTCCCTGTCACGCAGCGGCTGGTCGAAGCGCTGGATGTGAGAATCGCCGTGAATGAGGAGAACCACGCCCGGGAAGTGCGTGGTTCGATACTCGAGCCTGTCTACGAAATTGACGAATGAATCCGGAACGTGGCGATTGTAGTAAAGACCCGGATCACCCTGCATCGCGATGACCACTCCCTTCAAGCTGTCGCGCGCAGCCAGGGCGAAGGCTTCATCCATCCACTTGATGGCGGCGCGCGAGCGATACACGCTGATGGTGTCGCTCTCAGCCGCGCGGTCGGCAAAAACCATGTGTACGGTCGCGAACACGAAGCCGCCGCGCACAAAGCGCGTATTCTCCACGTAGGTGGCGTACTGCGGATTTTCCGCCTGCGAAGTCACGCGCATGGGATGCTGTCCCAGCGAGAAACCCGGGCGCGCGAAGAAGGTGGAGCGCAGAAAAGCGAGACGCTCCGCTGCGTCATACTTGCCGGAAATCACGTTTCCGCAATCCGCCCATTCGTTGTCGCCCGGCGTATAGATGACGGGGCAACGGATGGAATTGAAGTCGGCCAGACGCCGGCGATAATTCGAATCCTTGCACGGGAACCAGAAGATATCGCCGACATGGATCAGGAAGGACACGTCGGATGCGTTGACGTCCTCGATGACCTTGCGCCAGCGGCTGCCTTCCCACGAGCGATAGGGTCCATCGCCGAAGACGGCAAACGAAAAACAATGGGGCGGAAGCGGCGGCGACGCCGGCGGCGCGGTTGACGAGCAGCCGAGAAACGCGAGCGTGGCAAAGAGCACAAGGAGCAGGTACTTCATGTCGATGCCCTCAACATAGCATGGGTTGCAGGTTGCTGCTATTTAGTCGTCGAGGCGGGCAAACTTGCGCCGGCGACGGATCCAGTAGCGCAGAATGACGATCAGGAAGAGGCCGGCGGCCAGGGCCAGCAGCGGCCCGCTCTGCAACGCCATCCATGCGGAACCGTACTTCTTCTCGAAGCCATCCTGAAAGAAGGCCTGGTACTCCGCGATGCTGTAACCAAAGTACTGGCGGAAGCCTTTCTCGAAGGAGCGCTGCCGCTCCACCTCTCCCAGAAACGGCGCGAGGTCGTCGAAGCCGACCTCGGCGAACAAGTCGGTGAATCCGGCATAGGCGACGCGGTACGCCTGCTGCGCGCGCGTCTCCTCGGCGGGGTAGCTGCCGTACATGTCGGAAAGCCGCGGCGATGAGTGCGACCACACGCCCTGCACCAGCTCCCACTGGTCCACCATCGACCATTCGCGCGCCTGCCACTGCGCGCATCCCTCCAGAAACCAGAGCGGGAAGTTGACGTTCGGAGCGCGCTGATGAACCAGAATGTGCGATAGTTCGTGCGGGACCACTTCGTCGAGCGAATTGAATTCGCGCGTGGCGCGCTTCACGTCGACGATGATGCGGTTCTCCTCCAGCACCGCGAACGCAATGCCCCACTCCGGCAAACGCCCCCCGTGCGCGCGGTTGTACGCCGCGACGTCGTCAACCACGTCGATCTCGATGGGCTCGATGCGCGTGAGGCCGAGCTCGGCCGCAATGCGGGGACCCTGAGCCTCGCAGATCGTGCCGATTTTCGCCGCGACACGGTGGTAGCGCGCGTTGGCGTTGATGGTAATGGGAAGCTGGGCCGGCGCCGCGTGGGCGACACCAAGAATTACGAGGAAGATGAACGGGGCAAGGAGGCGGCGAAGCACGCGCCTAGACCGGCCGGGAAGACTCAATGATGCCCGCGCCAACGACCACGTCGCCATCGTAGAGAGCGAGCGTTTGCCCGGGCGCGATGGCGCGCTGCGGCTCGCGGAACACGAGGCGCGCCGTATTTTCATTGAACGAAATGGCATCGACATACTGGGCTTCGTGGCGGGAACGAATCTGCGCACAAAGCGTGCGCGAAGCAATTGCATTCTGCGCGGCGTCGGTGTCAACCCATTCCGCGCGGAAGGCCAGCTCGCGGCGCATCAGGTTGGGCTCGTCCCCCACCACCACCACGTTGCGGGCCACATCCATCGATATCACGTACTGCGGGCGTTCGGCCGCGATCCCGAGGCCGCGCCGCTGTCCCACCGTGTAGGTCGCGAGGCCTTCGTGGCGGCCGACCACCTCACCGTTCACCGTCTCGACGTCCCCCGCGGTGAGCTCGACCTTGCCTTCCAGGAAATCGCGCAGCGTGCGCGTGGAAATGAAGCACACGTCCTGGCTGTCGGGTTTGTCCGCGACGCTCAGTCCGGCGCGGCGGGCGTCGTCGCGCACGTCGCTCTTTTCGCGGTCTCCGAGCGGAAACAGCACGCGGTCCAGGACCGAAGGCTCGAGCGCGGACAGGAAATAGGACTGATCCTTGGCTCGCGACGTGGAACGCGCCACGTAGTGGCGTCCGCTGTCGGAGCGGAACACACGCGCGTAGTGCCCGGTGGCCACCATGTCGAAACCCAGGCGGGTGGCGTAGTCGATGAGCGTGTCGAAGCGCACGATGGAGTTGCAGCGCACGCACGGATTGGGCGTTCGTCCGTGGCGGTACTCATCCAGGAAGTTGTGATAGACCTCGCGCCCGAAGATTTCCTCGGTGTTGACCACCATGTGGCGGATGCCCGCGCGCTGGCACACGGAGCGGGCGTCGTCGATGGCTTCCATCGAACAACAGCTGCGCTCGGGCGCGCCGGCGTCGCCGTAACAGTAGTTCTTCATGGTGAGCCCGACCACCGTGTAGCCCGCGTCGGCCAGGGCCAGCGCGGACACGCCCGAGTCGACACCTCCGCTCATGGCCAGCAGGACGTGGCCGTTACGGCGGGGTGAATCATGCAGAGTGAGAAACTGGCCGCGCATCCAACCTGCTCACCTGGCGTTGTACTGCGTGATGATCTTGACGTTCTCTGCGGCGGTCTTGCCGAGATCGCTGTCGGGATCGTTCTTGATCACAAGCTGCCATTCGCGCACGGCCTCGTCGAAGATCTTCTGCTCCGCGAACGCGAGCCCGAGGTTGTAATGCGCCTGCGCGCTGTTGGGATCGATGGAGAGGGCATGCTTGTACATGGCCATGGCGCTGGAGAGATTGCCCGACATGTGGTCGAGATAGCCAAGATGGCAGTACGCGAGCACGTCGGTCGGGTTTACCTCGATGGCTTTTTCCAGCGCGCGCCGCGCCTGCGGGCGCTTACCGGCGTCGGCGTAGGCAAGCCCCATGTTGACCCACGCCTTGGACATGGTGGAGTCGATGTCGACCGCCGCCTGATACTGCGCGTTGGCACTGTCAAAGTAGGCGCTGCGATTGGGCGCGCTCGCCTCGAGCCCCGAAGCGAACGAATAGTAGGCGTTGCCGGAAAAGAAGCGCAGTTGCGCATCGGTGCTGTCCGCACTGACCAGCGTGCGCATGGTGTCGATCTGCGCCTGCGGTGGCATGACGTTGAGACGCCCGCTCAGCGAGTTGTCGACCTGGGCGACGGGCGGCGTCGCGGCTTTCTCGGCTTCCACCTTCTTCTTGCAGCCGGCGAAGGCGACACCCAGGGCCGCCACGACGACCAGCGTGGCAGCGGCACGAAATACGGTCGAGTTGCGATGAATCATTCCCTGCGATCTCTCTTTCGCTTCCAGTCTTCCGACCCGGTGATGCTCAGGTAGAAACGCATCGACTTGTCGGAGTACGTGTTGGTGCCGACGGAGCCGGTGTTCGCGAACTGCAGCGCGACGTCGACTTTGCCGCGCCCCCCGCGCATGACACGTCCGCTTCCGATCGCGAACGCCGTCTTCTTGATGTTCTCGCCGGCCGGCATCATGTAGGGCAGCTGCTCGTACGTGAACGAACCGCGCAGCGGCACCCGTGATTCACCCAGCCGGTATTCGATGCCCAGCGATCCGATCTGTTCCTGCGCCAGCCGGTCCGACGGGAAACCGATGCCCTTGAAGTCACGGAAGTCGCACAGCGAGCCGCCGGCAAAGACCGTCATGTCGCGCGAGACGCGGAACGAGGCGGAGACGGTCATGCGCGCCGGCATGGTCGCCGTCTCCGTGCTCGACGTATCCGCGCTCGAGCTGGTGAACGTTTCCGTGACATCTACATCGTAATCGATCTGGGACTCGTATGTGAGGCCGATCGACAGCCGCGGCACCGGTCGCGCCATGAAGCCGCCGCCGAAGGCGTGGCCATGGAACACGCGCTCGCGGTCGCTGGAGGCGTCCGCGTTGTTGCCCTCGAACTCCTTGAGCCATGTATCTTCGATTTTGCCGCGCTCGATCGAGTAAAACACGCCGACTTTGACATGATCGCCCGCGTCGAACGCCACCTGAATGGGCAGCGCAAAAAGTCCGCCGGTGCGCTCGAAATGGTCGTTGTAATTGTCGCCCGCCGAAGTAACGCCGGGCACGATGAACTCGCCATCGGCGTCATAACGGCCGCGGAAGCCGACGCCACCGGTAACACGGTGCTTGTAGAGCGGAAAAGCGAACAGGAGGTGCGTGAACGTCGTGCCGTTGTTGCGCTGGTCGATGGTCTCCGACTTGTTCACGTCACTGGTGAAATAACCAGCCGCTCCGAAGGAAAAACGTTTCATCCACGCCAGTGCGGCCGGGTTGTACTGCAGCACTCCCAGCGAATCGTCCACGCTCTGGATGAAACCGCCCAACGCGGCCACGCGGGAATCCCCCACTTCGACGCGCTCGCCGATGAAGTTGAGCGCAAAAATGGAGTCTGCGCGCGCATCCCCGGCGGCGCCCAGCGCGGTGGCGCCGAACAACAGAATTGCAAGCGACAGCCGGCGCATCAATGGAAGTCCGCCGGAGTCGATGAGGTGACGAATATCTGCGGCCGCAGGCTGTCGGGGGCGTCGGTTCCGTACAGTTCGATCTGGCGCAGCTCGAGGTTTTCGTCGCTGAAGCGAACGGCGAACCCGTTGTCCTTGAGCTTGTCCTGCAGAATGAGAAAGATCGCGTTCGTCATTGGGAACTCGAGCAGGCTGTCGGTGTCTGACACCGTCTTCTCGGTGATGCGCTGGCCCGTCTTGAAGTCCGCGCTGGTCGGGTCGGTGCTGTCCGGGATGTACAGGATGAGCTTCGTGGTTGTGCCCCGCAGACTGCCGGGCACGATGTGGAAGCGGATAGTCGCGGTGTGCACCGCGGAATCCGTCGCGAGCTTGTCGAGCTGCGCGCGGAAGTAGACACGCCGCGCGTAACCGTCGGAAACGATGAGATTCGGCGTCGTGAAATTGGGACGGAAGACAGTGGCGTCGTGGGTGACGTCGTACGCACGCTGAATGCCGCCAACATAATTCACCTGCAGATAGGGATGCCCGGTGCTGGCCTCTTTCGCCGGTATCGTGGTGACGCGGTAATTCAGGTTGTCCGTATACACGACGATGATCGCCTCGCGCTTTTTGGAATCGCGGATCCAATCCTGCGCGAGCGCGGCAGGAATGGGATAAAGCGGCGTCGCCGTCTCCAGATTGCGCTCGATCGAATTTTCGTCCGGGTCGGGAATTGCGTCCGCGTCGGTCAGCGTGTCGATCCCGCTGAATGCATTGCCTTCCGTGTACGTGTTCCCCGGGCCCATGCCGTAAAAGCGAATGGGAAAGTTCCCGGACACGTTGTTGGTGGCGAAGTGCATGGCCGCCGACTCCACCGTGCGATTGACGTCACCGGACTGCAGATCCGAAAAACCGGGCTGCAGGACCATGATGTGGGTGTACAGCGAATCGTTGCCCACCTCGAGATCCGTGTCTCCCGCGACCGGGGTGTCGAAGGCATACACGGTGTCGGCCAGAACACCAATGGTGTCCTGGTACACGGCACCGGGCTCGCTTCCGAGAAGGTCGCTATCGGAGCCGAGCGTATTGGCGGGATCGGACGAGCACGAGAGGAGCGCGAGCCACACACCGGCCGTGAAAAGCGCTGCAAAGACGGCCGCGCGCACGCGCAAATGCACTGAATTCATCAAAACCTTCTATCACAGGGGTAGTTAAGGGTCAAGGCGCCGGTCACTGCCCAGGCTGCGTCGCGATGGTGAGCTTCACCACGCCCGCCCCCTTGATGATGTCGAGCACGTGCACGACGTCGCCGTGCGAGACGCGCGAGTCCGCCTTCAGCACGACCGCCTTGTCCTCGGACTGGGCGAGCCGCGAACGCAACACCTGGTCGAGGAGGGCGTCGTCGACGGGCTCGTCGTTCAACTGGATCAGGCCGTTTTGATCGACGTACACGATGATACCCGGCTGGCGCGTGCCCTGCGAGTGCACCGCCTTGGGAAGGTCCAGGCTCATCGCGGGCTGGTTCACGAATGTCGTCGATACCATGAAGAACAACAGCAACACGAACAACACGTCGATGAAGGACGTGACGTTGACAAACACGGAGCGCGAGTTGCGCTTGCTCTTGCGAAATTCCATCGTGGGTTAGTGCTTTCTCATTTCGTACTCGGCCATTTCCATGTCGCTGCCTTCGCGCATGGCGGATAGGCGCTTGAGGAGCGTGTGCGAGTACTCGTCGATCCGCATCACCATCACTTCGATGCGCGCATCGAGAAAGTTGAACACGATCAAGGCCGGCACGGCGACGATGAGGCCAAAAACGGTGGTGATGAGCGCCTGCGCGATACCGCCGGAGAGCATGCCGGCCTGCCCCACGCCCGAAACACTGATCACCGAGAACACCTGGATCATGCCGATGACCGTGCCGAGCAGTCCCATGAGCGGCCCCGACGCGGCCGCCGTTTCCAGCACCACCATGTAGCGCTCGAGGCGTTTCACCTCGCGCCGGCCGGTGTCCTCCATGTTCTGGCGCACGATGAAGATGGGCTTGTTCGCCTCGGCCAGCCCGGCGCGAATGATGTTGGCGAAGGGCGTGTCGAAGCGCTCGCAGATCTTGACCGCGAGTGGGATGTCGGCGGGCGTCCGGATCGATTCAATGCAACTCACGATCTCGCCGTGGATCACCTTGGACGTGCGCAGCGAGATGAGCTTCTCAATAATAACTGCGACCGTCAGGATGGACATCAGGGCGAGCGGATACATGACCGGTCCGCCCTTCAGAAATAGTTCCCACATCTACGGTTGCTCCTTTTCGTCTTTTCGTATGAAGCGCCCGTTCTTGAAGTAGCGATCTTCGTCGCCGGGCAGCAGATAATAAAATCCAAACTCGATTTCGAGAAACTTCTCCGGAAAGTCCTTCGGGAGCTCGCGAAACGGCGCCGCTCCTTTGACCGCGTTGAGGCTCGAGCGATGCAGCGAATCGTGCCCTTCGGTTTCGATGACTTCCGCGCCTTCCATGTGGCCGTCCGGGAAGATCCGGAACTTGACCCAGGTGTATCCGTGCACGGCGCCCAGCGCCGTGAATGCGATGGGCGGAATCCATTTCTGCTTGATGCGCCGCTTCAGGTCCAGCAGATACGGCGCGAAGTCCCAGTCCGTGGTCGAGAGCGAAATACCGCCGATCGACGCGCGCGCCGATCCGGGCTCGTCGAACATTTCGGTTTCGTCGGCAAACGACGGCTCCTGCCGCGGCGCGATCTCGCTCGTCCATTTCGAGCGCTTGATGGCGTCGCCCAGGCCCTCTTCCTCCGGCGGCATGGGCGGAAGCTCGGACTTGCCGCCGCCGTCACTGCCGCCCGGGTGCCCCGGATTGTCCGCGACGGGAAACTTCCCTTCGCTGTGCGGGCGGTTCGAATTCGTGTCGCGCGGATCCTGATCGCTCGCCGCCGACTTCACGGTGGAAGCATACGGCGTCTTCTGGTCCGGTTCGGGCGGCGTCGGCTTCTCCGGTGGCTGCACGAGCGTGAACTCCATCGGAATGTCGGGCGGCGGCGCGTTGAGCGCTTCTTTCACCTCGGTGACGGTCTTGAACACGTCACGAATGCCCGGCATGAAGAACACCGCGTGCAATAGAATCGAGATCGCGACCGCCCAGAACAGGGTGCGGTCGCGACGATGCGTCATCACGCGCCCGGCCGTCGTCACACCCGCTCCAGCCGGCACACCACAAATCCGCTCACCAGCTCACGCACGCCCGGCACCCGCGTGAGCGGTTTCAGAAACTTGAACTTGGCCGGCTTCAGTTCCAGCATCGACACCCGCACTTCTTGCACCGCGCGCACGATATTCAGAAACTTCGCGATGCTCATGTGATTGAGGTCGCGATCATATGATTCCATGATTTCACGGACGCGCGCGCCGACCTGATCGCCCGATGCGTCCGTCACACGTTCCCTCACAACGGCGCGAACTGCCTTCTCCAGCTGCGCGCGCGTATAGATCAGGTGGCACCACGGCGTGTAAATGTAATCGTACAGGTGCGATCCCAGGGGTGAATAGTGGGGTGTGAAAAAGATCCAGATCGCGCCGCCCGGCTTCGCCGCCCGCGCCATCTCACGCAGCGCGTTCTCCGGCTCGGCGAAGTGCTCCATGGCGTCGTTGGCGACGATGGTGTCGAACGTCCCTTCGCGCAGAGGTAGTACCGCCGCGTCGCCCACGAAGAAGTCCGCCCGGGCTCCCTTCATCTTCGCATAGGACCCGCTCTGCTCCACGTTGTTTTCCAGCAGATCCAGGCCCGTCACCAGCGCGCCCGACTCGGCATAGGCGACGGTCTTCCCGCCCAGCCCGCAGCCGACATCCAGTACCTGCTTACCCCGCAAATCGCCGGCCGGTTCCATATACATCCGCGCAAACTCTTTTCCCCAGTGGCGTTCCCAGTCCGAGTAGGCCTCCGGCGACTCGCGGCCGCCCACATTGGGACGGCGGAAAACGCGGTTGAGCGCGAGGATCAGCCCGGTCATGAACGCGGGGCCCCGGCGGGCCGCGCCTCGGACCCGGCGGGGGTAGGGGCGGCCAGGCCGGCCTCGATGCGCTGGCCGGTGTCCTTCCAGAAAATATGCAGCCGAGTGGCGTCCAGGAACAGGGGTGTTACGCCGGCGGGGTCGACCTGGAAGTCTCTGGAGCCTCGGGCCACCAGAGCGGGGGCGTCCTCGGGCATGCCGTCCAGGCGCAGGTGGGTGAGGATCTCATGCCCGAGCGGCTCACGCAGGACCACGCGGCCCGTGAGCTTCACGTGGTGCTTCATGGCCTCGGTGGGGTGGACGTCTTCCGCCCGGATACCCACGCACATGTCGACACCGAAGCGCGACAGCATCATGCGCTGCGTGTCCGTGTTGGCCGCGATGCGCGCGCCATTGGCGAGCGTCAACCACACGTCCTCCGGTTTCGCATCCAGGAAATTCATGGCCGGACTCCCGAGGAACCCGGCCACGAAAGTGTCAGCGGGCTTGCGATAGCACTCTTCGGGCGAACCCACCTGATGAATCTGTCCGTGATTCATCACCACGAGCATGTCGCCAATCGTCATCGCTTCCACCTGGTCGTGGGTGACGTAGACGCTCGTGACCTTCAGGCGGTCGTAGAGACGGCGAATGGTGGCGCGCATCTCGGTGCGCAGGCGCGCGTCCAGATTGGACAGCGGTTCATCGAAAAGAAACACGCGCGGCTCGCGAATGATGGCGCGGCCGAGGGCAACACGTTGTCTCTGTCCGCCCGAGAGTTCGGCGGGCTTGCGCGCGAGCAGCCTGTCGAGCTCGAGCGTCTTCGCGACAGCTTCCACTTTTTCGTTGATCGTGGCGCGCTTGGTCTTGCGCACGCGCAGCCCGAACGAAAGGTTCTCCGCCACCGTCATGTGGGGATAGAGCGCGTAGCTCTGGAAAACCATGGCGATGTCGCGGTCGCGCGGCTCCATGGTGTCGAGGCGCCGGTCGCCCAGATGGATGGTCCCGCTGGTGGGCGTCTCGAGGCCCGCGATCATTCGCAGCAGAGTGGTCTTGCCGCACCCCGACGGCCCCACCAGCACCACCATACGCGGGCTGGGGACGGTGAGGTTGAAGTCCTCGACCGCGACGACGCCGTCACCGAAGACCTTGCGAACGTGTGAGAAAATCAGGTCGGACATGGTCGGGGAAGGTTAAGACAGGGGCGGAAAGGGCGCAATCCCAAAGGGCCGATGGCGTTAGTCCAGACCTTCCAGCGTGAACGTGGAGACAAAGAAGACAAACGCGCCAAGCAAGGCCACTCCGATCACGACCATGGTCGTGGTCCCGTGCCTGGTTTCCAGTCTTTCCACCGCGCGGACGTCCGCGAGGGAAATCGAAATCGGGAGCCGGGCGATGCCGTAGTGTTCGTCCGAGCCGCCCAGTTTCGTAATGACCAGCGTCGAATCCATTACCGAGAAGTGACGCGTGGTGAACTCGTCAGTCGTCGTGGTGACGCGGTAAAGCCCTTTCCACTCGGTGGACGGTGCGAGCTCCTTCTCCGGTACCTGCACCGCCTTCGAACAACCCGCCAGCAAAAAAGCGGCCGCCGTGGCCGAAGCCACGGCGGCGCGTACTGCCTGCCTTGTCCTCACCGGGTGAACGGTTCCTACAGAACCTGACCCAGCGTCTTGTCGATGATGGCGAGACCCTCGTCGACGTCCGCCTTCGTCAAATTGAGCGGCGGACGGAAACGCACCGAGCGCACACCGCAGCCCACGATGAGCACACCGTTTTCCTTCACCTTGGAAAGGAACTTCGAGCGCACTTCCGGGCTCGGGAGATCGAAGGCGCACATCAGACCCTTGCCGCGCGAGTTGGTCACCTTGCCGGCGTACTTGTCACGCAGGCCGTGGAGCTTGCTCTGCAAGTATTCACCCACGGTGGCGGCATTTTCGATGAGGTTGTCCTCCTCCATGATCTGGAGGTACTTGGTGGCGCGCACCATGTCGGTCAAATTGCCACCCCAGGTCGAATTGATGCGGCTCGGCACCTTGAACACGTTGTCGACGTCGTCGATCACGCGCGAGGCGAGCATGCCGCACACCTGGAGCTTCTTTCCGAACACGATGATGTCGGGAAGAATGCCGTTGTGCTCGACCGCCCAGAACTTGCCGGTGTAGCCGACGCCGGACTGGACTTCGTCGGAGATGAAGATGATTTCGTTCTCGGCCGTGATCTCGCGCAGGAAGCGGAAGAACTCGGGACGGAAGTGATTGTCGCCGCCCTCACCCTGGATGGACTCGATGATGAGCGCTGCGATGTCGCTGCCGTGGGTGCGGATCGCTTCCTTGATCTCGCGCTTGGCGGTCTCTTCGGCCTCGATCACGGCGTCGAGATTCTGTTCGAGCGGGAAGGCGACCTTGGGGTTGGTGATGCGCGGCCAGTTGAATTTCGGATACCACTTGGTCTTCACCGGGTCCGTGTTGGTGAGCGACATGGTGTAACCGCTGCGGCCGTGGAAGGCTTCCTTGAAGTGGATCACCTGCGTGCCGGTTTCCTTCGTGGCGCCGCGCTGGAAATTCTTCTGCACTTTCCAGTCGAACGCAGTCTTGAGTGCGTTCTCGATGGCCATGGCGCCGCCCTCGATCAGGAACATGTGCGGGAGCGTCTCCGGAATGGCGTAGCGGTCCATCGCCTCCACGAACTCCGCCATCTGCTGGCTGTAGAAATCCGAGTTGGAGGGCTTGTTCAGCGCGACGTTGCCAATGTGTTCCTTGAACGCCGGATCGAGAATCTTGGGATGGTTGATGCCGATGGGCAGCGATGCGAAAAACTGAAAGAAATCGATGTAGGTGCGACCGTCGGCCTTGTCGCGCAGGCGCACGCCCTGGCTCTTTTCGAGGTCGACGACGATGGGAAACCCGTCGACCAGCATGTGGCGGCCGATGGTCTCGAGAACCTGTTTGGGCTCGACGTGGATTTCGCCGGCTCCGGCTGTGCGGGACATATTTGCTCCTTAAAAGATGTGTGGCCCGGGCGTGAGGTCCGGCCTAACGTACCCAATCCGCGTCGCTTCTGTCAAGGTTGCTTGGATGCTATCTAAGCGTCACAATCACTGTCTATTAGCGTCGCAACTTCGAGTGAGTTGTGGGCCTTTCGACAGGCGGCGCGACGTACGCGGGAGCGCCGTCCGCCACGGTCGCTTCGACGCGCACGCGGTCCACATCGGTCAGCAACGGATGTGCCGAGAGGACGACCAGGTCGGCGCGGGCCCCGGGTTTGACGGCGGGTGTCCGCGCCTCGTTGGCGGCATCTTCTTCCCAACCGAAGAAGACGTCCGCCGCGGCGGCGGTGTAGCGGTAGAAGGCATCCCCGGGTCCGATGCGCTCGGCCGCATTGGCGTGGAGGGTCGCACCGCGGAGACCGAAGAGCGGCCCCGCCGGCATTCCATCCGATGAAAAGACGAACGGAACGTGGGCGCGGGTGAGCGACGCGAAGGGGTTGTTTTGTAACCAACGTTCGCGGCCAAGCCGGGCCTCGTACATCCCGCCCTCTCCTCCCCAGTTACGGACGAAGTTGGGCTGCATCACGAGGGGGATCTGGAGCTCCCGGCAAAGCGCGATCTCGTCGGGACCGATCACCTCGGCATGTTCGATTCGGAAACGCGCGTTTCCAGCTGCCATTTTCGCTTTCGCCATGGCTTCCAACACAACGCGCAATGCGCGGTCCCCGATGGCGTGGACGGCGCACGCGATGTTCTGTCTTGCGCATGCTTCCAGTTCAGCCTGCAGCGCCTTCGGCTCGACGAGCAGCTCCCCGTTCCCGTCGCCATCGGCGTAGTTATCGTGGAGCGCCGCGGTCCTCCCTCCCATCGACCCATCGGAGAAGATCTTGATCCCGATTGCGCGCACGCCGCGCTCATGCAGCGGTGCGAGCGGTGCGCTGGCGGCGGCGAATTCCCCTGCGGCGACGTGGAAGAACGTATCGATACGCAGCGGCCGGCGCGAACGACGCAGGCCTTCCACGTAGACGTCGAGCGTTCCCGGATCGACGATGTCGTGAATGGCGGTGATGCCGAGCGCGTGCAGGTGCGCCAGCGCGCCATCGACGGCTTCAATCTGATCCTCGGCCGGTGGCTTTGTCAGCCGGTTGGCCTCGAAGACGGCGTCCTCGACGATACGGCCACTGTCGCGATCGATGAAGCGATTGGGTGACTCGAGGCGATCGAGGAGTGCTGTGTTGGCCACGCCCACATGGCAACAGACGCGCCGTGCGTAGAGAGGCCGGTCGTGCGAGATCGCGTCGAGCTGCGCGCGCGTCGGGAGTGACTTGTCGCGCCACTCGCTTTCATCGAAGTCAATGCCGACGAGGGCGGTGCCGCCGCTATTGTGGCGCGCGTAGTGGGCCAATCGCTCTCCCACTTCGGCGGCACTCAGCGCAGTTGAGAGATCACAGCGCAGCGACTTGTACGCCAGCGACAGAAGATGGAAATGCGCGTCGACGAACGCCGGCATGACGTAGCCATGCGGATATGCCAGCACCTCAACATCAGGCCGCGCGCCCTTCTTGGGGGCGCTCTCCACGGGCGTCACATCGGCGATGCGGCCGTTTGCTATCCACACCGCCCGCAGCTGCGCGGGCTCTCCCCCACCACGTGACGGGTTCCAAACGTTGGCAATGATGATGACGGTGTTCATGCTCGTGCCATTCTACGCATTCTTTACTGCCGTCTCCAGTATGGCTGCATGACGTGCTTCCCCATCGTTCGCTCGGCGGCGAGACGGTTATGACCGCCGCATAGCAGCCTCAGGTTTGACAGCTCACGGCCGCCGTGATGGGCGAACGGATTGATGTGATCGACTTCCAGGCCTGTCCGGCAACGGCACCGCGTTCCGTCGACGGCGACAAACGTGCATTGCCCGCCGTCGCGGAGCCAGACTGCATCCCTGACTTCGTCAGGGATGTAGCGCGATTGATCGCTTTCGCAGTCCCACTGGTGGGAGTGAAGACCAGTTTCTCCTTTTTTCGCAAGACTCGACTCCCACTGGTGGGAGTCAAGATTTGCTGATCCCTTCTTCGTATCGCGTTGCTTCTTTCGAGCTAACGGGCTGTGACGATCGCGATACTCCCAAAACACGGCCAGCACGATGTCGCCGTAGCTCATCTCCCCCGAGTTCGACAACAGGTTGCGAACGTCGTCAAAGATCGCCGCGAATTCCTCGGACGCCAGGAATTGAGCGAATACCATGTGCTGCGCCCCATCCCCGGTCGCCACCCGCACCGGCACCATGCGATCACCCAGGGCCATGGGCGGGCGGTAGTCGCATGCGATGCGTTCCACCTCGCGGCGTGAGGCGCCCTTGATCCGACCGAGAATGGACTCCTTGTTGTCATCGTCCAGAATCGTCGCCACCTGGCAGATAGAGCTCACGCTGACCTCGCGCGCTTCCAGCATGCGCAGGACTTCCGGGTGCTGGCGGATGCAGCGCGCGGCCTGGATCAACCGGCCGGCCGTGGAGGACGAATACTTCAGCCGGCGCACGCAGTAATCAAAGATCGAACTGTAGCCGCGGTCGAGGTAGGACTTCCGCCGCTCGCAGTCGTTGATGAAGTGAAGCATGTTGAGAGTCGATGATTGATGAACTCGCGCGGCGGCTTCAAACTCGAGATGGAACTCGGAGTCGTTCATGCGGAGCAGATTCACAACACAACCTCCCGAAAACGCCCACTGCTTTGCGCAATATAACAGGGGTGTTTTCGGCGTCGGGATTTGCGATGGATGGCAGGATCTCGCGTGGAGTGTCAAAAGAAAATAGATCGACCAGAACGACGCTCAGATGGGAGAAGAAACCACCTGGATGCACTCCTCTGCGTGCAGCTCAGAAAATTGAAAAGGTGATTTCAAAAACCGGTCAAAGACTTTCTTTTCACGCGAGAAGATTTCTTGAAAGCAAGAACGACCGCCGCAAGAACAATCCTTCGAAAATCACACGGGCGCGTGGTCGTTCATTTCAACCCAGAGCAGCAAGCGCGGCGGGAGCGAGCCCTTTGCTTGCTCGCGATCCGCCGCGCCTCACGCGGACGCGCCGACGACAGTTGCTTTCCACATGATGTCCCATCGCTCCCTCACTCCCACCGGTGGGAGCAGTCACGTTCACGCCCCACAAAAAACAAGGAGGCCCGTTGTGTGTGTGGGCCTCCTCGTCCTATCCCGTCCAGTGGCGGACCGGCGGGTAGTTTCCTGGCGGACTGCTAATCGTCGTTACACACGTCCTCTTCGTACCCGTGGTAGTTCTTCTGGTACTGCCAGTCGCGGCGGTGCTCGACGGAGATGTTGTGCGATGCCTTGAGCCGGTTGCACTGGTCGAACACGAACACCTTGCCGACTTCGTAGTACGTCCACTGCTCGTTGACCTGGCCGTATTCGTTCAGGCGCAGTCGATACGGCGTGTAACCGTACTCGTCGTAGACCTCGCGCTTGTCGCCAGTGAGATTCTTGACGAAGAGGTAGTGGCGGACATTGCTGCGCTCGCGCGCACCCGTCACCTGGGGGGCATAGTAAATGGCGTCTGCGAAAGCGGGGGCTGCCATGCACAGCACGAGCGCGGACGCCCATAACCACCTTTTCATGAGGGTACTCCTTCGGATGCTAAATCAAGTGATGCTATGTGGTTATTGAGCACACTTATTGTATCACATTGGGTAGGAAAAAGGCAAGTTGGGGCCCGTCGTGGCGCGCGTTCCCCCGGGATGCCGCGGCGGCTCGGAGCCCGTGCCGGGGCACGAGTTAGGCGCCCGGCCCCGCGCCCGCAACGAAGGCAAAAATTTCCCTGTCACACGGTGCTATCCGGTCCATTCATTGCGGATGGCCGCTGTGCGCGCGACGGCTGGCGAACTTGCTGCCACCCGCCGGCGCCTTCACGCATGGGCATACCCACCAAGACTCAAGACCGGACGGTCCGTCGCGACGATACCTTCGAGATCGGGCGCGCGATCGACCTTTTCCTCGAGCGGCGCCTGCTCTCGCCCGAGCAGGCCGCCACGCTCCGTAATGACGGCGCCGCACGCCGCACGGTGGTCGCGCGCGAGCTGCGTGAGCGTGGGCTCTCCGACGGCGGCTTCGTCTCTCCGCTCGAGGTCATCGCGAGCTTCCGCTTTCCCAGCCGCAATCCGCGCCGCGAATTCATCGATGAGGAAGAGCTGTGTCGCGTTTTTGCGGAGGCGACCAACGTCACCTTCACACGCATCGATCCCCTCAAGCTCGACGCGCGCAGGCTCGCCGCCATTGTCTCCAAGCCCTTCGCGCTGAAGCACCTCATGGTGCCCATCCAGCTCGAGGGCCGGCGCCTGCACGTGGCCATGGTGAATCCGTACGACAAGAACGCCATTCACAACATCGAGCACGCCACCAACTACACGGTGGAGCCCGTACTCGCCCTGCGCGGCGAGATCCTGAAGACGATCAACGAGATCTTTGCCTTCGAGCGCTCGCTGCAGAAGGCCGAGAAGATGCGCAGCGCCAGCTTCGACATCGGAAACCTCGAGCAGCTCGTCAACGTGCGCGGCGACGAAGAGCTCGACAGCTCCGATCAGCACGTGGTGCGCGCGGTGGATCTGCTCCTCCAGTACGCGTTCGAGCAGCGCGCGAGCGACATTCACATCGAGCCCAAACGCGAGCGCGCCGTGGTGCGCCTGCGCATTGACGGCTGTCTCCACGACACCCACTCGATCCCGAAGCAGGTCTATCCGGCGTTCGTGTCGCGCATCAAGATCATGTCGCGGCTCGATATCGCCGAGAAGCGCCGCCCGCAGGACGGCCGCATCAAGTCGGCCTTCAAGGACAGCGAGATCGAGCTGCGCGTCTCGACCGTTCCCGTGGCGTTCGGCGAGAAGGTCGTGATCCGTATCTTCGATCCGACCATTCTGCTCCAGGACATCCCGGCCCTCGGCTTCACCCCCGAGCAGATGACCAGCTACCAGCGCGTGCTGCACAAGCCGCACGGCATCATCCTGGTGACCGGCCCGACCGGCAGCGGCAAGACCACGACGCTGTATTCGTCGCTGCAGGCGCTGAGCTCGCCCGAAGTCAACGTCATCACCATCGAGGACCCCATCGAGATGGTGCACGAGCCCTTCAATCAGATTGCCGTTCAGGAGTCGGTGGGGATTTCATTCGCGAACGCGCTGCGCAGCGTGCTGCGCCAGGATCCCGACGTCATCATGGTGGGCGAGATTCGCGACACCGAGACGGCCCAGTACGCCGTGCAGGCGGCCCTCACCGGCCACCTCGTGTTCTCGACCCTCCACACCAACACCGCCATCGGCGCCATCACCCGCCTCGTCGATCTCGGCATCGAACGCTTCCTCGTGGCCTCGACCGTGATCGGTCTGGTCGCACAGCGTCTCATGCGGCTGGTGTGCGATTCCTGCGGCGAGTCCGACATCGTGCCCGCCGAGACCCTCCAGCTCCTCGGCCTCGCCGGCGACGTGGATCAGTCGCAGGTTCGAAGGGGCGCCGGATGCGAAAAGTGCAGAAAGACGGGCTTTTTCGGACGCACCGCAGCGTTCGAGGTGATTGAACTCACTGACGCCATGCGCGTCATGATCCGCGACAACGCCAACGAGCCCGAGATCGCAAAATTGGCGCGCAAGGACGGCGCCGAGCCGCTGCTTTCCAACGCGGGAAGAAAACTGCTGGTGGGAAAGACCACTCCCGAAGAGATTCTGCGCGTCGTGCCGGCCACCTGGTAGGCGCAACACCCCACGCCACAAACGAAACGGGCGTCCTTTTCAGAACGCCCGTTCGCAAGAACTCATGCACGCGCTGGCGCGCGTGTGTGGCTCACTCGTCCCAGCGCTTCACCAGGAGCTCGCCCTTGCTCTTGGCATCGCCCTGCAAGTCCAGCGCCTTGGTCTTTTTCGCGTTATCGGTCGGATAAATCCAGCGCTCGTTGATGATGCCCTGCAGCTCGTTGGTCTGCTTGCTGGCGGGGGGACCCCATGAATCCATCGCGGCGGCCGCGGGCATGCCCACGAACAACTGGTGGTCCATGATGGCCTGCGCCGTCTTCTTGCCGTACTTCCGGATGAACTTGACGTGGCGGATGGTCGGATCGTCGAACCAGAACAGCTCGTTGAGCCGGGCGTCGATCTTCTCGGGTGTAAGCGGGCGATCGAGCTCGAGGCCCTGCACGACCCGGTTCTTCTTCTTGAGCGTCTGCACCGTGACCGAGCCCTTGTAGTGCATGGCCACGTCGGCAATCTTCACTTTTTCGTCGCGCGGAATGGAGCCGCCATCACCCATGTCATGAATGGTGACACGCGTCCACACGTTGCGATCCTTGTACTTCTCAAGGACGGCTTCCTGATCCTGAAGGGGAATGTCCTTCACGACCACTTTCTTGACCGAGGAACAGGCTGACATCGCGAGCGATGCCGCGACGAGGAGTAGAACAAGTCTCTTCAAATCAGATCACCTCAGACGGGGCTAGCCAGAAATCAACTCACTCCGGCGTAGTGTTCGATCTTCATGCACTCTCCGCCCGGCTCGAGGTCGATGGTGACGACATCGATGCGGGGCGAGAGGTTGAGCCCGAGCTCTCTGGCGATGCCGGTCAGCGCTGTCCGCAACCGCATCAACTTGCGCTCGTCGATGGCCTCGACGGCAGCTCCGTACCGGTTTCCGATCCGGAGCTTCACCTCTACAGCCACCAGCGTGGACCTGTCACGCACCACCAGATCGACTTCGCGACGCTCGTAGCGCGCGTTCGTGTACAGGATCTCGAACCCTTTGAGACGAAGAAACAGGGCGGCGATTTCCTCGCCCCACTGGCCGGTTTGTTTCGTGTGCATCCCCACCGCACCTCCCCACCCAACTGCAATAATAATTAGAACATCGAGAGGTTGTTTGCAACGTATTTCAGGACGAAGGTCTTCCGGTGGACATCGGCCACGCCGTGGGCGCGGATGGCGTCCCAGTGGTCGGAAGTGCCGTACCCCTTGTTGTGGTCGAACCCGTAGCTCGGGTACCGGCGGTGCAGGCGGCGCATGAGCCGGTCCCGGGCCACCTTGGCCACAATGGAGGCGGCCGCCACCCGCAGGCTCTTGCCGTCGCCCTTGATGACCGGAACCATACGGCCGTCCCACTGGAACAGCTCGCGGCCGTCCACCAGGACGAGGTCGGGCCGGGGACGCAGCGTGTCCACCGCCCGGTGCATGCTCATCAAGGTGGCCTGGAGAATGTTGTGGTGGTCGATGGCAGCCGGCTGGCTGAAGGAAATCCGCACGGCGAGGGCGTTGGCCACGATCTCGGCGAACAACTCCTCGCGCTCTTCCTCTTCGATCTGTTTGGAATCGTTTACGCGCAGCAGTGGCGATTCGTCGCGCAGCACGACTGCCGCGCAAACCACCGGCCCGGCAAGGGCCCCGCGTCCGGCTTCGTCCACACCGGCTATAAGAGAAAAGCCCTGCGCCTCGAACTCATGGTCAAAGGCGCAGAGCTTTTTGAAACGACGGCGAAGCGCGGCATGGGCCCGCTTCTCGGACGGCGAAGGTTTGACGCGGGCGCTGCCGGCGACCGGAGCGTCCGTGGGGCCAGCCACGTTACTCGGCGCTGGCCGGCTTTCCTTCGCGCTTTTCCTGCTTCTCCTGGATTCGAGCCGCTTTGCCAACGCGTTTCCTCAGGTAGTAGAGCTTGGCACGACGCACACGACCGCGGCGAAGCACTTCGATCTTGGTCACGTTGGGCGAATGAAGCGGAAACACGCGCTCGACACCGATGCCGGAGCTGACCTTGCGCACGGTGAAGGTCTCGGTGAGACCCTTTCCGTTCTGCTTGATGACGGTGCCCTGGAACGCCTGTTCGCGCTCCTTGTTGCCTTCGACGACCCGCACCATGACCTTGACGGTGTCGCCCACGCGGAAGTCATGGGTCTTCTTCGAGAGCATCCGCGCTTCGATACGGTCCATGATGTTCATACCACTGCCTCCTTGCACTCGGCTACGAACGATTTTTCGGATCCAGATTCAACAAGTCCGGTCGATGCTGCCGGGTTCGCTCCAGCGACGACTGGCGCCGCCATTTCTCGATCTCGGCGTGGTGGCCCGACATGAGGACGTCGGGGACGCGCAACCCGCGGTATTCCGCCGGGCGCGTGTACCACGCGCTGTCGAGGAGCCCTTCCCGTCCCGGCGCGAAGGAGTCGCTATTGGCGGACTCCTCGTTGCCCAGCACCTCGGCCTTGAGCCGCACGACGGCTTCGATCACCGCCGCGGCCGCAAATTCACCGCCCGAGAGCACAAAGTCTCCGAGCGAAATATCTTCCGTCACCACCAGCTCCCTCACCCGCTCGTCGACGCCTTTGTAGCGTCCGCAGATGAAGGTGAGCTCTCTCTCTTCCGACAGCCGCTGCGCGGCTGCCTGGTCGAATCGTTTGCCCGCCGGGCTCATCAAGATGACGGGCGAGCCAGGAACGATTCCAAAACTTTCGACGGCGTCCACGATCGGCGGCGCCATCATGACCATCCCCGCGCCACCACCGAAGGGCGAGTCGTCCACGGTGCGGTGCGCGTCGCTGGTGAACTCGCGCGGGCTCCTGCTTCGAAATTCGACCAGGCCCTTTTTCGCCGCAACCGCGAGCATTCCGGTCGCGAACACTGCATCCATGGTCTCCGGAAAAATCGTGACCACATTGATGCGCACGAAACTCACCCGTCCAACAGTCCCGGAATCGGCCGGACCGTCATTTCACCGTCGTCAAAATTGCGCGCGACGATGAATGCGTCCACCGCCGGGATCAACACCTTGTTGCCGCCGTCGGCGGTCACTTCGTATACGTTCTGCCCGGGCGACGCGATCACGTCGGTAATATGACCCACGTCGCGCCCGTCTTCGGTTTTCACGCGCATGCCCATCACCTGGAAGGGCAGTTCGTATTCGGGCAGATCCACGTCGGGCTCCTGCATGTCGATGAACAGGTTGGCTCCGACTTCCGCTTCAGCTTCGCTGCGCTCGTCGATACCCTCGAGCTTCACGATGTACTGTTTCTGGTGCGCCTGCGCGTACTCGATGACCACCGGACGCTTCTCATCTTCGTTGTCGCGCACGATGTAGAGGCGCTCGGACTCCAGCGCGTCGAACCAGAAATCACCCGAAGCGTACAACTTGAGTTCGCCCCGGATGCCGAACGCTTTGACGAAGCGCCCGAGAAACACCTCGCTGACCGGAATCATTCGCGAATCTCGAAAATGATCTTCTCGCCGGCGCGGCTCGCGGCTGCGTTGACCAGCGTGCGTATCGCGCGCGCGGTCTGTCCGTTCTTTCCGATCACCTTGCCGAGGTCTTCCGGACGCACGGTCAGCTCCATCACGATGTAGTCCTCCTTGGTGGATTCCTTCACCTCGACGGAACTCCTGTCATCCACGAGCGATGTCGCGATGTACTCGATCATCGCCTGGATCGACTGCCGGGTTGCCTCGGCCATCAGCCGTTATCGAACTAAGCGCCTTCAGCGGCCGCGGACTTGCCCGCAGCGGCCTTGGCCTTCTTGGACACGCGCTTCGACTGGAAGCGGCGACGGCGCTCCTCGGTGGTGAGACCCTTGGTCTCCTTCTCCACCACGGCGGCCACCTTCGCATCGACCTGATCCGCAGCCACGCCGTCCTTCACGAACTGCCACTTCTTGAGCGTGCCCATGCGGCGCATGAGGGCTTCGACGTTGGTGGACGGAATCGCGCCGTTCTTGAGCCATTTGAAAATGAGCTCTTCTTCCAGCTTGATGTTGGGCGGCACGGTGAGCGGATCGTAATAGCCGAGCTCCTCGATGAAGCGGCCGTCGCGCCGGTTGCGCGAATCCGTCGCCACGATGCGATAGAACGGGCGCTTCTTGGTGCCCATGCGTTTGAGTCTGAGTTTTACCGACACTTTCTATACCTCCACGGCTCTAGAATCCGAGCCGTCTGCCTTTCTTCTTTTTCTGCAGGTTACCGACCATCTTCATCATCTTTTTCATTTCTTCGAACTGCTTGAGCAGCGCGTTCACGTCCTGCACCGTGGTGCCGCTGCCTTTCGCGATCCGCTTGCGCCGGCTGCCATCCAGCAGATGGGGCCGCGCCCGCTCACCCGGCGTCATGGAGTAGATGATGGCCTCCACGCGCTTCAGCCGCGATTCATCCACCTGCGCGTCTTTGGG
>CAZULB010000017.1:0-14388 GCA_964621155.1 uncultured bacterium | reverse complement strand
CACGCGCTTCATGTGCTTCGGATCAACCTGGGCGCCCTGCGGCATCATGCGCGACGCGCCGGGGATCATCTTCAGCATGTCGTCCAGCGAACCCATCTTCTTGAGGCGCTGGATCTCGCCCAGAAAGTCCTGCATGTCGAACGACTGCGAGCGAACTTTCTTTTCGAGCGCCGCCGCCTCGTTGACATCGATGGCCTGCTGCGCCTTCTCGATCAGCGACATCACGTCGCCCATGCCGAGAATCCGCGACGCCATGCGCTCCGGATAGAACGGCTCGAGATCCGAGAGCTTCTCGCCCATGCCGGCGAACCGGATGGGCACTCCCGTCACCGCGCGCACCGAGAGCGCGGCACCGCCGCGCGCATCGCCGTCGAGCTTGGTGAGCACGATGCCGCTCACCGCGACGCGTTCCTTGAACGCGCTCGCGACGTTCACCGCTTCCTGTCCCGTCATGCTGTCGAGGACGAGGAGCGTTTCTTCCGGATCGGCCGCTTTGGAGAGCGACGCGATCTCCGCCATCATCTCTTCATCGACGTGCAGACGGCCCGCCGTGTCGAGAATCAGCGTATCGCACAACTTCTGAATCCCGGTTTCCTGTGCGCGGCGCCACAGCGCGAGCACATCGGTCTCGCCTTTTTCGGCGCGCGCCACCGGGACGTTGATCTGTTTGCCCAGGATCTCGAGCTGATCCATGGCCGCGGGGCGGTACACGTCGAGTCCGACCAGCAGCGGCTTGCGTCCGCGCTTGCGCAGCATGGCGGCAAGCTTGGCGCAGAATGTTGTCTTGCCCGATCCCTGCAGCCCCACCACCATGATGACGCTGGTGGGACGCTTGAGGTGGAACGGTGCGACGCTTCCACCCAGCAGCTGCGTCAACTCGTCGTTGACGACGCGGACGATCTGTTGCTCCGGGGTGAAGCTCTTGTGGACTTCTTCCCCGACCAGCCGTTCCTCGATCCGCGCGACGAAGTCCTTCACCACGCGGAAGTTGACGTCCGCCTCGAGCAACGCGCGGCGAACTTCCTTCGCCGTCTCGCGCACATCCTCTTCGGACAGTTTTCCGCGCGAACGGATGCGCGCAAAAACGCGCTCGAATTTTTCCGTCAGGCTCTGGAACATGCACGCGCACCCGGCGTCCTGCACGCCCTCCAACGAGCGTACGACGCAGCTTCATTGACCTGGCTCGAAACGGGAGAGCGGACCGGGTGGCAATACCGTCCGAAGGCTTTCCAGGAAACTGGCCAGTAAGCGATGGAGATTACCACCCCCCCGGGGGAGGGGGCAAGTGCTAAAGGGCCGGGGGCTTATGGGGGCCGGGCGGGCCTGAAAGGGCTGTTTCGGCCCTCCACGGATGCCGGTACTATCCCCGGATGGCGCGAATCGAGGACCCGTAGTCCGGGGTTCGAAAGATGGCCGTTCCCGCCACCAGGATATCAACCCCGGCCTGCCGGGCCCGCAGGGCGGTTTCCGGGGTGATGCCCCCGTCGATCTCGATGGCGAAGTTATGGCCATGCAGCTTGCGCAGATGGGCCGCCCGTTCGACATGGGCCAACGAGCCCTCGATGAAGCTCTGTCCCCCGAAGCCGGCAAACACGCTCATTACGAGGAGCAGGTCGATTTCCCCCAGGTAGGGTTCGAGCTTTTCGAACGGGCAGTCAGGGTTCAAGGCGAGCCCGGCTTTGCCGCCGAGGTTCCGGATGGTCCGCAGGTCGCGGCGCACGTCCGTACTCGCCTCGACATGAATGGTCAGAACGTGCGTACCCGCCTGCATGAACGGCTCGATGTAGCGGTCGGGATTCTCGATCATCAAGTGGGTATCGAGCGTGGTCTTCGCGACGCCTGCCACGCTCTTCACCAGCGGCGGGCCGAAGGTGATGTTCTTCACGAAATGACCGTCCATCACGTCGAGGTGCAGCAACTAGACGCCCGCTTTTTCCACGCGCGCGAGTTCGTCGGCAAGATGCGCGAAGTCACAGGCGAGGAGGCTGGGCGCCACCGCAGCGCGACCGTGGTGCGCTCCCCCGTCAGCGCGAACTAGATGCGACCAGCTCAATCGATTCTCCTTCGCGAATCTGTTCGCCCGGTTCCGGGCTCTGATCGATGATGGTGTTGGGATACACGCCCTCGCGGTCCTCATAACGAACCGACGAGACGCGAAAGCCCAGCTTCTCGAGTTTTTCTCTCACAAAAAAAAGATCCTGCGACGTCAGGTCGGGCATCAGAAACACGTTGGCTCCGCCCGGTGCCGACACCACGATATCCACCAGCTCGCCTTCGTGCACTTCGTCCCCCACCTGCGGGCTCGATGCCACGACGCGCTCGCGCGCGTCGCCCACGTGCTGCACGCGCGCGACACGACCAATGTCGAGCCCCTCGCTCTGCAACACATTGCGCGCCTGGCGCGCCGTCATACCGTGCAGATCGGGAACCATGCGCACGCGCGTGCCCAGGCTCACCACCACCGCCACGGAACGGCCGGGTTTCAAACTCTCGTTGGCCTCCGGCTGCTGCGACAGGATGAATCCCACCGGCACCTGCGAATCGTAGTCGCTGCGCTCGATGCGCATGACAAGCCCGAGCCGCGAGAGCGTCGCTTTGGCTTCCGCCTCGCTCGCGTTGCGCAGGTCGGGCACGATTACGACGCTGCCCTGCTTCACGAGCGCGGGCATGAGAACCTTGTTGAACAGAAGAATGCCGGCGAAGAAGAGTGTGCCGAGAATGATCAGGCGCTTCAGAAAACTTCTCACGAACGCGACTTTAGACCGCCTCCGCTCCCGGCGTCAATCTTTGGCGGGCGCGTCCAGAACATCACCGGCCGCAAGGCGGTTGCCGGCACGGAATTCCCGCGGTGTCATGGCGCGCTTCCCTTCCGGTCGCAGCATGCGAATCTCCAGCGAACCGTCTCCGCACGCCACCACCAGCGGATCCAGCGATACGATGGTACCCGGAGCGGCGCTGGATGGACGCGACGAGACGGCCGCAGAATCGATCTGCAAGCGACGCCCGCCGAGAAATGTGTATGCGCTCGGCCACGGTGTCATGGCACGTACCCGGCGCTCGAGTTCGATCGCACTCCTCGTCCAGTCGATGAGGCCGTGTTGCTTGCGGATCTTCCTGGTCACGGTGGCGAGCGCGTGGTCCTGCACGACGTCGTGCACGCGGCCGTCGAAAATGCCGTCGAGCGTGCGCACCAGAAGCGGCGCGCCGATCCCGGCAAGTCGTGCCGTCAGCGTGCCGGCGGTGTCGTCGGGAGCGATGGGCGTTTCGGCGCGCAGGAGCATATTGCCCGTGTCGACGCCTTCGTCGATGCGCATGGTGGTGCACCCGGTCACCTCATCGCCGGCCAGAATGGCAGCCTGAATGGGCGACACCCCGCGATGACGCGGGAGCAGCGACGCGTGCACGTTGATGCAGCCGAAAGGCGGCATGTCGAGCAGGTCGCGGCGCAAGATGAGCCCGAACGCCACCACGATGATGGCGTCGGGCCGGGTCGCGCGCACCACCTCCACGCCTTCGGCGTAGGTTTCCTTCGTCATGGTGATGGTGGGAATGCCCAGCTCGAGTGCGCGCGCGCGCACCGGCGTCGGATCCACCGCCTGGCCGCGGCCGCGCGGACGGTCGGGTTGGCTGACCACGAGCTGCGGCCGGTAGCGCCCGCTTTCGGCGAGCGCGTCGAGTGACGGCACGGCGAAGTCCGGGCTCCCCATGAAGACGATGCTTCGAGTTGTCATTCCAGGCGGAGTTTTGCCGGCATTCGCTAATCGTCGTTGAGCTTCGCGATCGAGCGCAGCCTCGGTTTGATGAGCAGCTTGTCGGCCGTAGAGAGATAGTCGATGAAGAGCTTGCCGTTGAGATGGTCGATCTCGTGCTGCAGAATGCGGGCGAACATGCCTTCCGCGTCGAGGCTGTGTTCGGTCCCCTCGAGGTCCTGGTAGCGAACGCGCACCCGCTCGGGACGGGTGACGTCGCCCCGCACTCCGGGAATGCTCAGGCACCCCTCTTCATAAACCCAGGATTCGTGCGAGCGCTCGAGAATCTCCGGATTCACCATCACCACGGGCTCGGCGGTTTCGTCACCCGGCTCGCGCATGGCGAGCGCCACCAGGAGGCGCAGGTCGAGCCCGACCTGCGGCGCCGCGAGCCCCACGCCCTCTTCGCGCGCCATGGCTTCGAGCATCTGCGCCGCCAGGTCGCGCAGCGTGGCGTCGAAGGACTGCACATCCATGGCGCGTCGGCGCAGGATGGGGTCACCGTAGTAGCGAAGCTTCAACATCGCGCGTTCCACGTGCGGCTATTCGCTGCCCTGCGCTACCACGCCGGTAATGGCGGTCTTGATCATTTCGACTTTCACATTGTCGGCGATCTGCAGCACGAGCACGTCGTCCTTCACACCGGCGACGGTGCCGTAGAGGCCGCTCGCGGTGAGAACACGGTCGCCCTTCTTCACGCCGCTGATCATCTTCTGAATTTCCTTCTGGCGCTTCTGCTGCGGACGGATCATCAGAAAATAGAAAATGAGCAGCATGCCGAGAATGGGGAGGAGCATCGAGAACGGGCTCGGTCCCTCGGCACCGTTGGCGGCCGCACCGGGCATCATGGCAAACAGGGGCTGAATTGAATTCAAGAGATTCTCCTTTGTCTGTCTTCGTGGTCACGGGCTCGCGCGGTCTCTCCGCGCTCATAACGATCAACAAACGCCGCGCGCCACGCGGCAAAACGATCATCCAGGATGGCACGGCGTGCTTCACGCATGACATCCTGAAAGAAGAACAGGTTGTGTTGCGAGGCCAGCATCGGCCCCAGCATCTCGCCGGCGAGAAACAGGTGGCGCAGATACGCGCGCGTATGCCGCGTACACGTGCCACACGCACACTCGGAATCCAGCGGCGCAAAATCCTGCGTGTGCACGGCGTTCTTCAATACGATACGGCCGTCGCGCGTGAACACGGTTCCCGTGCGTCCGTTGCGCGTGGGCAGCACGCAGTCGAACATGTCGACACCGCGCGCGACGCTCTCGACCAGGTCGAGCGGCGTACCCATTCCCATGAGATAGCGCGGCTTTTCGCGCGGCAGCATGGCCGCAGTGTATTCTGTGATGTCGCGCGTCAGCTGCCTGTCCTCGCCCACGGCCAGACCACCGATAGCGTAGCCCGGAAAATCGAGTGCGATGATTTCCCCGGCGGAACGACGGCGCAGATCTTCGTACTCGGCGCCCTGCACGATCCCGAACACCACCTGTTCCCAACCATGACGGTTGAAGCGCGCGCCGTTCACATCGCGGCCGCGCTTCGCCCACGCCGTCGTCAGCTCGACCGAGTGTTCCGCGTCCGGTCGCGGGCACGGAATACCGCCGAAATAGTCGAAGCTCATGATGATGTCGGCGCCGATGCGCGCCTGCGCGTTCATCACCGATTCGGGCGTGAACATATGCAGCGAGCCGTCCACGTGCGAGCGAAAACGCACGCCATCATCGCCCAGCCGGCGCAAACTGGCGAGACTGAAAACCTGGTAGCCACCGCTATCGGTCAGGATCGCTCCATCCCAGCCCATGAACCTGTGCAGCCCACCCGCACGTTCGATGAGATCGGGGCCCGGGCGCATGCACAGGTGATAGGTGTTGCCGAGCAGAATGCGCGCGCCGGTGTCGGCAATGCCTTCGATGGTGACGCCTTTGACAGTCGCCTGCGTGCCCACGGGCATGAACACGGGCGTCGGAAATTCGCCGTGGTCGGTGACAACACGACCCGCGCGCGCCACACCGCTGGTGGCGTCGAGATGAAAGGAAAACGGCATGTGGCTACTTTAACACGGAACCGGCGGGTACGCGCGTCATCCCTTGCTGGAATCAGGTTTCGCGGGCGCGGGCTTCGGCGCCAGTGTCTTTGTCGTGTCCACCGGCGCGGGTCTGGCCGGTTCCTTCTTCTTGCCCAGGCCGTCGAGCAGCCCCTTCACGCCCGACTTGACCTGACTTTCGACCTGTTTCTGTCCCTGCGAGAGCATCGCTTTCTGGAATTTTGCCGTCATCGCCGTCGCATCCACCCTGACTGCGGGCTTCAGCACGCCGCCCGACAAACTGAGCGGCACATCGATGCGCCCATCGGGTGAGAGGATGTACTTCACCATCGGCACCTCGGCGACAAGATCGTTTGCCATCTTCTGATTGATGGTCAGCACCGAGCTCAGGTTCATCTCCTTGTCCAGCGAGAACCAGCCGTCACCCGCGAGCGCGAAGTCGGTGGTACCGAGTTTGAGATCCGGAACGATGATCTTTCCGTTCGCGATTTGAAACTTGCTCGAGAGATTCTGGAACACGGTTTTGTTCTCGGCGAACAACCTGGGATTGCGCGCCTTCATTTTCGTCGTAATGTCCGCCGGCACCATGGGCATTCCCTGCAGCGACGATACAATCTGGTTCGCGATGTTGAAATTCGTGAGCGCACCTTCGAGCACCAGCGCGTTGCCCTTGCCGGTCAGGCTCTTGGCGATCTGTGTCCAGTCCTTGCCGGCACCCGCCAGCTGCACGTCGCCGCTGAAGCGCCCCACCATCAGATCGGCGAGCGCGGGCGCCTTGTAGCGGAAATACTCGGCCAGGTTCACGTTCTCGATCTTCGAGTTGACGTCGAACTTCGATGCCTTTGGCTCCATGGTTCCGGCACCGGCGACCGTGCCCCCCAGCGCCTTCGCGTTGTAGCTGGTAATCGTGGTGACTTCAGGCGTCACTTTCACGTCCGCGGTGAAATCGGTGTAGTCGATGTTGGCAACGGTTCCGTTCTTCGAGCTCACCACGAGGTTGTTCTCCACCACCGTGGGTGACGTTTGCTTCATATTGCCCGTCGCCACCACCGCACGGAACACCTCGGGGCGCGGGAACGGTTTGGCGCCCGGCGCCGGCGCCTGCACATCGTTGCGATTCACGGCGTCCGACGTGACCCTGTAAGTGGCGGTCATGGGCGTGAACGAACTCACGTTGCAATCCAACACGAAGCGGCTCTCGCCGATGCGGAACTTCGCGCCGTTGATGTTCGCCGTCTTCATCGTGAACGCCGCCGTACCTTCGCCGCCCTCAACCGGTTTCGGCATCCCTTCCACCTTCGCACTCACATTCTTGAAACGCGCGGTGCCGGTGATGTCGGGCTCTGCGCCCGGCGCCATCGTGCTCGCGATGCGAATGCTGGCGTCGGCATCACCGCCGAGCGCGAACGGCGCCATGGCGGGCAAGAGGTCGTTCCACGGCGTGAGCGAAGTTTTCGCATCCAGCGTGAGGTTCATGCTCTTGTTGGGAGGAAACGGCACTACGCGCCCCGCCCCCGTCCCGGTGAGCGTGTGAAACACGATGTCGATCTTCGACAGATCCAGCCCTTCGCCCGGCGTGTGCTGGGGACGAAATGTTCCCTGCACCGTTGCTTTCGCGGGAATGCCGGCCTTCTTGCTGAACGATGTCTTTCCCGTCTTGTCCTTCTGCTCCATGGAAGCATTGCTCGCGTCCACGACGCCGGTGAACGAGAGTGCCGTCAAATTACCGTCAAAGGTGGCGCTGGCGCGCATGTCACCGCCCAGCACGGGCGCCGGCGTTTTCGGGTCCTTGCTCGTCATCTTGAAGTTTGAGAGCGCGATGGGCTCGGTCTCGAGCCTGCCCTTGAGCACGGCGTGGGCGAACACAAGCGTCGAATCGGCCGTGAAATCGAAGGGTCCGCCCGCCGCGCTGAGCTTCACGTTGGGATCCTTCGCGCCGAGCAGCGTGGCGGCGATGTTGAGATTCTCGAGATTGGCCTGACCGAGCGTGCCCTCGAGCTCCGCAGTCGCCGTGACGTCACCGGGAATCGGTTGCGGCGCGGGCGCGCCGGGAGCCCCCGGCTGCTTTGGTGCCGCCGCCATCAGCTCTGCGACCGCCACCGGTGCGAGCTCGAACTTCACGTCCAGCGGCGTCGCTCCCAGGGCCACCTTGTCAGCCGGGTTGGCGATGGGCCCCGCGCTGGCCTCGATCTTCACGTCCTGCTTCTCCCCGAACACGGCAGCATGGAGCTTCGCATCCAGCTTCTTGCCGATGCCAACATTGCTCGCGGTGAAGTCGATGTCGCGAATGGTGCGATCCAACTTGGTCATCTGATCGACATAACGCAGCGTGCCGTTCTTGATGTCGGCGAAAGCCAGCACGGCGGCCATGTTGGAGTTGTTCGGCTTTGCGGCCGGCGCACCGTCGGCGGACGGCGGGCTCGCGGTCGTCACCAGGCTGGTGAAATTGAAATGCTTCGCGTCCGCCTTGATGATGACGATGTTGGGCTCGTCGAGGACCAGGCGCTTGATCTCCACCTGCTTGCGCAGGAGCGGCATGAACTTCACGTTCACGACGAGTTGCTTCGCACGCACGAACGGCTCGGTGGAAAACGCGGGGTCGTCGCTCACGACCACATCGCTCACGCGCGCGCCGAGGCCGGGCCACAACGTAACGCCGACATCCCCGATGGAAATGTCACGACCGGTGGTCTGCTTCGCCTGAGCGAGCAGCACACCCTTCTTGCTGTTGATGATCTTGTTCAGGTTCATGGCCAGGATGGCAACCGCCACCACGATGACTACGACCACGGACCCGGCGATGATGAGTATCTTCTTTTTCATTTATGGGTATCTCCCTGGAGGGGAAGGCTGCCCGAAAAATAGCCCACACCACCCGGGCTGGCAACCACGGGAAATCGGGCGGATTTTGCGGCGGACCAACGCGGTTTTTCGAGCTGCTCAGCCCCGCTACGCGATCAACATGGCGTCGCCGTAGCTGAAAAAACGATAGCCGCGCTCGACGGCGTCCCGGTAGCAGGCGAGCGTGCTCCCGGTGCCCATGAACGCGCATACGAGCATGAGCAGCGACGAGCGCGGAAGATGGAAGTTGGTGATCAGCGCGTCGACAACCTTGAACTCGGCGCCGGGATACAGAAACAGACGAGTCTCTCCGCTGCGGTCCTGGTGGGGCCCGTCGAGCCAACCTTCGCGCGCGGCGTGCTCGAGCGTGCGCGTCACCGTCGTCCCCACCGCGATCACGCGGCGCTGTTCGCGCTTCGCCAGCGCCACTTCGCGCAGCGTGCCGGCGTCGATAGCAAAACGCTCCGCATGCAGATGATTCTTCTCCACCTCGTCCTCGAACAAGGGCTGAAACGTTCCCGGACCCACGTGCAGCGCGATGTCCACGACACGCACACCCTGCGCGCGCAGTGCGGCGAGCAGGGTGTCGTCGAAGTGCAGCCCAGCGGTAGGAGCCGCCACCGACCCCGGTTCGCGCGCGAAGACGGTTTGATAGCGCTCGCGGTCGGCACCGGCGTCCGCACGGTGAATATAAGGAGGGAGCGGGATGTGGCCGCTCCGTTCGAGAAGCGTGTCGACGGTGTCATCCACATCCACGTCGAACAGTCCCATGCGGTCGCCTCGTTCGCGGCCGATGAACGAAATGCGCCCGCCTCCTGCAACTTCGAGCACATTGCCGGGGCGCAGCCTCTTGCCCGGCTTCGCCCATGCCAGGAAATGACGCTCATCGTACTTGGACAAGAAGAGCACTTCGAACTGAACACCGTCGGCCCGCGTCGCGAACATGCGCGCGGGCACGACACGCGTGCGATTGACCACCAGCACGTCGCCGCTGCGGAGAAAATCGGGAAGACGCGCGAAGGTGGTGTGTTGTGCGGGAGCGTCGCCATGGCGCGCAACCACCATCAGCCGGCTCGCGGTACGCTCGGCCGCCGGTTCCTGCGCGATCAATTCGTCGGGAAGCTCGAAGGAAAATTCAGAAACTTGCATTCGTGACATCGCCACCGCGGCGGCGAACTAGAATAAACGGCCGGAGTCACCCTCGGCGGGCGCGGCACCCGCAATGCCCAGGTGTGTCAACGCGAGCGGCGTGGCCACGCGACCGCGCGGTGTTCTCTGCAGAAAGCCCTGCTGGATCAAGAACGGCTCGTAGACATCCTCGATGGTTTCCTGCTCTTCGCTCACCGCCACGGCCAGCGACTGGATCCCCACGGGCCCGCCGCTGAATTTCTCGACGATGGACATCAGAATACGCCGGTCCATCTCATCCAGGCCGCGCTTGTCCACGCGCAGACGATCCAGCGCGTAGTCTGCGGCTTCGCGGTCGATCGATGTTTTGCCCTGCACCTGCGCGAAATCACGCGTGCGCTTCAAGAGCCGGTTGGCGATGCGCGGTGTGCCGCGCGAGCGCCGCGCGATTTCCTCGGCGCCGTCCTCGGACACCGGAATGCCCAGAATGTGCGCCGAGCGGTGAATGATCGTGCACAGCTCCTCGGGCGTGTAGAAGTCGAGGCGCATGACCACGCCGAAACGGTCGCGCAAGGGCGCCGTGATCATCCCCGCGCGTGTCGTGGCACCCACCAGCGTGAAGGGCTCGATGTTGAGCGTGTAGTGGCGCGCATTGGGGCCCTTGTCGACGATGAGCTCGCATTTGAGCGAGTCCATGGCCTGGTACATGTGCTCTTCCAGCACGCGCGGCAGGCGGTGGATCTCGTCGATGAAAATGACCTGGTTCTTTTCGACGTGGCTCAAGACGCCGAGCAGCTCGGCCGCGTTCTGGAAGGCGGGTCCCGAGGTCACCTTGATGGGAACCTCGAGCTCGCTGGCGATGATGTGCGCGAGCGTGGTCTTGCCCAGCCCCGGCGGGCCGTAGAGGAGCACGTGGTCGAGCGCGTCGCCGCGCTTCTTCGCCGCCTCGATGAAAACGCGCAGGTTCTCCTTGAGCTCGGTCTGGCCGACAAACTCCTCGAGTTTGCGCGGGCGCAGGAGCGCGTCGCTCTTGGCGTCGTCGGCTTCCATGCCCGGATTGCTGATGCGATCGTTCTTCGTCATCTGGTCATGCTCCGCCTGCGTACTTGAGTGCGCGACGCACCACTTCCTCGGCGGTGTCGTTGTCGTTCCATTCCATTCGATCCAGAACTCCCTCGGCGGCGTTGTGCGACATGCCCAGGCTGGTGAGCGCCAGCAGCACTTCGTCGCGCACGCCGGATGAAGTTGGCAGCGGCTCGGGAGCGCCGGTCAGGAACTCCTCCATCTTGCCGGCCAGATCGACCACGATGCGCTCGGCCGTCTTCTTGCCGATGCCCTGGATCTTGGCGAGAAACGCCGAATCCCCGCCCCGGATGGCACTCGCCACGCGCGCGGCCGGATAGGTGGAAAGCGCGGTCAGCCCGATCTTGGGACCCACGCCCGAGACGCTGATCAGTTTGAGGAACAGATCGCGGTCCTCGCGATGCAGAAATCCAAACAGACTGAGGCTGTCCTCGCGCACGACGAGATGGGTGTGAAACGTCGTCTCGCCTTCGACGGGAGCGAGCGCTTCGCGGTCTTTCTCCGGAATGGCGAGCTCGAGCCCAACGCCGTTCACGTCGACGATGCAACGAGGTTCCACACTCACAACTCTTCCCCGCACGCGCGCAATCATTTCACGGCCACGCTCCATTCACGGCGCTTGAAGGCGTGGCACATCGCGATGGCAATGGCGTCGCTCTCGTCGGCGCGCTCCGGAAGCTCACGCAGCCCGAGCATTTTCCCAAGCATGTAACTCACCTGTGATTTGTCGGCCGCACCGTTGCCGGTCACCGACTGCTTCACTTCGCGTGCAGAATATTCAAATACGGGAAGCCCGGCCATGGCGGCCGCGAGAATCGCGGCGCCGCGCGCTTCACCGAGCACCAGGGCGCTGCGTGGATTCTTGCTGTAGAACACGTCCTCGATGGCGAAATGGGTGGGCTGGTACTGGGCGATGACGCGCGCGATGCCGGTGAAGATTTCGCGCAAGCGTTCATGCCGCGATGCGGTGCGCCCGGCCACAACCGTGCCCGAGAAAACGTACTGCACGTCGTCGCCGGTGCCACGCACCAGCCCGAAGCCGGTGACGTTGCTGCCGGGATCAACGCCGAGTATGCAGTACGCGGTGCGGACGGCCGTGCTCCGTGGCGCGAAAAGCGCCCGTGTGACGCGGCCGTTACCAAAGGACGGCCGCTAGCCCTGATGCAGAATTTCGTCGGGGATGTCGAAGTTCGCGCTCACGCGCTGGACGTCGTCCAGCTCTTCGAGCATTTCGACGAGCTTGATGACCTTGCGCGCGTCGTCGCCGTCGAGCTTGACGTACGTCTTGGGCACCCGCAGAACTTCCGCCGACTGGGTCGCGATGCCGCCCTTCTTGAGCGCTTCGCTGACCGCCGAGAGGTCGGTGGGTTCGGTGTAGACTTCCCACACCTCACCCTCGTCGCTCACGTCCGCGGCGCCCGCCTCGAGCGCCGCCGACATGATAGTGTCCTCGTCGAGGCCCTTGCGGTCCACTGTTATTACGCCCTTGGTCTCGAAATTCCACGCCACGGCGCCGTTCTCACCCAGGTTGCCGTTGTGCTTGGTAAGCGCGTGGCGGACTTCGCTGGTGGTACGGTTGCGGTTGTCGCTGACCACGTCGATGATAAGCGCGACGCCGGCCGGGCCGTAGCCCTCATACGACCATTCCTCGATCATCTGCCCTTCGAGCTCGCCGGTGCCCTTCTTGATGGCACGCGTGATGTTGTCGGCGGGCATGTTGGCTTCCTTCGCGGTCTGGATGGCCAGGCGCAGGCGCGGGTTGCCTGCGGGGTCGCCGCCGCCCTGGCGCGACGCGATGGTGATCTCACGGATCAACTTGGTGAAGACCTTGCCGCGCACGGCGTCGGTTTTGGCCTTCTTGTGCTTGATCTGTGACCACTTGGAATGTCCGGACATTCAATTCACTCCCTTGATTATTTGTTCTGCGCTTCGACCGCCGCCTTGTGCTCGGCGATGATCTTGTCCGCGATTTCGCGCGGCACTTCTTCGTAGTGCGAGAGCTCGCGCGTGTGCGAGCCGCGCCCCTGCGTCATGGAACGCAGGTGCGTGGAATACTTGTAGAGCTCGGCCATGGGCACCTGGGCGGTGACCACGGCGAAGCGGCCCACATTCTCGGTACCCTGGATCTTCCCGCGACGGCCGGAGAGATCGCCCATGACGTCGCCGAGGAACTCGTCGGGCACCTTCACTTTCAGAATAACGATGGGCTCGAGCAGCACCGGGCCGGCTTTTTCCACGGCGGCCTTGAACGCAAGCGAGCCCGCCGTCTTGAAGGCCTGCTCCGACGAGTCGACGGTGTGATAGCTGCCGTCATAGATGGTCGCTTTGACGTCCACCATCTGGTAACCGGCGATGACGCCCATCTCCATGGTGGCAACCACACCTTTTTCCACCGCGGGAATGAATTTGCCCGGCACCACACCACCCACGACGCCGTCGACGAACTCGAACTGCTTGCCGCGCGCGAGCGGCTCGATGCGCAGCCACACGTCGCCGAACTGTCCGCGGCCGCCGGTCTGCTTCTTGTGGCGTCCCTGCGCCTCGGCCTTCTTGCGGATGGTTTCCTTGTAGGGAATGCGCGGCTTGTCGAGCGTCACGGCCACGCCGAAGCGCTCCTTCAATTTGTGCACGATGATCTCGAGGTGCAACTCGCCCTGCCCGTAGATGAGAGTCTGGTGCGTCTCCGCGCTGGGCACGACGTCGAAGGTCGGATCCTCGTCCTGTAGCCGGTGCAGGCCGGTTCCCATCTTTTCGTCGTCGCCCTTGGTAACCGGCGCGATGGCGGCATTGATGGACGGCTTCGGCAGCGGTGTCGCGCGAATGACGCTGCCGGTGTGCTTGTCGGCCAGCGTGTCGCACACCTTGGAAACTTTGAGCTTCACCAGCGCACCGATATCGCCGGCGTGAATCTGGTCCGTTTCCTGGCGGTTCTTCCCCACCACCGAGTACAACTGGCCCAGTCGTTCCGACGTGTTGCGCGAAACGTTGTGTACGTCCGAGCCGGGCGTCAGCGTTCCGTGGTAAACGCGTACGCACAACATGTCGCCGATGTGCGGATCCGAAATGTTCTTGAATATATACGCGGCCGGCACGCCCTTTACGTCGAAGGGAATCTCCTTGCCGTCGGTGGTGACGTGGTGCGCGGTGTCGGCGCCGGGCAGATACTTGATGATCGCGTCCAGGATGAGCGATGCGCCCATGTTGTGCACCGGCGACGCGCACAGAACGGGGAAAATCTGGCCGGTCTTCACACCCAGGGCCAGACCGCTGCGGAACTCATCTTCGGTGAGAGTTTCCGTTTCCAGGTATTTCTCCATCAACTTTTCATCAGATTCGGCCGCGGACTCCATCATTTCCTTGCGCAGTTCTTCCGCACGGGCCTTGAGCGCACCCGGAATCTCAACCGTCTTGACGCCGCCCTTGCCGTCCTTCTCGAACTCGTAGGCTTTCATCTCGACCACATCGACCACGCCGCGGACATGCTCGCCACTGCCGATCGGGAGATGAAGCGGATGCACGTTGTGACCGAAGTGTTCGTGCAAC
>CAZULB010000016.1:36569-38387 GCA_964621155.1 uncultured bacterium | reverse complement strand
AACCGCAAGCGCGTCGAAGAGCTCTCCGGCGGCAGAGTGGGCTATGTATACGTGCCGAGCACCGGGCTCGACGGACAGACCGAGCTCGTGCGCCAGTTCGCCGCGCAGTTCAACAAGGACGGCATGGTGATCGACGAGCGCTTCAACAACGGCGGCCAGATTCCCGATCGCTTTGTGGAGTTGCTCAATCGCAAGCCCCTCGCGTTCTGGGCGGTGCGCGACGGCGCGTACGACTGGCAGTTCCCGCAGGTCGCCAACTTCGGACCCAAGGCCATGCTCATCAACGGCTGGAGCGGTTCGGGCGGCGACGCGTTCCCGGATTACTTCCGCAAGGCCGGCCTCGGCCCCCTGGTGGGAATGCGCACCTGGGGCGGCCTCATCGGTATTTCGGGCTCACCCGATCTGATCGACGGCGGTGCGGTGACGGTGCCGACGTTCCGCATGTACGACCCCGACGGCAAGTGGTTCCGCGAGGGACACGGTGTCGATCCCGACATCGAAGTGCCGGAGGATTACACGCAGCTCGCCAGGGGCATCGACGTGCAGCTCGAGCGTGGTGTGCAGGAAGTAATGAAGCAGCTCCAGGCCAAAGGCTCTCCCATTCCGAAGCGCCCGGCCTACGAGAAACGATAAGCAACTCGCAGCGTGCAAACGAAAGCGCCCGCCAACTCCACGTCGGCGGGCGCTTCTTTTTCAGGACCGTTACGGTCCCAATATCATGTTAACTGTCACCGGTGACAGTGATTGCTACCAGGGATTCGACGCCCACACAGAGAGCTCCGGAATCATTCCGCGGTCGTCCATCTCCAGCACCGACTTGATCGTGTAGGCGATCTCGTCACTGCTCAGTTTGTTGGGGGCGGGCTCGCGCTCGCGGCCGTCTTCCCGGCCGAACGCCGTTGCCACTTCGCTGGGTGCGACGAGGGTGACGCGGATGTTGTGTTTGCGCAGCTCCGCCTGCCAGCACTCCGTCATTCCGCGCAGCGCAAATTTCGACGACGCATACACGGACCCGCCCGCGAAACCTTTGAGTCCCGCCGTCGATCCGATATTGATGATGTGCCCGTGCGATTTCTGCGCCTTGAACATGGCGGCCGCGCGCGCACCCATGAGCGCCGCGCCGAAGACATTCACGCGGTAGACTTTTTCGAAGTCCTCGAACGTTACCGACTCCATGTCGGCAAACCTGCCGATACCGGCGTTGTTGATCAACGCATCGAGACCACCCAGTTGGCGACGAACCTCTTCGAACGTGCGCTCGACGTCGGCCGGATTGCCCGCGTCCGCCACGATGGCGACGGCACCCATGGCTTTGGCTGCCTTGTGCAGGCGCTCTTCGTGACGGCCCGTGATGGCCACGCGCGCGCCGGCCTCGGCCAGAACCTGCGCCGTCGCCCGGCCAATACCCAGGCTCGCGCCCGTGACCAGAATTCTCGCGTCGTTGATTTTCATTTTGCTTTCCTCGGTTTGTGATCAGATCCAGCCCAGGCGCTTGAACGCCCCGTAGATCATGTAGATGCCGATTCCCGTGGTGAATACGCCGAAGCTCAGGCGCAGATGCGGTCCGCTGATCTTGTTGGCGAAGAAGGCGCCGATCCAGGCACCGACAATCAGCGCGCAAGCGATGATGATGGCGGCACGGAAGCTCACGTTGCCGTGGCGGTAGTACTCGATCGTCGCCATGAGCCCGATGGGCGGCAGCAGCACCGCGAGGCTCGTCCCCGTCGCCCTGTGCTGCGTAAAGCCCGCCCAGTAGATGAGCGCGGGCACGATCACCAGTCCGCCCCCCACACCGAACATCCCCGAGATCACGCCCGC
>CAZULB010000016.1:0-36469 GCA_964621155.1 uncultured bacterium | reverse complement strand
TTCCCCGGCCCGCGCAGGATCGAGTGCGGAGACGCATCTTTCTCCAGGCCGCGCTTCCTGCGCATGACCTCGATCCCTTCGACCGGCTCAGCGGCGCGCAAGAGCACCGCCTGCGGCGGCTTGTCGCCGCACACAATGTTGGCGCAGAAGTGGATGCCGTAGCTGCGATAAACGTAGAGGTGCGCGGGAGGTCCGAACATCACGCGATTGCGCGGCGTTTCGCCGTTGTGGGCGTGCGACGCGGGATCGGTTCCGTCGCCCAGGTAGGCCTCGGTCTCGACGATGCGCACGACCAGCGACCCGTATGACAGGTAACAACCAATGAGCTCGCGGGCGACCACAACCGCGGGCCGCAAAAAGAAGGGTTGGCTGAGTTTCACTTCTTGCCCTGGATCTCCTCGAGACGCTTCCGTGCTTTCGACTTCGTGATTTTGTCGTCCCACAGCACGTCGTCCAGCGCGACGCAGCGCTCCAGCTCGGCGCGGGCACCGGCATAGTCCTTGAGTTTGATGAGCGTCTCGCCCAGCCAGTAGTGGTTGATGGGAGTATTCGGATCGAGCGCGATGGCCTGCTCGAAGTACGAACGCGCCTTCTCCATGCTGGCTCCCGGTGGAACGCCACCATAAATGATCTTTGCGAACGATCGCTCCAACCAGCTCAGGCTGGCGATGCCGTAGTGCCAGCGGCCGAGGATGTGCATGGCACCAAAGTGCCGCGGGTTCAGAGCTAGTGTCGAGTCGGCCTCGAGTTTGATCTCCTTCGACAGCTCAATGCGCCGCTTGCCACCCGCGAGGTTGGCCATTCGTCCCAATGCCAGGGCCAGCGTGAAGTGCGCCTGGGCGGAATCCGGGTAGAGTGCGACGCATTTGCGCGCCCAGCGTTCGCTCGCGCGTGACAACGCGTCCTGTTCGTCACGCGGGGCCGCCGCCGCGCAGTCGGTGTACGCGCGCGAGAGCTTCCACAGCGCTTCGTAGCTCGTCGAGTCCAGAGAAACCGCGCGAGCGTAGTGCTCGCGCGCAGCCGAGTTGTCAAAAGCGTGAAACGCGGAGTCGCCGGCCGCCATGGCGGCCGTGAAGGTGGAATCAGCCGCTGTGGCGCGGGCAGAACCCGGTGCTGCAAATGCGATGAGCGGTGCGATCAGCCATGGCGCAATTCGTCTGAGCATGAAGCTGAGAATCACCAGCGCACGCCGACGATAACGCCGGCCGTGTCGCGATCGTCACTCACGTAGTCGACTCCGCCGCCGGGATTCTGGTGCGCATAGTCGACGCGCACGAGAGTATGCCCCCAGTCCCAACCCAGCCCGACGCCGAACGAAGTGTAACCCTTGTCTATCGTGCCGTAACGAACGTGCATGAATTCGACGAGGGATACTTCAAAGCCGGCGGCGTACGCGTCGGACGTGCGGCCATCCCTTTCGATGTCGTCGTAGTCGAGGGAAAGGGAGACGGCCGGTACGCTCTTTCCCCAGACGAGAACCGTCGGCGTCGAAATATCGAAACCAAAAGCGAAGCGCGACTGGTTTTCAACTGTGTATGCGCGGCCGTCGTGCTCACCACCGTTGTCGAGGTTGAGGACGGCGTAACCCAGGCGCGGGCGCGCCTGCCCATCGCCGAGATCAATCGGAAACGCCACCAGGAGCCCGAGGTCGAGCATCCAAATATCGGAATGGTCGCCGGCCACATTCGACCGGAAGTACTTCCCCGCCGCACCCCCGGAAATCGTCGCAACACCGGACGACCACGACGTCGCCCCGAGTGCCGTCAACATCCAGTCACTCGCATCAAACGTTCGCCCGGTTCCTTCTGGCAGGAAGATTGTCCGCTCCGTCTGCGGGTCCATGCTCAACAGGCTGTAACCGAGCGACCCCGCAAAACGCCAGTTACTGGCGGTCGAATCGGAATGAAACGGAATGGGAGAAGAAAGCGTGGCCTGGTAGATGCCGATGTCGAATCCGAAATCCAGGTAGCTGCCGGAGATAACGGTGGCGTTGGCAAAAGAAGCGACGGCGGGATTGTAATACCCGGTGCCGAACCCCGAGGCATCCGCCGTTCCGGTACCGCCCATGGCAATGTTGCGCGGTCCAAGTGGGATGCTGAGCCACGATGCAGCGTACGTCCCCACTTTCGCAAACGGCTCGGTGGCATGCGCGGGACGCACCGCGAGCGCTGACACGATCATCAAGAGCGTCAACGTTCGCGGTGCGACTTTGCGCATGATCTTTACCCCGCTTCGGCCGCGAGGTCTCTGAAGTTCGCGAGCGACACCATCTTGAAGTCCTCGCGATGCAGGCGCGGATCGTCCTGGATCTCGATGCGCATCCGGTACTGCTTCTCGAGACTGTCCAGCATGGTACCACGCTGCTCGTCGAGAAACACCGCGAACGAGGTGTTGGCGCGGATCTGAATTCTCCGCTCCTTGGTGCGCTGACCGATCTTGTGGATCTGGCGCTCGATCTTGTTGGCGAGCGTGTCGAACGAGAGCACCTTGCCGGTGCCCTTGCAGTACGGACACTCCTCGGAGAGGAAGTGCATGAGGCTGGGCCGCACGCGCTTGCGGCTCACTTCGACGAGACCGAGGTCGCTCACGGCGAATGCCTTGGAGCGCGAACGGTCCTTGCGCAAGTGATGCCTGAGCTCGGCCAGCACCTTCTTCTTGTTGGCTTCGCTCTCCATGTCGATGAAGTCGATCACGATGATGCCGCCGATATCGCGCAGGCGCAGCTGCCGCGGAATCTCGCGGGCGGCGAGCAGGTTTGTCTCGAGAATGGTCTCTTCCTGGTCGCGTTTGCCCACGAATCGTCCCGTGTTGACGTCGATCGCCACCAGCGCTTCCGTCTGGTCGAACACGAGATAGCCGCCCTTCTTGAGCCACACCTTGCGCTCGAGCGTCTTCTCGACTTCGTTCTCGATGTTGTACTTCTCGAAGATCGGCGACTTCTCGCGGAACTGGTGCGTGCGCGAGGCCAGCTCCGGGCTGGTCTGGCGCAACGCGCGCACGAGACGGCGGTATTCCTTCTCGTTGTCCATCCAGATCTTGTCGATGTCGTCGGCCATGAGGTCGCGGATCATGCCCACCACCATGCCGACTTCCTCGTGCACGAGCTCGGGCGCCTGCGCCTTCTCGGCACGGCGCTTGATCTCCGTCCACAGCTTGTGGAGGTAGTTGATGTCGGAAACGATGTGCTTGTCCTCGACGCCTTCGCACGCGGTGCGCGCAATGATGGCGCAGTTGGCCGGCTTCTTCTTCGCGATCAGCTGACGAAGACGCTGGCGCTCCTGGCGCGACTCGATGCGGCGCGAGATGCCGAGGTATTCGCTGTTGGGCATGTAGACCACGTGCCGGCCCGGGAGCGAGATCTGCGTGGTGAGGCGCGGCCCCTTGGTGCCGATGGCCTCCTTGGTCACCTGCACGAGGACTTCCTGCCCCTTGGTCAGCATCTTTTCGATGGGCTGCACGGGAGGACGTTCGCGCTGGGGACCACGGCCGCCACCACCACGGCCACCACGGCCGCCACGGTCACGCCCCCCGCGTCCGCGATCGCCGCCGCGGTCATTGCCGTTGCGTTCATCGCGACTGTCGTCGCGATTTCCGCCACGCGGGCCGTCGTCCTCGATGTCGACGCCGCCCTCCATCTCGAAGCTCTCGGTGTCGGGCACGAGATCGCTGGCGTGGAGGAAGCCGGCCTTTTCATAGCCGATATCCACGAACGCGGCCTGGATGCCGGGAAGAATGGCGTTCACGCGCCCGAGGTAGACGTCGCCGACCAGGCGGCGCGTCGACGAACGCTCCACCATGAACTCGACGAGCTCGCCTTCTTCGACAATGGCGGCGCGAACTTCCAGTGAGGTTGAGTTGATGAGAATTTCTTTCATGATGTGCTTTGCACGACTCCTTGATCGACCGGAGAAACGTGCCGCCCGTCGCGCGCGACGTATTGCGCGAGACGCGTGACCTTGACGGGCACGCGGAACGTGGCGGGATCGCCGATCGTGGCTGCCACCAGGGCATCCGGCGTCACGATGCGACCGTTGTCCATCGTGGTCTTGTAACGGAGACGAATCGCATCCTCATTTTGGATGACGTCGGCTCCGAGCAAACCGGGCTCCCTGCCGGCAGCGGCGGGGGTTGGAAGGATCCGGCTGGAAAGCGCGTTGGTGACCGAAACGACATCGACGCCGCGGCCGTTCCCGTTGGTTACGGGAGCTCCGGCGGCAATCGCGTCTTCCGCCTCGAACACCGCCTCGAGTTCCACCGCGACGATGTCGACCGCCAGCTTGGGCGTGCGGTCATCGATGGGCACCACCTGTGTCACACGCAGCCCATCGGGCAATTTTGTGTTGATGGCGGCGGCCATGTCATCCATCGGTGTCTCGAGCTGCAGGTCCATGTACTCCCCGAGGCTCTCCCAGCCCGTCTTGAGCGGCGGACCGAAAGACATCCGCATGTGCGGATGAAAGCCTTCGCTGAACGACATGGGAACTCCCGCCGCTGCAAAGGCGCGCTCGAAGATGCGCACCACGTCCTTGTGGGACGTGAAGCGGATCGCACCACGCTTCTCGAACTGGATCCGAACTTTCACAAATAACGCGTGTCAGCGCGTAACGAAATAGAACGAACCCGACTCCGCCGGGTGAATATCACCGCACGGTGGTCGCGAGCACGAGGAGAACGAGAGCCGCCTAGTTGCGGACCGCGGAATCCTCGAACACGGACTTGTTCAGGTCCGATGTAAGCGGAATCGGATACACGCCGGTGAAGCACGCGTAGCAGAAATTGGCCGGATCATCGACGACGGACTTGAGATCCTCAATGGTCAGATACTCGAGGCTTGTGACCCCGAGATACTGCCGGATCTCGTCGACCGATTTCGACGAAGCGATCAACTCGCCACGCGAGGGCATGTCGATTCCATAGAAGCAGGGGAACTGGATCGGGGGGGAACAGATGCGAAGGTGTACTTCCTTTGCGCCTGCCTTCTTCAACATCACAACCAACTTCTTCATGGTGGAACCACGGACGATCGAGTCGTCCACCACCACCACACGCTTGCCTTTGAGCACACCGTCCACCGTGTTGAATTTCAACCGCACCGTGCCGTCGCGCAGCGACTGGCTGGGCTGGATGAACGTACGCCCGACGTAGTGGTTCCGAATCAGCCCAAGTTCGAAGCGAATGCCCGACTCCTGGGCGAAACCGAGACTGGAAGTATTGCTCGAGTCCGGCACGGCAATGACGATATCGGCATCGACAGGGTGGTTCCGGGCGAGCACAACGCCCAGCTTCCGACGAATCTTGTCGACGTTTTCCCCGAACACCTTGCTGTCCGGACGCGAGAAGTAGATGAACTCGAAAATACACTTGGCCTGTGGCTGCTTGTCGAACGCCTTCCGTGACCGAATCCCCCGATCGTCAACAATGACGAGTTCCCCTGGCTCAATGTCACGGATGTATTCGGCGCCGATGATGTCCAACGCACAGGATTCGCTGGTGATGATGGTGGCATCGCCCAGCCGGCCGAGACATAGCGGACGGAAGGACTGCGGGTCGCGAACGGCGATGAGCGCATTCCTGGTCAACATGAGAACCGAGAATGCACCCCGCAGCTGACGGACCGCATCGACGATCATGGATTCGAGAGATGGTTCCTTGCTCTTCGCGATCAAGTGGAGGATAACCTCGCTGTCCATCGTGGTATTGAAGATGGAACCGTCCGCCTCCATCTGCTTGCGCAGCTCGAGAGCGTTGACGAGGTTACCGTTGTGTGCGAGGGCAAGCTTCCCGACCCTGCAGTCCACGAGCAGCGGCTGAATGTTGGCTACGCGTGGCTGGCCTGTCGTCGAATAGCGGTTGTGACCGATGGCAGCGCGCCCCTCGAGCCGGCCGATGGAATCTTCGTCGAAAACTTGAGCGACGAGGCCCATCCCTTTGTGCTCGAACATCCGCTCACCATCTGTCGAGACGATTCCAGCACTCTCCTGACCACGGTGTTGGAGGGCGTACAGGCCGAGGAACGTATCTTGAGACGCACTCTCGGACCCGTAGATTCCAAACACACCGCACTCCTCGTGGAGCGACTCGATCATGAGAGCACCGTATCGACCCTTCCTGCGGACACGAACTCGGCGCTCTGGTAGTTGGGGTTCATGAGAAGCCCCTCATCGCGCCGGCGCGTGACCGTGATCTGTCTGGCCGTTGCCACCGCCTCCTCCTCGCCCGAAGCCGCCACTGCAAGCCACCAGACGGTGGCCCGGCTGGGGGCCTGGACCTTCACCGATCCCTGCCCTACCGATGCAGTGAGCTCACGGGTGAGTTTGGCTGCGATGGCATCCCGGCCCGCCCGGTCATCGTCCTGGACGAAAACCTCTATCAGGAAGGCCGGAGACCCATTCACAATACTGAGTTTACTCTCTCCCTTTCCATCGAAATCTATGCCAGTCCGGCGGTTGGCGCGACTACCCAGATTCTTCGCAAATCCTGACACCATCTGCTGATGGCTGGGTCCCTCCACCCGCTCGCCACCCGACCACCGGCACTCCAGAGAGTACATGTGTTTGTTGCGGTTATAGAACGTGCTCTGGCGCGCGAGGGTCGCCTTCAGCGCCTCGATGGTGGTTTCTGCCGGGGCATCGGCATCAATCGTCAGGTGGAAGAATTCATACCGCTTCAAGCCCAGCAGCCGGTCACCGAAGCCCATTTTCTGGACCAGGGCAAGGAAGGCCGTCGAGGCCGCGAGGTCCGGGCCCCGCATGCCGACAAGAAGCCGGGCGTCGATTCGCATGGTAGTCATCCCGTCAGGCAACGCAGCGCTAGTTGCCGCTCGTACCCGCCTCCTGGAGCCTCTGCAGGACGTTGTCGAGTGAGAAGCTTCCTACTTTCTGGCTGGGCGGGAATTCCTTGAACGTCGCGATGTACTTCGCCACGTACTCCTGCGCCGGGACCAGGAGGAACACGCGGTCGATGCGCCAGTGGCTGTAGTCCATGCCGAGGTGATCGCCCTCTTCGAACGGATCGGAGCGAAGATTGAAGAGCTTGGGCAAACGCAAAGGGACAAACGGCTCCTGCCACACGTCAAAGCCGTGCGCCCGCTGCTCCTGGAACACGATCTTCCACTGGTCATAGCGCAGCGCCACCAGGGAACCGTCGTCGTTCCAGTAGAAAAACTCGTGGCGCGGATCCGGCGCCTTGCCCGCGAACGCGTCCATCATGTTGTATCCGTCGAGGTGGACCTTGAAGGTCTTCTTGCCGACCTTCATACCCTTGAGGAGCTTCTCCTTCACGTTCGGATCGCCGGCCGCCGCCATGAACGTGGGCAGCATGTCCTCGTGCGAGAAGATGTCGTTATTGATGGTGCCGGGCTGGATGACTCCGGGCCAGCGGATGGCGCACGGAACACGGTAGCCGCCCTCCCAGTTCTCGTTCTTCTCGCCGCGGAAAGGTGACGTGCCGCCATCGGGCCATGACATCTTCTCCGCACCGTTGTCGGTGGAGTACATGACGATGGTGTTCTCGTCGAGGCCGAGCTCCTTCAGCTTGTCGAGGATCTGCCCCACCATCGCGTCGTGCTCGACCATACCGTCGGGATACACGCCGAGACCGGTCTTGCCTTCGCTTTCTTTCTTCAGGTGGGTGAAAATGTGCATGCGCGTCGAGTTCCACCACAGGAAGAACGGCTTGCCATCATCCTTGCGTTTCTCCAGGTAGTCGAGCGTGGCCTTCGTGAATTCCTCGTCGACAGTCTTCATGCGTTCGATATTGAGCGGCCCGGTGCTCTCGATCTTCTGCGTGCCATCCGCGTTGGCCCAGCAGTGGATGACTCCGCGCGTTCCATATTTCTTCTGCATGGCCGGATCCTTGAAGTAATCCGGGTTTTCGGGCTCCTGTTCCGCGTTCAGGTGGTAGAGCGATCCGAAGAACTCGTCGAAGCCGTGCATGGTGGGGAGCGTGGCGTCGGCGTCACCGAGGTGGTTCTTGCCGAACTGCGCCGTCATGTAGCCCTGCGCTTTGAGAAGTTGCGCGAGCGTCACGTCGCGTGCCTGCAGGCCTTCCTTGGCGCCCGGGAGCCCGACCTTGAGCAGACCCGTCCGGAAACCGGACTGGCCGGTGATGAAGCACGCGCGCCCCGCCGTGCAGCTCTGCTGCCCGTACCAGTCGGTGAACAGCGCGCCCTCGCGGGCGATGCGGTCGATGTTGGGCGTTTTGTAACCCATCATGCCCTGGTTGTAAGCGCTGATGTTCCAGTAGCCGATGTCGTCGCCCCAGATGACGAGAATATTGGGCTTCTTGGACTGGTCCGGCGCCTGGGTCTTCTTCTGCGCCTGTGCCGGTACCCATGCGAATGCGCACACCACCAGCAAAGCAACGAGAGTTCTCTTCATGCGGCCCTTCCTTGGTTTGATCACGCCAACGCTCTACGTAACGATTCAAAAAATCCGCGACCGGGTCCCGCGGCGTACAGATCTTTCGTGCCGACGCCGTCGCGGCTGCGGCCCCACGTGCCTCCCACGCGGCGCGGCACCTGGTGCGCCCACGCGCCCCGCTCCGGATGTGGCATCAGTGCCAGCGCATTGCCCTTCGGATTGCACAGGCCCGCGATCGAAAACTGCGCGCCATTGGGATTTTCCGGAAACTTCGTGGCGGTCTCGCCACTCGCCGTACAGTACACAACGGCCACGCCGTCGCCCTTCTCGAGGTGCGCGCGCACCGCGTCATTCGAAGTAACAAAGCGTCCTTCACCGTGCGCGAGCGGAATGGGCAGCGGATCCGCGGGGCGCTCGTCCATGAACTCGGTGAAGACGCACTGCGCCGGACCTTTCTTGACGTACACCCAGTTGCAGTAGTAGCCGCTGCGGCCCGTCATCTGGTTGGGCGCGAGTGCCACGTCGATGCGCCCGTGATCAAATCCGGGCACGATGCCGGTTTCCACCAGCACCTGCGCGCCGTTGCAAATCCCGATCACGGGGGTGCCTTTGTCGGCAGCGTGCATCACGTCGTCGAGCACGGCATCCTTCGCCGCCACCACGCCAGCGCGAATGCGGTCCTGGTAGGACCAGCCACCCGGCAGAATGACGGCCGGCGCGTCCTTCACCGCGCGCGCGGCGTCGTTCCAGCGGCGAATCTCGCCCTTGAGACCCACGGCCTCCACCGCGCGCAGGCTCTCGTACTCGCAGTTCACACCGGGAAACTGGATGATGAGAACTTTGGATTTCATCCGTAGATCACTTCCGCGACCTTGCCCGCATGCGCATCGCGCAGCGTCTTGAGCGGAACACTGAATGAACCATCCGCCAGGTCCACGTCGAGCTCCGCCTTTTCTTTCGTCACGCCGATCTCGACCCACGGTACGCGGTGATTCTCGAGCAATCCCTTGAGTTCGTCCCATGACGCGTCGCCGACTTCCACGAGCACGCCGCCCATTTCGGAGAAGCACGCGCCAGTCTTGGTCACCCCGCCCAGCGAGAGCTTGAGGCCCACGTCGAACGGTTCGCTGGCCATGGCCATTTCCGCCGCCGTGACGAGCAGACCACCCAGCGCGATGTCGTGCGCGGAGAGGACAAGTCTTCTTCCGAATGCAGTAACGAGGACCCGTACGAGGTTGGCTTCGAACTCCATGTCAGGGCGCGGCGCTCTTCCCGGAGCACCTGCGATTCCGAAGAGTCGCTCGTACTCCGAGCCACCCATGTGATCGTGAAGAATTCCCAGCAGGACGAGTTTCGAGCCCACCTGCTTGAGGCCCAGGTTGCGGGCACGCGACGCGTCGTCGAGCCTTCCCGCACACGCCACGATGGGCGTGGGTGCGATCGCGTCGCCGGTGCCGCTCTGGTTGTAGAGCGAAACGTTTCCCGAAATCACCGGCAGTGCCACGTCGCCGCCGAAGAGCTTCATCGCCCTGCACGCATCACCGATGCCGCGCACGGATTCAACGAACTCATGGAACACGCCCGGGTCTTCGGGGTCGCCGAAATTCAAACAATCCGTGATGCAGAGCGGAAGCGCCCCCACGCACGCAACACCGCGCGTCGCTTCGAACACACTCCACGCGCCGCCCAGATACGGATCCACCGCGCCCAGGCGTGAGTGAGAACCGATCGACGTGGCGAGCGCAACGGGCGCGCCCGGAACGAACATTTCCACGCACGCGTCGGCCTCGCCGGGACGCAGCACCGCGCGCCCCTGCACTTCGCTGTCGTAATGCTGGAAGATCGACGACTTGTCGCTGATGTTGATCGAGCCCAGGAGTGCCAGCAGCGCCTCGCGCACGCCTTCCGCGCCGGGGCCGTGCGTCATGCCGGCGGTGGGAAGCGAGCGCCTGCGCTCCTTCGCTTCGCGGCGGTACGCGATACCGGAAGTAATGGCAGCCATGTCGGCGTCGCACACCAGGCGGCCACCGTGCTTCATGCGGAAGCGCTTGTCGGTCGTCACACGACCGATCACCACCGCTCCCGCCCCGCTGTACAACCGCGGCATTTCAAACTTCTGATTGAAGATGGCCACAATGTCCTTCGAGACGCGCGTCGGCACCGCAATCGCGAAACGCTCCTGCGTTTCCGAGCACGAGATGACTTCGGGAAGCAGGTCCGCGAACGCCTTGTTCACCTTGTCGAGGTCGACGTCGGCGCCGAACCCGCTCGCTTCCGGCATTTCGGAGAACGCGCACGAGATTCCACCGGCGCCGAGATCCTTGAAGCCGATCGGCACCTTGTTTTCGCGCGTGTAACGCAGCATTTCCTTGATGGCCTCGGCCAGCACGCGCTTCACGAAGGGATCCGGCACCTGCACGGCACCCTGCTTCTCCACTGCGGCGGCTCCGTCGAGGCGCTCGCTCGCGAACGCCGCGCCGCCGAAACCGCTGGCGTCGGTCGGCTTGCCGACCAGGATCAAGTCGTAGGGAACGTGGCGGGCTTCCTCGGGCACGCGGCTGCGAATGATGCCGCTCTCTTCGACGATGCCGAAGGCCACCACGTTGACCAGGCAGTTGTCGTCGAAGCTGGAATCGAAGTACGTTTCGCCGCCGTAGCACGGAACGCCGAGCGCGTTGCCATACTGTGCGATGCCGTCGACCACGCCGAAGGCAATGTCGCGCACGCGCGCCGCATTGGGTCCGGTGGGATCACCGAAGCGCAGCGGATCCATCACGCCGGTGACGTCGGCGCCCATGCAGTACACGTCGCGCACGATGCCCCCGATCCCGGTGGCTGCGCCTTCGACGGGAAGCACCTGCGAAGGATGGTTGTGGCTCTCGTGCGCCATGACCAGACACCAGCTCTTGCCGTTGATTTCGGCAAAACGAATGACGCCGGCGTCTTCGCCGGGACCGAGCACGACGTGCGGCGCCGTGGTGGGCAGATATTCCTTGAGCACCCAGCGCGACGACTTGTAGGAGCAGTGCTCGCTCCACATCACATTGAAAATGTGCAGCTCGACGATGGTGGGCTTGCGGCCGAGGAGCTCACACACACGCGCGTACTCGGACGCGGTGAGCGAGACACCGTTCTTCTTGAGGAAGTCTTTGGCCGCGCCCGCGTCGGTGGGTTCGACGGGAACGAGGTCTTGGAGGTCGATCATTTTTCGGGGTACCCGGAAAAAGAAAGGGCGCCGTGCCCCACGGCACCGGCGTCAAAGGCGGACTATACGACAGGCATGCGGTCGGGGCAAGCACCGCCAGCGGGCGTCCGGGGGGGGACGGTCAGGCGCCGTGCTCCTCCCATTCGATGCGGTCGCCCCGGGCGGTGCGTGAAGACTGGATGGTGCCGACGGGCAGTTCCAGGGTCGAATGTGCGCGCCAGAAGATCCTGCCGATCCACCCCGGCTTGAGCGCCTCCTGCACGCCGACCACGCAGTCGTTCTTGTCGAGCACCACGATGTCGATCGGGAACTTCATCCCGAACATGTGGACCCATTCGCAGGGAACGAGCCAGAGGCCGGTGCCGGGCTCGAGACCGGTGCGGCCGAGGAGACCGCGCTTGCGGGTCTCCGAGGTGTCGGCCACCTCGACGCGCTCGGCGACGATGGTTTTCCGCGTGACGTTGCGGGCCCGGACCACGTCCATCGGTGCGCGCGCCTACTTCTTCATCTTTTCGACCATATCCAGGATGGCCTTGCTGTCTTCGGCCGCGTGTACTTCGGTGTTCTTGGACGCGATCCTGCCCTTCTTGTCGATCACGAAGGTCCAGCGGTCGCTGCTTACGCTGCGATAGATGGGCTCTTTCTGGTCGCCGTTTATCGCCATCACTGTGTCGGCACCGGCTTCCGTGGGAACGCCGAACGCCTCCGCGACCTTGCCGTCCGTATCCGCCAGGAGAGTGAAAGGCAACTCGTGGTATTTCTTGAACAACTCGTGACCGCGCACGCTGTCACCGCTCACACCCACCACTTCCACACCCTTCTCGGTGAGCTTCGCGTAATCGTCGCGATACCCGCACGCCTCCCGGGTGCAGCCGCCGGTGAAGTCAGCCGGATAGAAGTAGACGACCATGATCTTCTTGCCGACATGATCAGCGGACTTCCACAACTTGCCGGTATCATCCAGCGCCTCGAACCTGGGCGCGGGGTCGCCGACTTTGAGATCAACCGGCGTGCCGGAGCGGATGGCGGAAACCGCCAGCAGGAGCATCGTGATCAACAGGGAGGAAATTCGAAGCGTCTTCATGCTGCATCACCTCGTATTACGACGGGTCGCACAGAATCAGTGAACATTCAATGCTTCGAGCACGGGATCAATCATGTGTGAAGCGACGACGTGGTTGCCTTCCTCGCCCATGTGGCAAAAATCAAAGTAAACGGGTTGCGTTTCGTCCGCAAAGATCGTGCTGAGGTCGTGGAAGTGCCCGTCGCTGGCGGCTTCGACCCCGGCTGCCCGCATGGCGTCGTAGGTCTTGCGGAAGAATACACCTTCGGTCTTCATGATGTCAGCCTGCACCTGCTCGCTCGGGCTCAGGCTCTTCTTCTCGAAGAGGTTGGGCTGCCAGAAAAAGACGTAGTCGAAGTCATAGCGAGCGGCGAGTGAACGCACCAGCTCCATGTGAGCGCGGTAGGTTGCGATCACGTTTTGCGCGAGGATGTCGTCGGGAATGCTCTCGACCGGCGGCTGTGGCGCGCCACGCTTCGGAAGTTTGTTCACGATGGACTTCGCAAAACGCCGCAGCGCGAGATTCGCAGCGTACTCCTTCATCAGAAGTTGCGTCCGCTCGCCGCGGCGCTTCGGGTTCGTCATGTTGAATTCGCGCACACGCGAGGCTTCGTTCTGCGGGATGCCGGCCTGATGCTGCTGCCAAGCCGCGTAGGTGTCGTTGACGCCGTCGTAGAACACGACCAGATCCGGAATGTTGCCCTTGCGCAACTGCAACTCGAGCGTGATGAGCTCCTGCATACTCACATAACCGCTCTCACCGAAGTTGGTGACGCGCGCGCTGACGCCGCGCTCGTGCAGGAGGCGGGAGAGTTCCGACGGGACCGTGTGCAGATCGCGTGAGCCGTTGCCCCATGTGGTCGAGCCGCCCAACACGAACACGTTGAATGCGCCCGCCGCGGCGCTGTCGGGCGACTGCCACGTGCGCCGGATACCGTCGTTGTCGACGTTGACGTACTTGCCGTGGTACGGGCGCAGGCGCCAGTACACGTAGGAATGCCAGTCGAGAATGGCGGCCTGGTGGTCTTCGTGGAAATAATCGACGATCCAGGGCGAGTTCTTGAAGCAGTCCGAGCTGGTCTTGTACGCGAGCAGGTCGACTTTTTCGTCGCGGAAGTGGTAGACGATGCGCAGCGCGAGCTCGGCCGCGATCACGAACGCGAGCGTGATGCCGAGCATCAACCAGAAGCTGCGAATTCCCCGCCCCAGCGCGAACAGAAACTTCACGAAATCGTTCCGCTCCCGTCAGCCGCTAGGCCCCGGGCCACATGGCGGCGAATATCGCGCCGGTAGCAAGCCCGTAGAGAAGCCCATCGAACATGTTCTTGAGCGTCGTGCTCCATTTGCGTTTGTACCAGATGGAGTCCTGCGCGTGGGCGACGGCATAACTGAGAAACGCCGCGCAGCCCGCGAAGCGCAGCACGGTGGCGAAGTCCTGCCCCGGTCCCAGGGCACGGCTGGCTACATACCCCGCCATCAGGCTCACGACAACGCAGTAGATGAACCACTGGGCCAGGCTCTTGCCCATGGTCATCTCGCCGTTGGGCATCACGGTCATGACAATCACCGGCCCCTTTTTCATCTTTTCGATGAAGGCCGGCTCCTTCATTTCCTTCGTGGTCTTGCACCGCGGCATCATGTAGTCGCCGGGAGGAATGTTGAACTTGCGCAGCGCGTCCATCACCGCGTCCTCGTTGGCGAGGGCGGGAAAATCGTCGGTGTGATACTTGAGCAACATGTGTATCAGGAAGCTCACAAAGAAAACCGCGACAGCGGAGATGAGGATGGGAAGCCACAGAGACATCAGGGATACCATGACAACCTCCCGGTTCGGGTGGTGCGCCGGACGCGGCGCGGGACTTGGCTACGCCTTCAACACGCGCGCGAAGATGGTGTCCACCTCACGCAGGTAATCGTCAAGTGAAAACACGCCCTGGAGGCGGGTGGCGTCGACGCGCGCGGTGATGGCGCTGCGCGCCCGCACGGTCTGCTCGAAGGGTTTTCCGGTCTCCCACGTTTCCATCGCCGCTTCCTGGACGGCCGCGTAGGCATCCTCGCGCGAAAGCCCCGCGCGCGCCAGTTCCAGAAGGAGCTTCTGCGAGAAGATGAGGCCGTTGCTCTTCTCCAGGTTGCGTTTCATGTTCTCGGGGTACACGACCAGGTCCTTCACCACGCCCGTGAATTTCACCAGCGCGTAGTCCAGCGCTATGGTCGCATCGGGAAGAATCACGCGCTCCACCGACGAGTGCGAGATGTCGCGCTCGTGCCACAGGGCCACGTTTTCCATGGCTGCCACGGCGTAGCCGCGAATCAACCGCGCCAGACCCACCACGCGCTCGCAAATGATGGGATTGCGCTTGTGCGGCATCGACGAGCTTCCCTTCTGTCCCTTCTTGAAAGGCTCCTCGGCTTCGAGGGTCTCGGTCTTCTGCAGGGCGCGCACTTCGGTCGCGAACTGTTCGAGAGCGGCGGCGGTCAGCGCCAGCGCGTTGACGAATTCGGCGTGGACATCGCGCTGCACCACCTGGGTCGAGATCGGCGCGGCTTTGAGGCCGAGCTTCCTGCAAACGTATTCCTCAACTTTGGGACTCGCATGCGCGAAGGTTCCGACCGAGCCCGAGACCTTCCCCACCGCCACCGCCTCGATGGCGGCGCGCAGCGTCTGCTCGCGACGGCCCAGTTCGTCGTACCACACCAGGAGCTTCAACCCGAACGTGATGGGCTCGGCGTGGACGCCGTGACTGCGCCCGACCATGACGGTGCGCTTGTGCTCGAGCGCGCGCACCTTGATGGTTTCGCGCAGTGTCGCAATGCGCTTGAGGAGCAGCTCTCCCGCTTCCTTGATCTGCACGGCAAACGTGGTATCGAGCAGATCCGACGAGGTGAGCCCGAGGTGCACATAACGTGAATCGTTGCCGATGTGCTCGGCGACGTTGGTAAGAAACGCGATCACGTCGTGGTGGACGACTTCCTCGATCTCGAGGATGCGTTTCACCTCGAAGCGCGCGTCCTTCTTGATACGGGCCACGGCATCCGCGGGCACATCGCCCAGCTCGGCCATTGCTTCGCAAGCGAGGATTTCAAACTGCAGCCATTTGGAAAACTTGTTCTCGTCGGACCATATGCGGCCCATGTCGGGGAGCGTATAGCGTTCGATCATATCTCTCCGGGTCGTTCTGCGAGCGTCACCTTGAGCTTGAGCAGTTGATCCTTGCGGTTGACCGTCATCTCGAGCGTCGATCCCACCGCGGAGCCGAAAATCACGCGGTTGGCCTGCTCGCGGCTCTCGATGGTGGTGCCGTTGATGGCGATGATCTGATCGCCGGGCTTGAGACCGGCCTTCGCGGCGGGGCCGCCCTCGTCGATACCCTGTACGATGACACCGTTCGACGTCGGCAGCTTGAGCGCCGACTGCAGTTCGGGTGTGATGGTGGCGGCGGTCATGCCCAGCCACACGTCGCGCACGTGGCCGTGCTCGACGATCTCCTTGAATACAAAGCGCGCGCGGTTGATGGGAATTGCGAATCCGAGCCCGATGTTGGTTTCGGAGCCGCCGCCTCCGGTGAAGATCAGCGTATTGATGCCGATCACTTCGCCGTGCGCGTTGATCAGCGGCCCGCCCGAGTTGCCGGGATTGATGGCCGCATCGGTCTGAATCATGTCGTTGAAGACGGCTTCACTCTGCGAATCCTGTTTGATGTCACGGTGCATGGCGCTGATCACACCGACGGTAACCGTCGGCTGCGCATCCGCGAGCTGGTATCCAAAGGGTGACCCGATGGCGATGGCCCATTCGCCCACCAGCAGCTGGTCGGAATCACCGAGCGGTGCCGCGTCGAACTTCTCGCCCTCGAGCTTGATGAGGGCCAGGTCGTAGCTGGGCGCGGTGCCCACGAGTTTTGCCGTGTAATTCTCACCCTTGCTGGTCGTGACCTGAATGCGTTCCGCATCCTCCACCACATGATAGTTGGTGAACGCGTACCCTTCCCTGTCGATGATGATACCGGAGCCGAGCTTGGTCTGCGGGATCACGCGCCCCGGATAGTACCGATTGAAGAAGAAGTCGTATTGCGGGCGTGTGCGCACGGTGTAGAACGCGTTGATGCTGATCACCGCAGGAGCCACCTGCTCGGTGGCGCGCACGATGGCATTGCGGCGATCGTTGGCGATGTTGTCGATGGTGCTCTGCTTGTCGCCGGTGTCCGTCGAGGCAACATACTGCGTGGACGTCGGTCCGGTCGGGAGCAAGCCACCGCTCTGCCCGCGCTTGAGCATGATGAGCGCGATGATGGCGAGTGCCACCGCCACACCGGTGAGGGTTCCGAATACGTAGGGGAAATAGCGCGCGCGTGAACGCGGCGCCACCAGGCTATCGTCGTGCATTCGCTTTGCGCCGCTCCATTACCTTCGCCCAGTCTCGATTGAATGCATCGATCCCGAGATCGGTGAGCGGATGTTTGAAGAGTTGTTGGAATATCTTGTAGGGCATGGTTGCGACGTCGGCGCCGAGTTTGGCGGCTTCGAGCACGTGCATCGGATGCCGGATGCTCGCGGCGAGCACGCGCGTCGGGAGCGCATGGCGCTCGTATATCTCCACGAGGTCCGCGACCACCTGCATACCGTCGTTGCCGGCGTCGTCGAGACGGCCGACAAACGGACTGATGTACGTGGCACCCGCCTTGGCAGCCAGCAATCCCTGGTTGGCCGAGAAGCACAGCGTGACGTTGGTCTTGATCTCTTCCGATGAGAGCTTTTTCACAGCCTTGATGCCTTCGGGTATTAACGGAATCTTCACCACGATGTACTCGGAGAGCTTCGCGAACTCCCGTCCCTGGCGCAGCATCTCCTCACATTCGTCGGCCACCACCTCGGCGCTCACCGGGCCGCGCACGATGTCGCAGATCTCCTTGAGCATCTCCTTATAGTCGCCGTCTTCCTTCGCCATCAACGACGGATTCGTCGTCACCCCGTCGACAACCCCAAGCGCTGCGCCTTCGCGGATTTCGTCGAGATTGGCGGTATCGAGAAAGATCTTCATGCCGGGTCGGTCCTTTCGGTCGGGAGTCGGAAGAGACTCCCGCATCTTATCACGGATCATATTGAACGCCCACCAGCATCAGGCCGTGAGCGGCTGCGGTGGGACCGGCGGCGCGACGATCCTTTTTACGCAGAATGGCCGCCACGCGTTCCGGCTCGATACGCCCCCTGCCGGCCTCCATCAGCGTTCCCGCGATCACCCTTACCATATGAAAAAGAAAGCGGTTCGACTCCACGGTGATGTCGATGCGACCTGCCTCCCCGTCCGGCGCCGCCACGATGTCAAGCGACCGCACGGCGCAGACCGGATTGGCCTCGTTGGCGAGCGCCGTGAAGCTGGTGAAGTCGTGCTCGCCCACGAGGTGGCGGGCGGCGTCCCGCATACGCCCCGGGTCCAGCTCGTGGTGGATATGATACGCAAAGCGGCGCCCCACCGCCGTGGGCACCGTGGTGATTCGATACGTATAGCGGCGCGCCCGCGCGGAGAAACGGGCGTGGAAGTCTTCCGGTGCGTCGCTCACCGCGGTCACCGCCACATCGTCGGGCAGGCATCCGTTGAGACCGCTCAGTATTCGTTCGGTGGTGTAGTCACTCTCCGAATGAAAATTGGATACGTAGCCGCGCGCGTGCACCCCCGCGTCGGTGCGCGCGCATCCCCAGGTTTCGACCGGATGGCGCAGCACGGTGCTGGCCGCCTGCTCCAGCGTTCCCTGTACCGTGCGCAATCCCGGCTGTCGCTGCCAACCGTGGAAGTCGGTGCCCTCGTATTCGAGCGTGAGGCGAATGTTGCGCATCGGTTTCAGCGCAGCATCGACGCGGCCACGACGGCGGCGACGACGAGCAACAGCCATGCAATATCGATGGCGCGCATGCGCGGCGAGGGGATGGACGCGACCAGGCGATGGCGAATGTCGCGCAACTCGACGGCGAGGGCGAGCTCGCCGGAACGCCGCACTGCCGACATCAATACCGGCACGAGCCACATGCGCAGCGACCCGGCGCGGCGCAACATGTTGCCCTCGAGCTCGCCGCCGCGGAACGACTGCGCCACGCGCACGCGCTGAATTTCATCCGCAAAAAGCGGCACAAAACCGATGGAAAGAAACATGAAGAACGCCACGCGCGACGCGACTGCCGGCGAAATGCGGCGCAGGAGATCATAAACGCCGCGCGCCAGATTCTCGGCATCGGTGGCAGCGACAAGCAGTGACACCGACAGCAACATGACACCCAGCCGCGCCGCAAAGAAGAACCCGTCATGCGCGCCCTGGATGGATCCGACGCGCCTGCCCGCCACATTAAACAGCGCGTCGCCCGGGACGAGCACCGCATTAAGCAAGATAATGATGGCTGCAAACGGAAGAATTCGACGCACAACGGCAACGAGCGAAGCGGTCCGGCGCGCGACCGTCACATGCCAGATGGCCACGAACACCAGAAGCCCGAGCATCGCGGGCAGCGTGCGCACGGTTGCCAGGGAAGCTGCCACCACGAACACGACGGACACCAGCAGAGCTCGGGAATCAGCGGGTTTCAATCCCACCGGCGGAACGACGGTCGTATCGGATTGCACCCGGCTAGGATACATGGCAGGCCGGAGCGGCACAACCGGCGACGGATCGGCGAGCAATGGTTGACACATCTCTCGCTCCGGTGAAAGCATGTGCGCCATGAGACCAACCCATGGCTTTTCAATATTCGGGCTTCTGATCGTCCTTGCGGTGGTAGCGGGTCCGCGTGAAGCATGCCCGGCGGCGAGCAGCCGCTATGCGTCGCTGCTTTCTTCCACGACGGGACAGGACACGCTGCGCAATCTGGCACTCTGGGAGGACCAGCGCGTGACCAGCGATGGCGCACTGTTCGCCTATCTAAGGGAGGGCAGCCCCCTCGTGCAGGTGCGCGCCGCCGAAGTGATCGGCCGGCTGCAGGATCCCGCGGACGCCGCCCAGTTGATCCCCTTCATCTCCAGCAAGAACCGGCCGTTGGCGCGCGAGGTCATCTTCGCGCTCGGCCAACTCGGTAACGCCGAAGCGGTGCCGCCGCTGGTCAAAGCTCGCGCGGGCCTGGCCCCGGAGGATCTGCGGCTGTTGGCGGAAGCGCTGGGGAAATTGGGCGGCGAAGAAGCGACCGCCACGCTCGTTGACATGTTGCACGAGTTTGCCGCTCCCGTGCGAGCGGAAGCGGCGCTGGGGCTGGCACGTCACAAGGATGCCAACGCAGCCAACGCGCTGCTCCTCGCCGTTCACGATCCCGACGCGAGTGTCGCCCGCAACGCGATCTACGCACTCGAGAAACAGGACGCTCTTCCGCGCACGTGCTCGACAGTATTTGATTTTCTCGAGAACAGCGATGCCGGCGTGCGTGCGGCGGCCGCACACACGCTCGGCGTGCTCAAGTGCCAGGAGGGTATACCGGGGCTGGTGCACCGTCTCAATGACGAAGATACCGCAGTGGTGGTAAACGCGTGCTACGCGTTGGGTGAATTGAAGGCAGTGCAAGGCCTGAGCGGGCTCGGACGTGTGCTCGAAGCGCACAAGTCCATGCACGCCCGCGCGGCCGCAGCCATTGCCATGGAGAAGATTGGGGACAAGAAAGCGCGCGATGCGCTGATGCAGGGCATGCTCGACTCGAGCGCCATGGTACGCATCCATTCCGTGCGCGCGATGACGGCGGTGCTCGGGCCCAAGAGCGAGATGTTCATCGACCAGGTGCGCGGCGACGGCAGCCGGCTCGTGCGCGCGGAAGCGGTGGAGAGTTACGGCACGGCGGGGCTCGAAAAACACACCAAGGAGCTAATGAAGATCGCGCTGGAGGACAAGGATCCCCTGATGCGCGTGGCCGCCATCCACGCGCTGGCGAAGTTCAAGGACAAGTCGATTCCGGCGCAACTGGTGCCGCTCCTGCTCGATCCCGACTTCACCGTGGCCGCGGCGACGGCCGAGGCTCTTGCGGTGCTCAAATACCACGACGCTGTGCCACAGCTCGTGGACGCGTACTACACCGCAGGCGAGCGCGAGTACGTCGACGTCGAGCTGGCGACACTGCAGGCGCTCGCGGATATGAACGCAACCGAAGCCGACTCCGTGTTTGTGCAGGCGGTTTCCCACCCGGATATTCGCGTGCGCACGCTGGGAAGCGAAACGCTCGTGAAAATGGGCAAGACGCCGCCGGCCATGCAGACCCCGCGCCAGTTCGCCGAGGCCACGTTTGACCGCTCGCGCAAAAAAGTGCTGGGCCCGCCGCTCGGAATTCGCCACGCGGTGATCAAGGCGCAGAAGGGCAACGTCGAGATCGAGCTCTACGGCGACGACGCCATCCAGACCGTCGCGCACTTCATCGACTGGGCACAGACGGGTTTCTACCGCAAACTCACGACGCACCGTGTGGTTCCCAATTTCGTGGTGCAGGGCGGCGATCCGCGCGGGGACGGCAACGGTGACGCGGGGTTCACAATTCCCGCCGAAGTGTGCCAGCGCCGTTACGACACCGCCGGCTACGTCGGCATCGCCGACGCGGGCAAAGACACGGGCAGTTGCCAGTGGTTCATCACGCTGTCACCGCAGCCGAGGCTGTCGGGTCGCTACACGATCATCGGGAAAGTGACGAAGGGGTTGGAGAACGTGTGGAAGATTGACCAGGGCGACACGTTCGACGTCAAGATGCTCGACTAGCCTGCGGCAAAGGCCCGGCGCACATCCGCCAGCGCCTGCTCGTGCGCCTTGAAAGCAATGCCTTCGGGCGTGGTTCCGAGCGCAAAGAAGGCGGCTTCGCTGGCGTCGTCGCCGGGTGCGAGTTTTCCACCGATGCGGCGCGCGAGATATAGCAACAGCACAACCTGCACGCGCGGGTCATCCATCGCCATGTACGCGCCGAACAGGCGCGTGAGTTCCACGCGCAGTCCGGTTTCCTCCTCGGCTTCGCGCACCGCGCATGCCTCGACGTGTTCGTTGTACTCGAGAAAACCCGCGGGCAACGTCCACAGGCCGGCGCGCGGTTCGAATTTCCGCCGCACCATCAGAACCTGTCCGTCTTCAATCAGGATGATGCCTGCGGCCGGCGCCGGGTTACGATACGTGATGTGACCGCAGCGTTCACATACCGCGCGCTCATGATTGTCAACCGTGCGCAGCGCGGTCGGCGAGCCGCAGCGCGGACAGAACCTGGCCTGTTCGATCATTTCTTCTTGCCGTAGTGCTGGAGCATCCACGCGCGAAAATCCTGTTCCGCTTTTGCCATCGGCACTTTGGTAACCGATTCGAAGCCCTTCGCGACCGTCATGTACGAGTTCATGCCGTTGAGCGCGCGGTACAGCTCCATCAGCTGGTCTTTCCCCCACGTATCGACGAACCATTTCACGAAGGCAGCCGACGTCGGAAAGGAAACGTTGGGATCCGCGCGCTGGAACGTGTTGTACTCGAACAACTCCTGGAACGTGGAGATCTTGTTCTGTTGCACCATCATCGTGCAAATCTCGTCGAGCGTGTAAGTGCTCCAGCGGTCCTGTACCCAGATTACTGTTCCCTCCGCAATTGACCGCGGCGGGCGGCCGATGGAGTCGGTGATGAAGTGGATCAGCTCATGATCATCCGCGGGCCGCACGGTGTGAAACTCGTAGTCGTCCCAACTGATGTACATGTCGCTCTTGATGCCGTTCATCGACTGGATGCTGAGCGTGTCGGGATAGAAATAGTACTTGATCACGGCATCGCTATGGACACCGAGCAGGTTGGCGGCCGCCTCGAAGCGTTGCTGCTGCTGTTCGGCGGCGCCTGGAGGCATGGGATGACCCGGCAGCCAGTGGAACACGTAATTCTTGGTGGTCGCCGTTTCCCACGGCGTCGGCTTCGGAATTTCGAGCGAAACGTTGTCGAACCACGCCTGGCCATTGCACCCCAGCAGGCATGACACCGCGACGTAATGGGTCCCTTCCGGAACCGGGAACGTGTAGCTCTGCTCTTCCCAAGGATAGGTGCCCGGCCGCAACGGCGTGCGGCGATCAGCCTGGCGTTCCACCTGGAAGCGGTGGTGATCCTTGTCATAGAAGGTTAGCAGGAAGTTGCACATGGCAAACTGCCCGGGACGCATGCGCACATCGTCCCCCTGAATGAAGCCGCGCACGCGCACATGTTCGGCGCCGACGACCTTTATCTCCTGCTGCAGGAAATAAAAACGCCGGGTGCCGGGATCGGCCTGAAAATAGAACGACTTCTTGCCGTCCTGCGCCAGCGTGTCGACGCCGTAGTGGACGACCGGATCATCCGGTCCGCCGCGGAACAGCACGAGTTTCCAGTCCCTGGGAATCCCATCGCTGCCCACACTCTCGAACGAAGGGTTCTTGAGCAGGTTGGTGTCGTACTTCGGTTGGTTGCCGCAACCCGAATACACGGCGACGGCGGTCAGCGCGACCACCACGGCGGCGCGCGCCCAGCTTTGCATGCGCATCATTGTCAACTCCGTCGAATCAGGAAGTTTTTCTGCTGATCAGCTCGTAGACGAAAAGGTTTTGTTCTGCACGCACGATGACGCCTTTCGAATCCACCCACAAGGTGGCGGCACCGAGGCGTTCACGTGCGATCTGAAATACCGAGACTTTGGTTTTCTTCTTGAGCACCGGGATCGTGGCCTCCGGGTCCATCTTGATGTCGCCGGAATGCACTTCGACGCCGATGGGATCGAGATACTGAAAACGCTGTTCGCCGCCGGTGTCCTTATCGTACCAGAAGAGTGCCTGGTAAAGGTAACCGAGGACGCCGAGGTCCTGGATCGACACCCCGGTGGGAACCACCGCGCGACGCGAGCCGCTCTGGTCGCGCAGCACGCTGGTGACCACGGCCACGTTGGAGAACATCTCCACGTCGATCTTGTGTTCGAACGTCTGGCCGTCGGGCTGCGAAACCTGCTTCACGATGTGCAGGGTGCGCGGAAAGTACGACTCTTCCTCCACGGTCAGCTCACAGTGCTGCTTCATGGTGACGCCCTGTCCGTACTCCATGTCGCCGTCCATGGTGAACACGACCGTATTGTTGTCGAACACCTTCTTTTCGATGCGCTCCTTGCCCATCTGCTTCTTGTCCTGAACGATCCGGTACTCGGTGACGAGGGTCGAGGTGAGTTTGACGGGTTTTTTCTGGTGCGGCCCCATGGCGCGCGCAGAAACGGTCGCGATCGCAGCTGACGCGACGAGCGCGAACACGATTGCTCCGGTTCTCCTACGAGATGCGCGTACGAACATCGGTTGCTATCCTCTCGATGAAAGCATTCAGCCTGTCCGGTGTCAGCTTGATCTGAGCGAAACCGCCCTTGCCGCCGCCACTGCCGCCCAGCTCCCTGGCCAGCGCCGCTGCGGGCGTGGCAAGGTCTACGCCCAGTTCGTGCGAAGAGACGCACACCACGGAGCCGTCATCGGCACCAATGATGGCGACAGTCCCGGGAGCTTTCTGCATCTCGGTGGCGATGGCGCGCGCCAGCGCGGCGTCGGCCTCGTGATGGGAAATTACACGTGGCGCGGCCGGGTGTTCGGCTAGCAGACGCTGCGCTTCCGCAGCCGCCAGTCGCTGCACGATGCCCTTCAGGCGCTTTTCCGCCGTCCTTCCATCTTCCATCAGGCGCTCGACCTTGGCGTTCACCTCGAGCGGCGCCGTGGTCAGGCGCTGCGACAGCTCCTGCAGCACCGCATGCTTGTCGCGGTAGTCCGCGAAAGCCCGCACGCCGACTTTGAAATGCACACGATGGAAGTTCCGCACCTTCTCCGTCTTTAACACCTTGATCATGCCGAGTTCGCCCGTCGTTTTCACATGGGTACCGCAGCACGGGATTACGTCGAACTCGCGGACCGTCACAATGCGCGCCATGGTAACGCCTTCGGGCACCTTGCGGCGCAGCTCCGACATGTCGACCTGCTCGATGGGCATGGTCTTGATGTCGATGGGGCGGTTCTCATTGATGATCTGATTGGAGAGATCTTCGGCGCGTGCGATGGCGGCGGGGGCCGGCGCCGGGCCTTCGAGGTCGATGGTGCAGGTCTCATCGCCCATGTGGAAGCCGACCGTGTCGAGCTTGTCGGTCTTGATGAAGGCGCGGGAGAGAATGTGCTGGCCCGTGTGCTGCTGCATGTGGTCGAAGCGGCGCGCCCAGTCGATGGTGCCTTTGAGCGTCGCGGACGCGGGCACTTCCCCGGTGACAACGTGCGTGACGGTGTCGTCTTTCTGCTCCTGAACGTCGACGACGGTCGCGCCGCCGAGCACTCCGTGGTCGGGCAATTGTCCACCGGACTCCGGATAGAACAGCGTGCGATCGAGAACGATCGCCGACGTTCCCGGCTCGGCCGGTCGTGTCGACAATACGTTCGCCTCGAACACCGTGTCGTAGCTGTGATCGAGGTAGAGCTTTTGTGTCATGGGAACCGGCGGACGGCGGCAGCGAAATCCCGGCTAGGTAGTCGCAAACGAACGGCGCACAACCTTGTTCTCTTCGTCGACCTGGACGATGCGCGGCTGATGCTTGCGCGCCTCGACCTCGCTGTAGGTCGCGAACGAGAAAATGATAACGCGGTCGCCGATGTGACCCAGGCGCGCGGTGGCGCCGTTGAGTTCGATCTTCCCCGACTTCGCGGGGGCGGGAATGACGTAGGTCTCGAAGCGGTCACCCGTGTTCATGTTGGCCACGAGCACCTTCTCCCACTTGACCAGTCCGACTTCCTCCATGAGGTAGCTGTCGATGACGATGCTGCCCTCGTAGTGCATGTCGACGCCGGTTACCGTGGCCTGGTGAATCTTCGATTTCATGAGGATGAGTTCCATGCGTGCCTCCGGGCTACTGCGGGCTATGATACTCATTCTGATGGAGTTGCACAAGCGCGCCCGAGCCGCGCCAAGCGCCCGCCGACGCTGCGTCTGAGCCCGCGGCCCGGCCCCTGGAGCGCTAGCGGGAAAGGCTCCGGCGCGACATCAGCGCGGCCGCGAGCAGCCCCAGGAAACTCAGCAAGAGCATCGGCGTGTCGCCGTGCTTCGCGTAGAAGGTCACACTGGAGTGTTTCACCACCGGCACCGTCATGACATTCGTCGCGTTCAGCGGAATCGAATGACTGATCTCACCCGACGGTGTGACCACCATGGAGACGCCGCTGTTCGCGCTGCGCACGAGGTAACGGCGGAACTCGACGGCACGCGCGATGCACATCTGCGCGTGCTGGTAAGGCCCCGGCGTATTTCCAAACCAGCCATCGTTGGTGATGTTCACGAGCAGCTCGGACCCCCGCTTCACACCTTCCGCGCACAACTCCGGGAAGACAGATTCAAAGCAGATAAGCGGCGTGAAGCGTACCGGCCCCGCATCCAGCGGTTCGCTGTCGGGACCGGGGCGGAAATTGGCCTGGCCGAAATCGATCTTGCGAATCCACCGAAAGCGTGTGGAAAGCGGCAGCGCCTCACCGAATGGGAGCAAATGTCGCTTGGCGTACTTCTGCACCGTCCCGTCGGTGCGGAACACACCCGACGAGTTGTAGATGTCGAGCTCCTTCTTCGGACCGGTGTACGTATGATCCAGAAAGCCGACGTAGATGGGCAGCTCGAGCCAGCGCGCTTCCCCCAGGAGCTCCGCTTTGTGCGTGGGGCTGTTCTCGATGAACATCGGCGCGCACGTTTCCGGAAAGACCACCAACTGGGCGCGCTGCTCGTGCGCAATCTTCGCCTGGCGCATGATCTGCGAGTACGACGAGTCCCTGAACTCCGGCTTCCACTTGATGGCGAGATCGATGTTGGGTTGAGCGATTGCCACCCGCACCGTGTCACCGGCGATGGCATCCACCTGTTCGACTTTCCTGTCGCCGTAGATATAGAGGGAGGCCGCCAGCGCGCAGGCGCCCACCGCGCACGCGGCGCGCTTGCGCGGCCCGTGCGCCGCCAGCATTCCCGCCACCAGGGCGTTGATCAGCACGATCAGGAACGACAGCCCGAACACGCCCCACCACTCCGCCGTCTGCAACAACGACGGATGGTCCGAGAACGTGTAGCCCAGAAGTCCCCACGGAAAAGCGAGCTCGCCGCGAGAGCGCGCCACCTCGAACAACAGCCACGTGGCCGGCGCCGCCAGGATGAAAGGCACCGTGCGCCAGCGTGACGCGTACGCCACCACGAGCAGGTAGAACGCGGGATACAGAGCGAGATAAAGACCCAGCAGGAGGAGCGCCGGGGTCATCAGCCACGGAATCGTCACGTCTGCAGACGGGATCAGCTTGATGATCCACCATAGCATGCCGAGATAGCACGTGAGGCCGAAGAGGAAGCCGGCGCGATATGCGTCGCGCGGATGCGGCTTGTGATGCAGCACCGCCCAGAACAACGGGGTCAGCGCGAGCAACGACACCGGCCCCAACGACACGGTCGGATAACACAGCGTCGTCAGCGCGCCGGACAGGATGGAAGGGATGAGGAGCGGGAGCGGAGGCAGCACTCGGCCCGGGAACAGGCGAATCTTCATCCGCTGACTTCGACTTCTTTCCCGGTTGAGGCCGATTCGTACATCGCGTCCATGATCTTCATGACACCCAGCGCCTCTTTGCCGGATGTGGCCGGCTCCTTCTGCTTGCGCACGCACTGGATGAAGTGATCGATTTCAGCCTGATAGCTCTCTTTGTAGTAATTCTTCGACCGCGGCAACTGCGGCGTGACGTTCACAAGCACGCCGCGAATCGACTTGTGGAGCTGGAGCGGCGTGAGGATACCCGCACCCTTGCTGCCGTAGATCTGCAAATAAACCGCGTCGCGTTCGTCGCGCAAATTCCAGTTCACCTCGAGCATCAGGCACGCGCCGTTGTCGAATCGAACCATCGCGCACCCCGAATCCTCGACACTGTCCTTGTCCTTGCGGCCAAAAACAGCGCACGACACCGCGGCGGAAGCCTGCAACGACGTGATCCACATGCACAGATCGACCAGGGGCGTGCCCAGGTCGAGCAACGCACCACCACCGGACTTCTTCTGCTCGGTGAACCAGGCGCGGTCTTTCCATTCCTGCGCGCGCCGCAGCCAGCCGGCCTTGATGATCTGAATCTCGCCCAGCTCGTTGGCGCCGACGAACTTCTGCAGCATCTGCGCATCGTCGCGGAAACGGTTGTTCATGGCGACCATCAGGATACGGTCGTGCTTGTCGGCCGCGTCGACCATCTGCTCGGCTTCTTTGGCGTTGCGCGCCATGGGCTTTTCGCACAGCACGTCGCGCCCCGAGCGCAAAGCACCGATCGCCATGGGCGCGTGCAGATAGTTCGGAGTGCACAGATCAACGGCGTCGACGTCCGCCTTCTTCAACATTTCGTTGAAGTCATCGTAGGCCGCTTTGAAACCGAACTGGTCCTTGATGCGTTTGGCCTTCACCGCGTCGTAGTCGACGATGGCGACGAGCTCGACGTCCGGGTTGGCCTTGTAAGCGGGAATATGGGCGACCTGGGCCACGTGCCCGGCGCCGACGACCGCGATACGTGTTTTGTGGGCAGACATGGTGGGGATGTTAGCGCAGGAAACGCCCGAATGTCACGCCTCTCTTCCTGCGCATGCGGACGCCTACTGTCTGGTCTCCGGCTTCATCTCCCAGAGCACTCGGGAGACGCTGTCTGCCCGAATACGGGTGCCGCCATTGCCAGGAGAACGAGACAAACAAATGTTGATTTGAACATCGCAGCCTCCATGAGAGTGAGACCGCCACTATATCATCGTTGCTCCATGGTTTCATTCTTCACGATTCCGTAACGCTTGATCTTCTTGATCAACCCCTGGCGCGACAACCCCAGACGGCGCGCGCTCTGTGACTTGTTCCAGTTGGTCTGCGCCAGCGTACGCTTCAGCAAATTCTCCTCCAGGTGCGTCACCGCCGCGGCCAGCGGTGATTCACACAGCACACCAACATCGATGTTTGCGTTGACCGCTCCGGCCACGATGCGCTCCGAGAACATGTCGGGGACCAGCGCGCCCGGTGATCCGTGCAGCGCCACCACACGCTCGATCTCGTTCTCTAGCTCGCGTACGTTGCCGGGCCAGGGATAGGAGACGAGTAGCTGCAACGTCGGCTCGGGGATGGACGGCTTGGTGAAACCGCGGCGCTCGAAGAAGTGCACCACGAGATCGATCACATCGCCGCGGCGTTCGCGCAGCGCGGGAACGCGCGCTTCGACCACATTGATGCGGTAGAACAGGTCCTTGCGGAATCCCCCGTTCGCCACCATCTCCGCGAGATTCGCGTTGGTGGCCGTAATGACGCGTACATCGACGCGCCGCACGCTCCCCTCGCCCATCCGCCGCACCTCGCCCTCCTGCAGGACGCGCAGCAACTTGGCCTGGATGTACGGCGGTATCTCACCGATTTCATCCAGGAACAGCGTCCCGTTATTGGCCTGTTCGAACAGCCCCGCATGCGACCGCACCGCGCCGGTGAACGCGCCGCGATCGTGTCCGAACAGTTCGCTCTCCAATATGCCCGGGGCCAGTGCGGCACAATTGACGGAAACGAAAGGAGCGTGGGCGCGCCTGGAAAACCGGTGCAGGTTGCGCGCGAGCACTTCCTTGCCGACGCCGCTGTCGCCCGTGATGAGGACGCTGACGTCGGAGCCTGCGAGCGTCAGAACCAGATCGCGCAGCCGGTGCGCGGCGGGAGAAGTCCCAATGATGGGCGGCTCGAAACGATGTTGGGGCATCACGTCGATTTCCTCGCCTTTGAATGTGTGCCACGCAGAGGGGCGGGCGGGTTGTGCACTTCATCGACCGCGCAACCGTTGCGCGGTGGGCCACGAAATGGCAAGCGGAGTGCCAGAGATGCACGGCACAGTAAACTGGAAGCAAACAGGCAGGTTGCGAGGAGGCGCCGGGAAACAATGCTCCCACGTTGCGTGAAGAAGCCATGAACGCCGGATCGGGGGGCCGTTAGGCGTTAGCCAATAAAATGAAGTGGCTTGCGAAAACCCGGGAGGATGCGGGAACGTGTCAGACTTTCGACACCGTGGGATTCACGTCCTGTCGGAAGTGTTTTCTCTACTCAATCACACCATATCCCGTCGGTGTGAACGGTGTGGCCTCGCGCGGTTTGTTGCCGTCACCGCGCTTCACCTTCTTGCCAACGATCCATACACGCGCGCCCGCGTGCTGAGCCAGCGCGGGGGCAAGATCGCCGAGGATCCAGTAGCGCTTGCCCGCATCGGTTGCGAGCACGCATGCGCCGTTCTCCATCGTGATCATGCCGGTAATGGGATCGCCGCCATCCGGCGCCTTGAACAGCTCGCAGCGTTGTACCTCGAGACGTGGGATTTCCGGATCGAGGCGTGGAATCACTTCGCCTTCGATCACCACGCGCAACCCATCGAGGCTGCGCAGTTGCTGGTGGACGTCTTCGTTGTGCGGTTTGAGGGTGATCTCGGCCTGGTCGGGCAGTTCGAGCACCATGATGGTGAGCGGCGTGCTGCCGCGCATCGACAGCACACCTTCAATCCGAACGCGCACTCCGGTCGCGAGACCTTCGAGCGATTTCACGCTCTGCGTTCCCGCCTGCGCCATCGCTGCCGCCGTCAGCAACGCCATGAGTATGAGCCGGCGCGCGCTCACGGCATCACTGGACGCGCACGATCACATTGCGCAACTTGATGTTGCCGGTTGGATCCTCGAACTGGAACTCGCTGTCCTGCGACAACACGCCGGAGAAGATGTGGAAATCACCACTCGCGCGGCGAATGTTGCCGTTCACGTCGCCAGCCCCGGCAAGCTGATTCCCTACTAGCAACGGCCCGAAATCGTTGATGTCGATCGACGTGTAGTTGAAGCGTTCGTCGGTGCTGATGCCCTTGCCGCTCAGGTATTGTGCGGCCAGGAACTCCGCCATCGCGTCATAGAATGGAAGCCCGGTCACATCCTGAATGCAGGCGCGCCCGGTGAGATCGCTCTGCAAGATTTTCTTCAGAATGCTCGTGGTGTAGCGATCGGCGAGCAGGCGCAGCATCAGGTAAATGCCGCCGCGCTGCTCGAGCGGCGCGGTGTTGTCCTCCAGCGAGATTGCTCCGGGATCCTGGCGATACAACTTGCCGCGCCCGATGTTCGACGAATTGTCGCCGTTGAGGTCCTCCGCCATGTGCGCCATCCCCTCTTCGAGCCACGTCAGCTGCACCTTGCCGTTCTCATGGAAAATGCGCCACGAGAAGCTGGTGAGATGCTGGTGCTCGTGAGGAATCGTGCTGAGATTCTCGGCTGCCGTAGCATCGACGGGGAACTGGCAATCCCACTGGCCGGTCGGGTCCGCCGCGAGCAGATAGATGATCTCGGCGTGATTGGTGGTTCCGCTTTGCACAGGCGGCGAGCTGTAGAGATCGCGCGGGTTGAAAAAACCGGCGATGAATCCACAGCTGCACGCTGCGCCGCCGCACGCCGGCTCCTGCAGGCGATTGACCACGGGCGAAATCAACATGATCAACTTGCCGTTGTTGTCCACGTCGGAATAAGGACCGAAATAGGTGACGTTGGTAGCCTCGATGGAATTGTCGTATGTCTGCCCGAACAAATCATAGTGCGCCTGCGTGAAGTTTCCGGTCGCCAGCGTGTCGTTGTCGGAATAAACCAGGCATTTGGTCCCCGAATAGCGGAGCGTCGCGGTAACGCGCGCGTAGCTCGACGCCGCGTCCTGGTTGCCTGTGGTTGTTTTCAGCACGTAGAACTGGCGCGTCACCGCTGGCGCTGCGGCGCTTTCACTCGGAGCACGGCGTCCATCGGAGGCGGGGGGAACACCGTAACGATCGACCACGTGCTGCGCATCGTCCCAGCGCCGCGACTCGAACCACTCCCTCGCTTCGACGTGCACGGGCGACGACGCAGGCGCCGGTGATGCCACGCCTGCGAGCGCCGGCAGCGGCGCCAGACTTGTGGACTGGATGGTGTAGTTGTAGGTGGCGTTGGTGGCCGCGGCCGAATTCACCGAATGCGGGACGACGAGGTACTTTGTCGTCGCCGTGTCATTGGGAAGACGCAGCTTGTTGCTGGCTCCGGTTCCTGAAAACACGAACACGTCGCCCACGCTGCGCGTCACGGTGAGAGTATCCGGGCTGGCACCACTGCCGCCGCTCGTGGTCACGGTGACCGGGCCGTCGGTTGCGTCCTTGTCCACCACCACCGTGAGCTGCGTAGCCGTGGCTGTCGTCGCTTTGATGGCGGACAGCGGATTGCTGAAGGTCACCGTATTCTCGGCCGCCGTCGTCGAGAAATTCGAACCGGAGATGGTGATAGTCTCACCCGGAGACGCGCTGGTCGTGCTGAGGCTCGTGACCACGGGCGGATCGAGCGGCGGTGGCCCGCCCCCGTCATCCCCGCTCCCGCACGCCATACCGGTCAAAACGCACAAACCCGCCACGATTCGCTTCGCCCGCATGAGTTACTCCTTGCTCCGGTGTTGATGCCACTACCCACGCTAACTCATGCGCTGGCAGGCGGCAAGCCCGGGCTTCCGCGGGCCCGCCCCCGGCACGGGTCTTGCACGAAAACCGTTGCTTACTCCGTTCGTACCTCTTGGTTTCCAGATCAGGGCCGGTTTCATGCGCGACGCACATCGAATTCTCGTTATCGACAGCAACGATTGGGACGCCGAACAGGTGCGCAGTTGCCTGCGCGAGCTCGCCCGCCCCGTCCGGCTGGTGCGTGACGTTGAGCTCGAACGCTCCCCGCGCGTCGATCTGATCGTGCTTGGATTCTCCGACGCGGTTTCCATGGAGACCGCGCGCTCGGTGCTCGAAAAAGCCCGCGCCGCCAACCCGGGTGTGCAGTTGATTCTGTGCGTCCCGCACGACCTTCCCGACCTCGATCGCAAGGTTCTCTCATTCAAAGCGCGCGCGCTCGTGCACAAGCCCATCGAGCCCGACACGCTGCGCAGTCTCGTCAACGAAACGTTGGCTCAGATTCAGTTGCGCCAGGAACGGCAGGCGCACGCGAAGGCCACCCGTCGCTCGTCACGCCGGGACGAAATCGTCGGAAAGAGCGCCCCGATCCTCCATGTACTGGAGCTGATCGACCGTGTGGCGGAGAGCGCCACCACGTCGGTGTTGCTGTTGGGTGAGTCCGGCGTGGGTAAGAGTCTCTTTGCGCACACCATCCACGAGCGCTCACACACTTCCAACGGTCCTTTCATGGAGATCAACTGCGCGTCGGTACCCGATACGCTGATCGAAAGCGAACTTTTCGGCTACGAGCCCGGTGCCTTCACCGACGCGCGCCAGCAGAAGATCGGCTTGATCGAGCTGGCCGACGGCGGCACGCTCTTTCTCGATGAAATCACCGAGGTCTCCCTGCTCACGCAGGCCAAGCTCCTCAAGTTTCTCGACACGAAGCGCTTCCGCCGGCTGGGTGGCGAACAGGAGATTTCAGTCGAGACCCGCATCATCGCGGCGAGCAACCGCAATATTCGCTCCGAGGTCACCGACCGTCGCTTCCGCGAGGATCTTTTCTATCGCCTGAATGTGGTCGAGATTCATATTCCACCTCTACGGGAGCGCCGCGAAGACATCGACGCGGTGGCGCAGCACTACCTGAGCGCTTTCAAGACCAAATTCGGCAAGCCGCATCTCGAACTCTCGCCCGCCGCCCGCACCCTCATGCGCGACTATCCGTGGCCGGGCAACGTGCGCGAGCTCGTCAACGTGCTCGAGCGCGCCGTGCTGCTCTCGCAGACAAACATGCTCGAGCCCGAACAACTTCCCATCCAGATGCCCTCGAACGAGCGGCGCGGCGTGGGTCTGCGCCGGGTGGCGGGGCGCATCGAAATGGAGCTTCCCACCGGCAGCGTGCGCATGGATGAGGTGGAGCTGGCCTTGATCGAGGCCACCCTGCGCCGCACGCGCGGCAACGTGTCACGCGCGGCCGACCTGTTGGGTATCAGCCGCGGCGCGCTCCGCAACAAGATCGAGCACCACAATATCAACCCGCGCACCTACGCACGTCCCGTCGCCCTTTCCCACCAGGACTAATTTGCGCTAGCATGTCACCGTGAACATCACGGTGCGCGATGCTACTCCGGCCGACATCGAAGCGATTGTCGGCTATAACCAGCGTCTGGCCGGCGAAACCGAAGGCAAGTCGCTCGACCCCGCCGTCATCGGCGCGGGCGTGCGTCGCGGCTTTGCCAGCCCGGAAATGTGCCGCTACTTCGTGGCCGAAGCCGATGGGCGTGTAATCGGGACGACGATGCTCACCTACGAGCTCACCGACTGGCGCGACGGGGTGATCTGGTGGCTGCAGAGCGTGTTCATCGAGCCCGCATTTCGGCGCCACGGAGTATTCCGCGCCATCTATCGTCACATCGAAACGCTGGCGCGCCGGCACCCCGACGTGCGCGGGCTGCGTCTCTACGTGCACCGCGACAACGCGCGCGCCATGAAAACCTACGAAGCGCTGGGCATGGACAAGGCCGGCTACGAGCTCTATGAACACGACTGGTCGGGATCGGTGCATCCGGTCGATGAATAGGCTTCACCCGGCTATAATGGACGCGTGAGTCCTTCCCTTTCGCAACGCGGAGTCGCCCGCACGCTGCTCACCCTGTGCGGCATCCTCTTCATTCTGGGCGCCGCGGTCCACAACCCCGGCTGCATCTCTCTCGCCGTGGATGGCGCGCGCAGCGCGTTTCACCGGCCGGGGATTGCAACACCGCCCGCGGCGCGGATTCACGAGATGCAGTGGCTGTTTCTTGCGGCGGGTGTCGCTTTCGTCGTCGTGGCCTGGATTGTCGGTCGTGTGCCCGCGCTGAATTCCTGGTTCCGCCGTCCTCTGGTCGAAAAGATAGTGCTCGTGATGATCGTCGCGGTCGCTCCGATTCTCTGGGGAGAGCTCGCACTTCGAGCCTTTGTCCCGCCCCGTAAAGCCACCACCAAACTCTTTGTCCGCGACGACGAACTGGGCTGGAAGCTCAATCCCGGTGCCACCGACACCTGGGGCGATGTCGTCGTGCATATAAATGAGAAGGGGTACCGCGGCCCCGTGGTTCCCTATGAGCGGGCCGACGGCAAGAAGCGCGTGCTGTTCCTGGGAGACTCCGTGACGTTCGGTTACCGCATCGCGCGCTGGCAGGACACGTTTCCGTTTCTGGCCGATTCAATCGCCGCGGCAATCGATTCCGTGGAAATCGAAACCGTGAATCTTTCCGTCGAGGGTTATTCGCAATGGCAGGAAGCCATCGTGATGCAAACCGAAGGCGCACGATACCAGCCCGATCTCGTCGTGCTCGGCTTTGTGCTGAATGACGTCACAGAGATGTTTCACCTCGTGAAATTCGGCGGCGCCGAAGAAGGATTCCAGATGCGCCATGCCGCGTCATCGTGGCTCGAGCGCGTGCTGTCGAAGAGTGCCATCGCGTACGAGGTGCAGAATGTCACGCGCGAGGTCAAGGCAAAGCGCCGACTCGGCGAGGACTTGCGCCTCGGCGCCATCAAGCAGCAAGCACTCGAGGTGGAAACGTTGATGCGCCGGCCCGACCAGGCCAACGTGAAAACGGCCTGGGACTTCGCGCTGGCCGATTTGCAGAAGATTGCCGACCAGTGTAAACGCCTCGACATCCCATTCGTCGTGGTCGCGTTTCCGTTCGAGGTGCAGCTCCACGACGCCATGAACCTCGGGACACCACAGCGCGTCCTGTTCAACTACACCCAGGCGCGCAACATCGAGATGATCGATCTTTTGCCGCCGCTTTCCGCCGCCGTGTGCGGGCAGGAAAACGTCGCGCCCTTTCTCGATGAAGACCATTTCTCGCTGGAAGGCCACCGCATGGTGGCCGAGCAGCTGGCGCCGGTCATCGCCGGACATCTCGGCGGCAATTAGCGCCGGACACCGGCAGCCCGCCGCGCTATGTTCTTGTGCGCGCGTTGTCGCGCGCGGATTGGGAGGCTTGCATGCGCTGGTCAGGAAGACGCGAAAGTGGAAATGTCGAAGATCGCCGCGGCATGTCACCGCGAGTGGCCATGGGCGGCGGACTCGGGCTGGTGGTGCTGGTGGTCGCGCTCCTGCTTGGTAGAGACCCCGGCGAGGTTCTCAACAGTCTTCCCACGCCAACCCAGCAGACATCGGACGGACCGGTCGCGACGTCACCGCAGGAAGAGGAGCTCAAGCATTTCGTCTCGGTGGTACTCGGCGACACCGAGGACATCTGGGGCCGCATATTTTCACAGAGCGGCGAGACCTACCGCCAGCCCACGATGGTGCTCTTCACGGGCCGCGTCGAATCGGCGTGCGGCCTCGCCAGCGCCGCGAGTGGTCCGTTCTATTGTCCCGGTGACGAAAACATCTACCTCGATCTCTCCTTCTTCGAGGAATTGAGCCAGCGCTTCGGCGCGCAGGGTGATTTCGCGGCGGCGTACGTGATTGCGCACGAGGTCGGTCACCACGTGCAGAAGCAGCTTGGCATCACGGCCAAGATGGATGCGATGCGCGGGCGCGTGAGCGAGGAAGAGTACAACCGCATGTCGGTGCGACTCGAACTGCAGGCGGATTTTCTGGCCGGCGTGTTCGCGCACTTCGAACAGGAAACCAACCAGGTCATCGAACCGGGTGATATCGAAGAAGCGCTCAATGCCGCCAGTTCCATCGGCGACGACAGGCTGCAAAAGATGTCACAGGGTTACGTGGTCCCGGATGCATTCACGCACGGAACCTCGGCGCAGCGCGTCGAATGGTTCAAGCGCGGCTTCGACACCGGCGACATCAACCAGGGCGACACCTTCAACGTCGACTACGAGGACTTGTAACCCCTACCTGCGCCGGAGCTCTCGGACGCGCGTGTCTTCGCGGCGAGTTGCGCAGC
>CAZULB010000015.1:0-39366 GCA_964621155.1 uncultured bacterium | reverse complement strand
GCTTATTCCTCCACACCCTCGAGCAGCATGTCGATGATGTCGTCGGTGCTAACACCGTCGGCGTCGGCGTTGAAGTTGGTCACGATGCGGTGACGCAGCACCGGGTGGGCAATCTCGCGGATGTCTTCGATACTCGGGATGGGGCGGCCGTTCATCACGGCGCGCACCTTCGCGCCCAGGATGAGGTTCTGACCCGCACGCGGTCCCGCACCCCACGATACGTACTGCTGCACCTGCGGAATGGAGTCGTCGCGCGTGGCGCGCACGAGGCGGATGGCGTACTTCAGCACGTGCGAATCCACCGGCACGGTGCGCACGAGTTCCTGTGTCGACAGAATATCGTTGGCGTGGAGCACGACCTTCGGCTTCTGCGACGAAGGCGACGTGGTCGACTCCACGATGCGGATTTCTTCCTCTTCGCTGGGATAATCGACGCGCACATTGAACATGAAGCGGTCGAGCTGCGCTTCCGGGAGCGGATACGTGCCTTCCTGTTCGATGGGGTTCTGTGTCGCGAGCACGAAGAAAGGCAGGTCGAGATTATAGGTCTGACCGCCCGCCGTGACCTTCTTTTCCTGCATGGCCTGGAGCAGCGCCGCCTGCGTCTTGGGGGGCGTGCGGTTGATTTCGTCGGCCAGAATTACGTTCCCGAAGATGGGGCCGTGAATGAAGCGGAAGGTGCGCTTGCGCGTGGCGGCATCCTCTTCCAGAATTTCCGTGCCGGTGATGTCCGATGGCATCAGGTCGGGCGTGAACTGGATGCGCGAAAACTTGAGGTCGAGGGCCTGCGCCACGGTGGAGATGAGCAGGGTCTTGGCGAGACCGGGAACGCCCACCAGGAGGCAGTGGCCGCCGGCGAAGAGCGCGATCAGCAGCTCCTCCACCACCGTGTCCTGACCGACAATCACCTTGCCGATCTCGGTGCGCAGGGCGTCGCAGGTCTGGTTGAACTTGCGGACATCGTCCATGGTGGCCGCGCGGTTGTTCTCGCTCATTGCAAAATCCTTTCCGTGAAACCTGAACTCTAACAAATTGAGAGCCGGGTGCGCACGTTCCTTTATACGCCGCGTGCCCCTTTCGCGCTCCCTGACCGCACGTTATACTGGCCCCATGATCGGGCGCAAATTGCTCCATTACGACGTCATCGAATCGCTCGGCGAGGGCGGCATGGGTGTGGTCTACAAGGCCTTGGATACGCGCCTCAACCGCCCCGTGGCGCTCAAGTTCATCACGCCCTCGCGTGTGGGCGACCCGCAGGACCGTGCGCGCCTGGTCAACGAAGCGCGCTCGGCTGCGTCGCTGCGACATCCCAACATTTGCACGGTGTACGACATCGAAGAAACGGCCGACGGACAGACCTTCATCTCCATGGCGTACCTGGAAGGCGAGTCGCTGCGCGACCGCATCACCAAACAGGGACGCTTGCCGGTCGACGAGAGCATTCGCATCGTGTCGCAGATTGCCGAGGGGTTGCGCGAGGCCCACGCGCGCGGCGTCGTGCACCGCGACATCAAGAGCGCCAACGTGCTGCTTACCGATCGCGACGAAGCGGTGATTCTGGATTTCGGTCTGGCCAAGCTGCCCTCCACGGGTTCGGTCACGCAGACGGATACGTTCTCGGGCACGGTTGCGTATGCGTCGCCCGAACAGATTCGCGGCGAGCGCGTGGATGCACGCACGGATCTGTGGTCGCTCGGCGTGGTCTGGTACGAAATGCTGACGGGCGCGACGCCATTTCCCGGCGAGACGGTGGCGTCGCAGATTCGCGCCGTGCTCGATACCGCGCCCGCGCCGATTCGTTCGGTACGCGGCGACGTACCCGCGGGCGTGGAGCGAATCATCTCGCGTCTGTTGAGCAAGTCCGCCGCACAGCGCACGCCGGATGCATCGACCCTGCTCGAGGAACTGCGCGCGCTGCGCACCGGAACAGCGATCGCCGCGGAAGGCCCGAAAACACCGTCCATCGCCGTGTTGCCCTTCGCCAACATGAGCAACGATCCCGAGCAGAGCTACTTCTGCGACGGTATCGCCGAGGACATCATCAATGATCTGACGCGCATCGATGGATTGCGCGTGGCCGCGCGCACCACCTCGTTCGCGCACCGTGCCGCATCGGTCGACATTCGTGAGATCGGAAACCAGATCGGTGTCGATTCCGTGTTGGAAGGGAGTGTGCGCAAAGCCGGCAACCGGATTCGTGTCACGGCCCAGTTGATCGACGTATCCAACGGCTATCACATCTGGTCAGAGCGCTGGGATCGCGAGCTTGCCGACGTGTTCGCCATCCAGGACGAGATTGCGAAAGCGATCACTTCGGCATTGCGGGTGAAGCTCACCGTGCGTGAGCAGAAAGCGCTGGCGGGCCCCGGCACCACCAATCTCGAGGCCTATGACCTCTTTCTGCAGGGCCGGCGTCGCATCTATGAAGGAAGGCGCGGTCTGTTCGAGTCCCGTCTGTTCCTCCAGGCGGCGGTGGAACGCGACCCGGAGTTTGCGCGCGCGCATGCCACCCTCGCGTTGGCAGGCATTTTCATATCCCAGTTCTTCCCCGATCATTCGGAAAACCTGATTCCGCAATCGCGCCAGGCTGCGGACCGCGCGCTCGCCATCGATCCGAATCTGCCCGAGGCCCACACGGCGAAGGCATACCTGCTCGCGTTGATGGGCGAGGACGATGCCGCCGAAGCCGGGTTCAGGAAGGCGCTGCAGCTCAACCCGGATCTCTACGATGCGCTCTACTTCTACGGACGTTTGTTGTTCCCGAAGAAGCGTTGGTCCGACCTGATCAAACTGTGGGAGCACGCTATCGAGGTTGACCCCGAGGAATATCAGTGCTGCTGCCTGATCGTGACCGCATACCGTGACATGGGATGGACGTTCGACCAGCGCAGGCCGATGCTCGAGCGCGCCCGTCAGCGCACGCTCGCGTATGTGACGCGCCATCCCGAATCACCGCGCGCTTACTACCTGGGCTCCGGGATTCATTTCGAGCTCGGCGACCGCGCCGAGGGGATGCGTTGGATCGACAAGGCGCTCCGCGTCGATCCGCTCGACCCCGGTGTGCACTATAACGTGGCGTGCACGCTGTCACTCGCGGGCGAAAGCGAGCGGGCGCTGGACCATATCGAACGAGCGATGGAACTGGGTTTTGGCGGCATGAAGTGGCTGGCGACCGATCCGGACCTGATCACAATCAGGGATCATCCGCGCTTCAAGGAAGCGATCAAGAAAGCACTCGACTAGAGCGAAGTCACGCGCCCGCGAGCACGCCGTTCAACCGCTCCACGCCGAGCATCACCCGCTCGGGGGATTCTCCCGCAAAGCAGATGCGCAACCAGTTGGCGTAGTGCGAGCCGAAGTCTTCGCCGGGTGCCACGGACACACCGGCGTCCAGACACGTATTCACCACGTCCGTCACCGATCGACCGCGCAGATACTTTTCGATATCAAAGAAGAAATAGTAGGCCCCCTCCGGCAGCGGGGCATCGAAGCGCAGTACGTTCGCCACCGCATTGCGCGTGCTTTCATACTCCTGCACGAATCGTCGTGACCAGGTGGCACGTGTGCGTACAGGCTCGATCATCATCTCCTGCGCCAGCGTGGAAGGGCTGTAGAGCTGGTGCACCATGGCCTTGTTGATGGCGCGTATCACATCCGGCGCGGATACAGCGTAGCCCAGACGCAATCCCGCAAACATGTACACCTTGGAAAACGTGAACACGGAGATGCTGCGCTCGAGGGTCTCGTGGAAGCTGGCCGGCGAGACGTGCTCGCGGCCATCGTATGTCATGCCGTCGTACGCTTCGTCGCTGATGAGCCAGAGCTGGTTGGAACGGGCGAACGCGGCCACCGCCAGCAGTTGGTCGCGCGTCAGCACCTTGCCGCTCGGATTGTTGGGGCTGTTCACGTACACGGCGACCGTGTCCTTCGTCATCGACCGCTCGAGCATGGTCTCGATGTCGGTCTTCGGATTGCTTGCGAGGACGGAATAGAAGGGGATGTCGACCACACCGCCGCCCGCAGCGCGAACCATGCCGCGGAAGAAAGGCCAGTGCGGCGCCAGGATCATCACGTCATCGCCCGGATCGACAATGGCCTGGATGGTGGCAGCCAGCGCGTTGGTGGCTCCGCACGTCACCAGAATATTGTCGCGTTGCACATCAAGCCCGTTGTCTTCGCGAAGTTTGGCAGCCAGCGCGTCGCGAAACGGCGCGAGGCCGAACGTATCGCAGTAGCGATTCGCTCCCGGACGTGCCGCAAAAAAATCGGAGTCCACGGGAAGCGGATAGGGAGGCAACGCGTACGAGTCGCCGATGTGCAGCTTGACCAGGTTGTCGCCCTGCGCTGCCATGCGCGGCCGGAATTTCTCGTACACCGAGCCGGTGATGCGCGCGGAGCGCGCGGCGAAATCGGGATGTCGTGGCATGGAGCCCAGAGTCTACGCGGGCGCCCCGACGCCGGGCAAGAACACCATAGTCCGTCCTTGCCCGGTTGCCGTTGCCCTATATAATGAGGCGGGATTGTTCGGTACCTCCACCACGGCAATCTGAGGAGGCCCTGTCATGATTGGCTTTTTGATTCGGTGCTTCGTCACCGCGCTCGGTCTCTGGGTCGCGTCCGCGACGCTCAAAGGCGTCCACTCCACAGGTTTTCTTTCCCTGCTGGGGGCGGGATTGCTGCTCGGGCTCGCGAACGCCATCGTGCGTCCCATCCTCATCATTCTCACATTGCCCATTACCATCCTCACGCTCGGCCTGTTTCTGCTCGTGGTGAACGGACTCATGGTGCTGCTGGTAGGCAAGCTGATGCACGGCTTCTCGGTCGACAGCTTCTGGTGGGCGATGCTCACCGCGATCGTCGTAACCATTGTGGGCTGGTTCGCCAACGCGTTCATCGGTCCGCGCGGCCGCTTCGAGCGGTTCTCCGGCGGCCGCCGCAACCCGTAGCGGCGTGTCAGATTCGCACGAACGCAGACCCACGCACAGGTTTACGCGCCGGGTGGCGGACTATGTCCGCTACCGGCCGCGCTATCCGCGCGAGCTTCTCGACTGGTTGGGTGGCTCCATTGGCTTTGCGCCAACGTGGCGCATAGCCGACGTGGGCAGCGGCACCGGCATCTTCGCCGAGATGCTGCTCGAAAATGGCAACGAGGTTCTGGGGGTCGAGCCGAACGACGAAATGCGCGAAGAAGCGGAGGCGTCACTCGCTCGTTTTCCCAATTTCCGCAGTGTGAATGGGACTGCGGAAGCGACGACGCTGCCGGATCACTCCGTCAACCTGGTCAGCGCAGCGCAGGCGTTCCACTGGTTTGATCCCACCACGACGCGCCGCGAGTTCCACCGCATTGTAAGACCGGGCGGGTGGGTGCTGATCGTGTTCAACACCCGCGTCATCGACGCCAACGCGTTTTCACTCGGATACGAAGACTTGTTGCGCACACGCGCTGTGGATTACACGCGTGTGGATCATCGCCTGGTCGACGCCGGGCGTCTTGGCGCATTCTTCGGTGAGTATCGCGAGTGGCGTCACCGCTGGATCACGCGGCACGACGAGGACGGGGTAGTGGGTCTGTCGAGCTCGTCGTCATACACTCCGGCGCCCGGCCACCCGGGCCACGACGCATTCTACGCGGCGTTGCGCGCGCTCTTCGCCGCGCATGCGCATGACGACCAGGTCGAATTCCTGTATGAAACGGAAGCGTATCTGGGACGCGTCAGTTGATGCGCGCTCAAGCCGGGAGCAAAACCAGTTCCGGCAGGAGTTCCGGCAACAACTCGCACATGCACAGAACGAGCACGCCGATCCGGTGCGCCTGTGAATCCAGCGCCGCGCGTCCGCGCCGCTTGAAGCCGAGCACGTAGTTGAACGAAAGTCTCATCGTCTTGCGGAGCAGATTGTTGGCGGGAGCCACTACGCTCTCATTGAGACGGGCGAACTTCCAGAACGGTCCGGGCAACGCGCACCCTCCCTCGAGGAAGGCGCGGTCAAAGCCTTCGCGGTTGAATGCCTCCGTGACCGTCGCCGGGCTGGGTTCCGGGCTGTTGCGCAGCTGATGGAGCGGATGATCCGAGTTCTTTTCGTAGATGAGGATCTTCGCGTCGTCCTTGAGAACGGCGGATATCAAATGCGCCGTGCGATCAAGCGGTCGCATGGATGCGAAGGCCGCCATGCTGAATACCGCGTCGAAGCGTGATCGGAAGTCATCCGGACTCGTCTCGAGAAAGTTGCGCTGCACGAATTCAATGTCCAGCCTGGTGCCGAGCATTCGCTCGTGGTAAGCCTTCCGCTTCTTGCACAACTCAACCGCTTCCTCGCGCACATCGAGTCCGACCACCCGGGCGCCCATGCTGGCAAGGATGATCGACTGCATCCCAAGCCCGCACCCAAGATCCAGAATCCGCGGCGCGCGCCCGTCTGCCATCAGGAACGTGACCCCCTGGGCAACCTGCGGAATCACGGTTTGTTCGAAATAGTTTCTCAAGCGCGGGTTGAGATAACGGCCGTAGTACAGGCGTTCATCGGCCAGTAACGCGCGCTCCGCATCGGTATAGTCGGCGTTCTCGAACTCGTCGAGGAGGGCGAGATAGAAACGCTGGACGGTCTCCAGGTTCGAAGCGCTGTCGGACGGGGCAACCAGGATCACGCGCTCCACCTTGTCGGCCTTGAGCGGCGTACCGGAATGCCGGGCTTCCTGCTCTTCGAGCATCTCCGGCGGTCGTCGAGAATTCCCCATGTCGCTCCATCCGTGCAATTTGCGCACCGGTTCCAGAAATCGCCGGGGCGCTTCCAGGCGCCGATCCGGGCACATTGTCGTTCTGCGAGTTACGCCGTCGGTACGGGCACCGCTGCGCCGACCCGACGATCCATGATGGGATCCCCGGCACCCGGGCCGGGGCATTAGACCCGGCCGGCTGCGGAGGACCGCCACCTATTCTAGCTCATTGATACGCTCGAGCAAACACATCGTCCCAGGCGACCAGTGCCGCACCGCACGGGGCAAAAACCGGGTCGTCCACCGGCCGGGTCTACGGCCAGTACGGGAGGAGCAGCTCCCGGCTGTAGAGCGCATCCCACGTGGCGAGGGCTTTCTTCGGTGCGAGCAAAGTATCCACCAGGCCGAGATGCGCGAAGAGTACCAGGTTGGCCGGAGCACCGGGGAACGCGGACAGGTCCAGGTCGGTGAAGGTGAGCTGGAACACGGCGATGGCGTTGGCTGCATCGAGGAGATGGGATTGCCGCGTGAGATAACGTTTTTGCTCGTCTTCGGATGACACAAGCGTGTCGATGCTAGCGCTCGACCAGCCGCCTTCGACAACCGCTGCGTGCGGTAAATCGCCTCTCAGTAGATGTCCTTCCAACAGGCGGGAGTAGTAATTGAGCGGGATTTCCTCCGGCTCCGCGAACCCCGCGAGATACGGGTACGACGAAAGACCGATCTCATCGATAAACGGAAAATCGGTGAAGTCCTGATCGACGCCCTGGTACGGATTTGCCCCGAAGCCCCAAGCCCAGTCCACCTGCACGCTCACGCTGAGCTTCACCTGCGGATCCACATTGTGCACGTCGGCGGCCGCATCGTTGGCCACCTGCTTGATGGCGGCATAGAGCGGAGCAGGCGCGATACCGCGAATCAAGTTCGTCTCCAACGCGAGCCCGAGGTGTTCGGGCTGAATGATGCTGTCGATCGCCACCGCATAGCGCCGGAAGAGTTGCTGCACGGCCGGTTCGGTAATGCTGCGGCCGGCATTGACGAGCGCATCCGACTCGCCCGCGCGATTGAGGCCATTCGCCGGATCGAGGTAGATCCAGAGCTCGAGTTTTTTTGATTGGTAGTAGTTCGCAAGCCCCACCTGGTCGCGCACCACGAGCGTTTCCGGCGGCACACCCGCAAGCAACGAATCCCACGGCAGCTCGAAGCTCATGATGGCAGCGTCCGCGCGCGTCGACCACATGGCGATGGCGGCGATGGCAGTCGCGAAATCATTCGTCGGCGGGATGCCCGAGAACCCCATGCGGTACGTCCGCAGAGGGCCGGACCGTTCCATGACCTCATGATCGTCGGAGCAAGCAGAGAGCCCCGCGATGGCGAGCATCGTGAACGCGGCGACAATTCCTGGCGCGGAACGGCGGTTCATCACTTGCATAGGGAGCAAAGAGTGCTCCATGGAGGGCCATTCCTTCAAGCTCCGCGCCATTCCGGGGGTCGATGTTCACCTTGTGAGGTCGGGGAAGCGGGTGTATCCTTTAGCCCGTATGTCATTTCGAGATCTCGGCCTTCCGCAGCCCATCCTTCAGGCACTGGATGATGCCGGCTACGTCAACCCGACCGACATTCAAGCTCAGGCGATTCCGCCCGCGCTCGAAGGGCGGGACGTGCTCGGCCGCGCCAAGACCGGTACCGGCAAGACGGCTGCGTTCGCGCTTCCCATTCTGACGCGCATGAAGGCGCTCGCCTCCTGGGACCCGGCCGCCCACGCGCCGGAGCCGGAGGAGACCGGCGGCTCCGAAGATGCTCCGGCAGCGGAAGAATCGTTTGCCGCGCGCTCGCGTCGCCGCCGCCGTGGCCGCCGCGCTCCGCTGCACGCGCACCATCCCGGACCGGCTGCCGACAAGCGTCCCGTGCGCGCGTTGATTCTCACGCCCACGCGCGAGCTGTGCGTTCAGAACGAGGAATCGTTCCGCGCCTACGGCAAGTATCTCGACCTGCGCTTCCTCGCCGTCTACGGCGGCGTTCGTATCGACAAACAGTTGAAGAAACTCCACAGCGGTGTGGATGTCGTGATCGCGACACCGGGCCGGTTGCTCGATCACATGAACCGCCACACCATCGATCTGCGCGCGGTGGAATTTCTGGTCCTCGACGAAGTGGATCGCATGTTCGACATGGGATTCATTCAGGACGTGCGCAAGATCATGGCGAAAATTCCGGAGCACAGGCAGACGCTGTTGTTCTCGGCCACGCTATCCTCGGAAGTGAAACGCCTCGCGGAACGCGCGCAGCACGAAGCGGTGATCATCGAAGTGGGCGAGGAGAAGAAGCCCACCGAAATGGTGACGCAGTACATCTTCCCGGTGGCGCGCGATCGCAAGCTCGATCTCCTGCGTGCCATTCTCGAAAATGACGGATGGGAGATGGTGCTCGTGTTCTGCGGCACCAAGGACAACGCCGAGTTCCTCACGCGCCGACTGGAACACGCCGGCATCGATGCGGCAGAACTGCATTCCAACAAGTCGCAGTCGGAAAGAAAGCAGGCGCTGGAAGGATTCAAGAGCGGCGAGCACCGCGTGCTGATCGCGACCGACATCGCCGCGCGCGGACTCGACATCGACGGCATCTCACACGTAGTGAACTTCGATGTGCCGCGCAACGCCGAGGACTACATCCACCGCATCGGCCGCACCGGCCGCGCGTCGGCCACCGGCGACGCCATCACGCTGGTGGCGTTCGACGAGGAAGAGTTCATGGACCGCATCGAGCAGCACATCGGCATGAAGCTCGAGCGCCGTCGCTACAAGGACTTCGACCACGGCATCGGCCGCTTCGGCCCCCCCAAGCAGGACATGAGCCGCCTCCGCCGCGGCATCCGCAGCAAACGCCGCTACGTTTAGTCTCCCCCGAGTTCGATTTGCGAGATCACAATAGCCAGCGCGGCTGCCAATCCCGCCACGATTACCACCGCCGCGAGGACGCCATTACGCGTCTCGTGTGATTCCTGCCACGGCCCGATACTTTGCACCTGCTTCAGGGGAAGCATGATCGGGAGATCGGTATTCGCCGGCGGCACCCTGTACTTCGGTGACTGATTGTAGTAGTGAGACCTGTATTGGTACGGGTAGTACTTCGTGTCGCGGACCAATTCCTGTATCACCACGAACGAATCCGTCACCGCATAGCGTGACGCGATGTAGAGTGTATTGTCCGCCGTGTATATGTTGGTAAGAGAGCGCGGCTCGGGCTCAGCGGATTTTGTCGAAGGCGTCGGCGCATGGCTGCACGAGGTTTCGATCACCATCGCGAACGCCACAGCGAGTAGCACACCTGCATAGCGCCTGGATGGCTGCATGCAACGCAATCTCACTCGTTGTAACCCGAGAATTCGTGGTTGAGGACAAAGAAGGCTGCGACCAGTGCGGCCCCGGCCACGATCAGTAGCGCGTTGCGGGTCGTGTGTGAGCCGTTCCACGCCTCGATGCTCCGCACTTTGTCGGCGGAGAGTCGCACTGGAGCAGTGACCCCGGGCGGGGGCTTCTTGAATGCTTCGGGCTTGTGAAACAGGTGCGGCTCACCGGGGGTCGAATAGTATCTGTCGTCGAGCAGCAATTCGCGAATGACGACGCCGGATTCGGTGACGACGTAATTCGAGGTGACGTAGAGGGTGCCGTCCACGGTGTGGATCTTGGTCACCACATCCTTGTGTTCGCCCGTCGTGTTGGGCGCCGGTGCCTGGCTGCACGCGGTCTCGATTACCATCGCCAGCGCCGCGACCAGCAGGGGAATAGCAGCAAAACGCATGTGACCACGCATGGGGAAACCATAACATACAGTGCGTCGCGTCAGGAAACACCCGACGTGGCGTGATGCAATCGCGGCAATTCTTGACCGAGTAAATGCCTGGGTACTCCGCGCCCTTGGTAGCCATGCGCGGCCGCAACCATCCCTTCCTCCGCAGTACCTGCCAAGCGGTCCGCTTCTTGCCGAATGCCCTCCGAAAACCGTTCTCACGAACCGCGCGGCGGTCGTGCGCTCCGACGGGTGCCAAACGGCATTCGTGGGGAGGAAGGCGCTCTTGTCAGGTGCGTCAACTCATGATGGAGCGCGCGCCGCGCGAGAACGGGTTTTGAAAGGAGATTCTGCGATGAGCAATCTCTTATCAATGAAAGGGCGCGTGTCACGGAGCCAGTACGCCTTCGCGTCGCTCGTCATCAGCCTTGTGTCCTACGCTTTCGTGGCAGCGATCGGTTGGATCAGCGCCACCTCGGATACCGGATTTCGCGACGCCACGCTGCTCGGCCTGATCGTGATGGCGGCCAGCGTTGTCGTCCAGGGTGTGTTCAGTGTCAGACGCCTCCACGACCTCGGACGTTCCGGCCGGGATGTCTGGCTCATTCTCGTTCCTTTCTACAACATCTACTTCATGCTCGTCCTCTGCTTCACCCGCGGCACCAGTGCCACAAACGAAAACGGCCCCGCACCTGCTTAGAGGTGCGAGGCCGTTTGTTGGTTGGTTTCGCTGTATTTGCAGAACGCTTACGCGGTCAGATAATCCTCGATGTACTGCGCCGACTGGGGACGTGAGCGCAGCTTGTCGATAGCCTGCTCCTTGATTTGGCGAATACGCTCGCGCGTGTATCCCATTTCCTTGCCGATGTCTTCCAGCGTGCGCGCCTTCACACCGTTGAGGCCGTAGTAACGCACAAGAATGGTGCGCTCGCGGTCCGTCAGTGCTTCCAGTGCGCGCGCCATGTCACGCTTGAGCGAGTCCTCGTACGCGCCCTGGTCGGGCGACGCGTTACGATCGTCGACAATCTGGTCCACGAACGTGCTCTCATTACCGTCCTCGTGTACCGGCTGATCGAGCGAGAGTGTCGCCTGTGAGAACGTGGTCACTTCCTCGATCTCTTCGCGGGTGACACCCAGCTCTCTGGCCAGCTCTTCAGCATCCGGATCGCGGCCAAGATCCTGCTCCAGTTGGCGCGAGATCTTGGTTGCCTTCTGCGCCAGGCCGACGCGATTCATCGGCATGCGGATCATACGTGAGTTCTCGGACACCGATACCAGAATTGACTGTCGAATCCACCACACCGCGTACGAGATGAATTTGAACCCACGTTCGGGATCAAATCGCTCCGCCGCTTTCACCAGTCCCACGTTGCCGTCATTGATCAGATCTTCGAGTGGCACTCCGTTTCCGACATACTTCTTCGCGATCGAAACCACGAAGCGCAGGTTGGACCTGACCAGCTTTTCCTGCGCCTTCAAGTCGCCGGCCCGTGCCTTGCGCGCGAGTTCAACTTCGTCTTCGCGCGATAGCAACGGGTAACGCCGAATCTCATTCAGGTAGAGGTCGAGGCTGGAGCGCCCTGACGAAACCGGAATTTCCCTGGTCACTTTGCTCGTTGCCGTCACCACACTCACCTCAGATTCTTTGCGCCCGGGAGGAGGGCGCGTTTGGTTGTTCCGCTATTTGAACACCTGAGTAGTCTCCCAGTTGCCCCAAAACCTTACAGCGGATGACTATATTTTGTCTAGGACAAATTTAGGGCATACGACTGTATCACGATTTCACCGGGTTGCTTTCCTTGACAGGGGTAGGACAAACTTCGTAACCTGTTGACCGTGACTGAGAAAGCCACCAAACCCGAGCCCCGACACCCCATCCGGGTTGTGTCCGCCCGGACCGGCCTCCCCCAGGACGTCATCCGGATCTGGGAGCGTCGATACAAGTGCGTGTGCCCGCCGCGCGGGGATACGGGCCGCCGTCTTTATACAGATGAGGACGTGGAGCGGCTTCGTCTGTTGAAGCAGGCGGTGTGCGCCGGGCGCAGAATCAGTGATGTCGCCGACCTGGAAATCAGCGCTCTGAGAGCCCTGGTGTCCGAGGACAGCCTGCAGGCCACGGCGGATGCCGCTCCCATCGACGCCGCCAAGCCGCGCGAGCTGCTCAAGGAAGCCATCGAGGCGCTCGAGAATCTCGACCGCTATCGCCTCCACCGCGTGCTGAGCGACGCATCGGTGGAAATGAGCGGGCCCGATTTTCGCCAGCATCTCATCGTGCCGTTGCTCTCCACCATCGGGCAGCGCTGGCAGGAAGGGTCGCTGCGTATCGTGCACGAGCATCTGGCAACCACCATCATCCGCTCTTTCTTCGGCACACCGCGCAACCCTGCTCTCACGCCGCGCGCGCCGCGTATCATCGTTACCACTCCGGCCGGGCAGTACCACGAGTTGGGGGCACTGATGGCGTGCGCGGTCGCGGAGGAGATGGGCTGGGATGTGGTCTACCTCGGCACTGCCCTGCCCGCCGAGGAAATTGCCGCCGCGGTAAGACAGATTGGCGCCCGTGCTGTGGCGCTCAGCCTCTGCTATCGCGAGAGCGATTCGCATACGCTCGAAGAGCTCAGCCGCCTGCGGCGCCTGCTCGATGACGATATTCCGATTTTTGTCGGAGGCAAAGCGGCCGGAGGCATGCGCGAGCGTCTGGGCGAATGCGGCGTCAATTGTCCCAATGACCTCAACGAGTTCCGCGCGGGGCTGCAAATAATCGTCGACGCCTAGGCGTGCTGCCGCGCGCCTTCTGTGCTAGCCTCCGGGCCGGGCATGACGATTCAAACCTGGGCACTCTTCTGCGCTACCGAAGCGGTTCTCTCCTTCATTCCCGGTCCCGCTGTTCTCTACGTCGTCTCGAGTGCAATCACACACGGTTCGCGCGCCGGTGTCGTGGCCAGCCTCTCCATTCTTGCTGCCAACACCGTCTATTTCGTTCTCTCGGGAATGGGACTCGGTGCCTTGCTGCTCGCTTCGCGCACGGTTTTCCTCGTCATCAAATGGGCGGGGGCGGCGTATCTCGTCTACCTCGGTTCGCGCATGGTGTTCGCGCGCTCGCCCGAAGCACCCGAGGCCGATGGCGAGCGCAGGCAGTCACATCACGCCGGGGTGTTCTGGAACGGCTTCGTCACCCAGGTCTCGAATCCCAAGGCCGTCATTTTCTTCGCAGCCCTGCTTCCCCAGTTCATCAATCCCGACGAGTCGGCCGCTCGACAAATCACCATTCTCGGCTTGAGCTCCGTGATCGTGGAGTTCTTCGTATTGATGGTGTACGTCAGCGCCTGCCGCGCCGCCGGACGCTGGCTGAAAGCGCCGCGCTACAGCGCGTGGCTCGTGCGCGCGGCCGGACTGTTGCTGATTACGGCGGGCGCGAAACTCGCCCTCACGCACGGTGTCTAGCCGCCAGCTCGTCGTGGTCGGCGCCGGGCCCGCCGGTGCGACGGCCGCGCTCTTTGCCGCGCGCGCCGGGCTCGACGTGCTTCTGATCGACAAGCGGCGTTTTCCACGCGACAAGATTTGCGGCGATGCAATTGCGCGCAAGAGCCTCGGCGTGCTGCGCGAGCTCGGCATCGACCTGGGCAGTGCCACTCACGAACCCGTTTCACGCGCGATTATCACATCACCCGCCGGGCATTCTATCGACGTCGACCTCTCGACGCGGAGCGAGCCCGCGCCTCACCTCGTTTGCCGCCGTGAGATCTTCGACGATGTCCTCGTGCGCGCGACACGCACGCAGCTCGACGTATGGGAAGATGCACCCGTGGTCGACCTCGTGCGGCAGGGCGCGAGCGTGCGCGGTGTGATCTGTCGTCGCGACGGCGTTGATCACGAGGTTCGCGCGGCGATGGTAGTGGGCGCCGACGGCTTCGATTCCATCGTATCGCGGCGCCTCGGCATCTATGCCCATGACCCACGCTGGTATGTCGCCACCCGCGGCTACTATCGGGGCCTCGACGTGGCGCCCGGGACCGTCGAGGTTCACTTCGTGACGGAGTCTCTGCCGGGCTTTCTGTGGGTGTTTCCCACCGGCGATGGCATCGCGAACGTGGGCCTGGGTCTCGTGCATAGCGATATCAAGCGGCGCCGCGTGCGCCTGCGCGACGTGCACGAAGCGGTCCTCGCACTACCACGTTTTCGCGCGCGCTTCGCCCATGCCGAGCGCATCGGCGAAGTCCACGGGTGGAATCTCCCCACGCCCGATTTTTCGCGGACCGTGGCCGGCGAAGGCTTCATGCTGGCCGGTGACGCAGCCGGGCTCGTGGATCCATTCTCGGGTGAAGGGATCGGCAACGCGGTGGTGGCGGGGAAGCTCGCGGCACAGATGAGCGCTGAAATCATTCATGCTGACGCGTCGCCCGCCAGCTACGTAACGCGTTTACGCGCGGCAATCGATGCGGGTGAGATCAGCCTGCACTATCGCTTGCGGGAGTTGGCGCGCCACGCGCGCCTGATCGACATACTGGTCGGTCGCGCCGCAGCCCACGCTGATGTGTTGACGTGGATCCGGGAAATGACGGCCTCGACGGATACCGTCGCGAACAAGCGCGCGCTGCTCTCGCCGCTCACCTACGCGCGACTCTTGCTGCGGCGATCGCGCTAGCGCGTTACACCCAGCGCCTCACGGATTGCGGCCTCTACTTCAGCGCCGGTAAACGGTTTTTCCACCACTTTGGTGGCGCCGAGAAGCTGGGCACTCTGCAGGAAAACGCGATTGCTCGGCGAGCTGATCGCGACGCACTTTGTGAGCGGGTTCTCGCGCTGGAGATACATGATGACCTCGAGCCCGTCCTTCTCCGGCATCAGGATGTCCGCCACCACAACGTCGAAGCTCTGCTTACGAAGAATTTCGATCGCCTGCTTGCCGTCCGGGGCATCCGCCACGTCATAGCCCGCGCGCGTCAGCCACTCGCGCAACATATCGCGGATCTGGGGCTCATCGTCGACGATGAGTACGCGACGTTTCATTGCATCTCCTGACTATGGAGAGTCGATACAGGGGCCAACCAGGAGCCTCTGTCCCCAAAGTCTACCCTATAATTTCCCAATCGAAAAGCAACCTTCTTTTGCGGGGCCACCTGCAAGCAATTGGGGTGCCGCGGGCCACGAGTAAGCTCCGCCTTCGTCGCCTTTTGGCCGCCGTCGGCCTCGTTTATGTTGCGGCCGCGTAGGAGCGCTGCCATATTGCCGGGGGGCGCCGAGACAAAGACCGACGGCTGAAAATTCTCTGCGCGCACCGCGACATGGCTGAGTCTTTGCAACGCCGCCAACACATGAGCCCTTCGCTTTCGATCACATACGTTGGCCACGCCACCTGCCTGGTCGAGATGAACGGGGTGCGCGTACTGACGGACCCCATTCTGCGCAACCGCGTCGGCCACATCCGACGCCAGACCGTGTCCGTGCACAACGATGGTCACGAGCACATCGACGCGGTGGCAATTTCGCACATCCACCTCGATCATTTCGACAAGCCCTCGCTGCGGCGCATCGACCGATCGACGCGTATCATCGTTCCGTGCGGCGGAGCCGGCCTGCTCAGGCGCGAGGGATTCACTAATATAGAGGAAGTACGCTCAGGTGATCGCACGTCCGTCGGACCGATCCAGGTCGACGTTACCCGCGCCCACCACGGCGGCCAGCGTTTCCCCTTCGGTCCCGAGGCCGACACCGTCGGCTATCTGTTTCACGGCCGGCGCTCTGTATATTTTGCCGGGGATACTGACATCTTCCCCGAGATGTCGGAAATTCACGGTGACCTCGACGTCGCCCTGCTACCCGTGTGGGGATGGGGCCCGACCCTCGGAACCGGGCACCTGACGCCGCGCCGTGCTGCCGAGTCGTTGGCGATGCTGAAACCTCGCGCCGCCATCCCCATTCACTGGGGAACGTTTGCCCCGCTTGGCTTCGGGTGGCTGCGCCCACGCTTTCTGACCGCACCGCCGTATGACTTCGCGGATCACGCCAGCGACGTCGCACCGGACGTCAAAGTACACGTGGTTCATCCCGGCAACCGGTTTCGCTTCCCCCAGTAATCCTTCATAATTCGACCTGTGGGTCGAGCATCACCCCTATTGATCGTCACCGGCCGTGTCATCGTCCTCTGGACGGTGGAGGTGCTCGCGCTGCGGCTGCTTTCGCGCACGCTGCCCGGCATCCAACTGGACCACTGGCAAACGGGCATTCTTACCGTCGCGGTTGTAGGCGCGCTCAACGCGCTGTTTCGTCCCTTCCTGCTGCTGATCACATTGCCGTTTGCGGTTCTGTCCCTCGGTTTTCTCACCCTCGTCATCAACACCACCGTGTTCTACCTGGCGGCCAGGCTCTTGCCTGGTATCGAAGCCGGATTCGCCGCCAGCTTCGTGGCAGCGCTGGTGCTCGCGGTGGCTAACATCACGGCATCGACGATCTTCGCATTCCATGAAGAGGATTCCGTCTACCGCTACATCACCCGGCGCGTAGCACACCGCTTTCGCGATGGCGCGATGTCATCGACGCCGGGGCTTGTGTTCGTGGAAATTGATGGACTCGGCCACCGGGCACTCGAGCGTGCGGTGCACGATGGTCACATGCCGGCGTTGCGCCGGCTGATAAGATCGGGGTCTCACCAACTCGTGCGCTGGGATTGCGCCCTGCCATCGCAGACCTCATCGGTACAGGCGGGAATTCTGTTTGGCAGCAATTTCGACATTCCCGGCTTCAGGTGGTTCGACAAGGCAACGGGCAGATTGGTGCAGTGCAACGATCCGGCCGACGCGGCGCGCATCGAGAGCCGCGTCTCGCGTGGAGCCGGCCTTCTGCGCGAGGGCGGTGTCAGCATCTGCAACATGTTCACCGGCGACGCAGACCGCTGTGTCGCCACGTTGTCCACGCTCAATCCCGCCGAGCAAATGCACAGGTCGTCAGCAGCCTATTTTCCGTACTTCTTCTATCCGTACAACTTCACGCGCACGCTCATGCTGGTAGTCGCCGAGCTTGTGATCGAACGCTGGCAGGGGTGGCGACAGCAACTTCGCGACGAGTTGCCCCGGGTTTCTCGCGGCGGGAGCTTCCCGCTGCTGCGCGCGGCATCCACGGTATTTCAGCGCGAGCTGGGCACATACGCGCTGATGAGCGAAATGTTCGCGGGTGCGCCCGTGGCGTACATTACGTACAACGGCTATGACGTGGTCGCGCACCACGCCGGACCGGAACGACGCGACTCCATGCGCACGCTGCGCGCCGTCGATCGTCGCATTGCGCTGCTGCAGCGGTCGGCTGCGGACGCGCCGCGCAAATACCACTTTGTATTTCTCTCCGACCATGGGCAGACACCGAGCATTCCCTTCCGTCAGCAGCATGGGGCAGGGATCGAAACCGTGGTTTGGGAACTGATCCGCGGCACGGGGGCCGTTCGCAATCCCGTGGTGAAGACCGAAGGTTGGCAGCACCTGCGCGCGCTCATGAAGGAAGCCCTCGCGCGCGATCGTTTGTCCACGCGCACCGCACAACGACTGCTGCGCGCGCGTGCGCGGCAATCATTTGACACCGAGGCCAACCCTGGCGATGTGATCGTGTGTGCTTCCGGAAATCTCGCGCACATGTACTTCACCGACGAAAAACAGCGGCTGGAGCTGATCGACATCGCGGCCGGACATCCGGGGCTTCTTGAGGGCCTGGTGGCCCACCCGGGCATCGGGTTCGCGATGATTCGCTCGGCTGTGCACGGACCCATCGTCACGGGCCGCGGAGGTGTGCATTATCTTCGTGACCAGCGGGTCGAAGGTGACGATCCGCTCCTGCCCTACGGCCCGCGCGCGCGCCCTCTGCTTGTGCGGCTCGATGCCTTTCCGCACTGCGGGGATATCGTGCTGATGGGCTGCTACGATAGCGAGCAGGGCCAGGTGCAGACCTTCGAAGAGCAGGTGGGCTCGCACGGCGGACTGGGAGGCGCACAGCGCGACGCCTTCCTGCTGTCACCGCGGGAATGGCCGTTACCACCGAGCGGCATCGATTCTCCCGAGGAACTTCATCAGATATTCGTACGCTGGCGTAGCATGCTCGCGCAGAGCCACGCAACCGATGCCCACGTGGACGGCGCCGCGCACGATGCTCTATAGTTTTCCCGATGCCGGAACGAGAACCGTCAACTCCTCGCCCCCCCACCAGCGCCCAGAACCTCGAGCGCGAAATCGCGGCATTGCGCGCGGCGCTTGAGGCCTCACGCCACGCCCAGGACCGTCTTGACGAAACCGAGCGACGCCTGCGTGAGGTGATCGAGCACGCACCGATCATCATTTTCGCGATCGATCGCGAGGGTATTTTTACCCTGTCCGAGGGCAGCGGGCTGGCATCACTGGGGCTGGCGCCCGGCCAGGTGGTCGGACAATCTGCCTTCGAAGTCTATCGTGATTTTCCGCAGATCGTCGGCAATCTGCGCGAATGCCTGGCCGGTAATCCGGTCAACGAAGTTGTGCAGGTCGGGGAAGCGGTGTACGAAGTGCTCTACGTTCCGCGGCGTGATGATCACGGAGAAGTAACCGGAATTTCCGGTGTGGCGTGGGATGTGACCGCGCGTGTGCGTGCGGAAATAAACGCCCGTGATCTCGAGGCGCAACTGCGCCAGTCGCAGAAGATGGAAACGGTGGGGACGTTGGCCGGTGGTATCGCGCACGACTTCAACAATATTCTCTCGCCCATCATGGGTTACGCGGATCTCGCCCTCAACGACCTGCCCGGGGACCATCCGGCGCGTGATGATATCGAACAGGTCCTCAAGGCGGCGCGGCGCGCGCGCGATCTTGTAAAGCAGATGCTCGTCTTCTCGCGCCGTGGCGACCAGACGCGTCATCCCGTGCAGCTCCACCTGGTGATAAATGACGCGCTAAAACTGATTCGCTCGATGCTCCCATCCAACATCGAACTCTCACAGCGCGTCTTGAATCAAAATGATACCGTGCTCGCCGACGCGGGCCAGATGCACCAGGTGATCATGAATCTGGTCACGAACGCGGCCTATGCCATGCGTAAAACGGGGGGCGTGTTGCGCGTTGAGCTCGGCCAGGAAGAAGTCGACGAGGAACGGGCACGTAGCATCGACGGACTGCAAGCCGGTTCCTACGTCGTTCTATCCGTGATTGACGGAGGTGAAGGCATGGATGCGGAAACGCGCAGCCGCGTGTTTGAGCCGTTCTTCACTACCAAGCGGCCGGGTGAAGGCACTGGCCTCGGATTGTCCGTCGTCCACGGTATCGTGCACAGCCACGGTGGCGGCATCGAAGTCAGGAGTGCGCTCAACGAGGGCGCCACATTTCGCGCCTACTTTCCGGCGGCAGCCACATCCGAGGCAGCGCCTCCCGAGGCGCGCGCGCCGGAGGCCGCGCGGGGCGGTGAGCACATACTCATTGTCGACGACGAGCCGGCGATTGTTGACCTGTTGAAGCGAATGCTCGAACAACGCGGCTTTCGCGTCACTGCATTCAACTCGAGCGAGGCCGCGCTGCATGGCTTCCGTTCCAAGCCGGGCGGTTTTGATGCCATCATCACCGACCAGACCATGCCGCGGATGAGTGGCGTGGAGTTGGCGCGGGCAATGCACGAGCTCCGTCCCGACATTCCCATCGTGCTGACCACCGGTTACATCGATGACGCTGCCCACAGCGACCGCGGCCGCGACATTGCCGGTGTTGCCGTAAAACCGTTCGACTCGGCCACCATCACAACTGTTCTGCGCAAAGCATTGGACCGAACGTGACCCGCTCCGCCTCGACGATCTCGCGCAACTTCGCCCTGGCCATCTTTGCCACGCTGCTTTTCGTGGCGCTGGCCGAGATTGCGCTGCGCGTTCTTGCGCCCGTCGTCAGTCCATATGAGGAGATCGAACGCCTCAAGCCGCAGATCAACCAGTACATCAAGATTGAATATCCGCGTAACTACTCTGCGATCAGCGAGGCGGAACCGGGACTGCCCGGCCTCTCCGGAATGCACCGGTTTACCACCAACAACATGGGCTTTCGCGGTGACACTCTGGCGGACCCGAAACCATCCAACGAGTTTCGGGTGTTCATGGTGGGCGGGAGCACCACCGAATGTTTCTATCTGGACGATGACGACGATCTCGCGCGCGTGGTCCAGCGCGAGCTCGCAGCCGTCGCACCACCCGCCACCACAGTGCGCGTATACAACGCGGGGCTTTCGGGCGCGGCGAGCGACGACCACGTCGCCATGCTCAGCCAGCGCATCGTTCATTTTCAGCCCGATCTGGTTGTCGTGTTCTCCGGCATCAACGACCTCACGCGTTCGATCTTCAATTACGACTACCGCCACTACGTGGAGTACAAACCCGCCTACAGAAAGCCGTGGTTCAAGCGCTGGCCGATGAAGCTTCAGATCACGCGCCGACTCTTTGTGTTGAAAGAACGCATCCAGCCCGATCCACAACGGCTCCAGGAGCAGCGCCCCCTCGTCAGCAACTACGCCGGCCTGATCGGCCTCCAACGCAGTGCGCCCGAGACCGACGCGTCTCCCCGCACCGACTCGACAAGTTACGCCACCAATCTGCGTTCACTCGCCGGCATCGCGAGTGGCAACCGGTTCAAGATGGTTTTCATGACCCAGCAGACCACCTGGAACAGCACGGTGGATGCGCACGCGCGCAAGCATCACTGGATGCGGTATCGAGCCGGCGCTCCGGGAAAGGATGGACTGCCGGTTCCGGGTGCGGGCTTCACGTTTCGCGAAGCGGCCATGGACTCGGCTCTGGAGCGGCTCAACGACGGCATGCGCGCGGTGGGAGCGGAAGAGTCGGTTCCGGTTTATGACCTCGCGCGAACCCTGCCCAAGTCGCTGGAGTACTTCTATGATGACTGTCACTTCAACACGGCCGGAGCGTTGGCGACCGGAAAAGGGCTGGCCGCTTTTCTTGTCGCGCAGCGGTTGACACCGCTGACAACCCACGAATGAGCACCGGGCGTAAGTGCAATTACTGAGATAACAACCACATATTCCCGTAGGTTCATTGCCGGCACCGGCTGAAAAACTAAAGCCCGCTGTCGCACAAACACTTAGCCGCTTCCATCCCTTCCTGGTGTGGATAAGGGCCCGGGACTGAGCGGCGGATTACCCCGCAAATCATTCTCAAATAAGCGCTAACCCCCGAAAAGAAAGCGTTGAAGACTTATGCACAACAGGGTGCCCCTTTGTGGAAAACTCTCGCCATCTCATTAATAGCGGAAAAAAAACACGCCCCCGGTTCGCACCGGGAGCGTGTTCCGAGAAGTCTGCAGGATGACTAGCGCGAACCCACCGGAACGGGCTGCTTGTCTTCCTTCTTCTGCCAGCTCGGATTGTTGGAGCTGCTGTTTGCCGACGAGTGCTCGGAATCCTTCGAGCCGCTCGACGTGCCCATCTTGCAGTTGCCTTCGAAGAACACACCCTCGTCAATGACCAGGCGCGCGGTCGAGATGTCGCCTTCGACATGGGAACCGCTCTGGAGCTCGATCTTGTTGGCAGCGGTGATGTTACCGATGAGCTTGCCGCCGATGACGGCATTCTTCACCTTGACCTCCGCCTTCACCACACCCGATTTTCCGATAATGAGAGTATCCGGCGTGCCGATCGACCCCTCGAACTGGCCGTCGATGCGAATCGTTCCCTGAAGCTCGATGTCGCCTTTGATCTTACATCCCTGGCCGAGCATCGTGTTCAGGGTCGCCTGTCCCGTGGTGACTTCTGCGTCCTTGTTAAACATGGCCTTCGCCTCCTCGTTCGACTGAGTCGTCTTGAAACCTGGTTTCAACATTCTGGGTCCCGTCCCATCGTTCGTGTTTGGGGGCGCGACGTCTAAACCGCTTGGCTAATTGAGCAGGTACTTTCGCGGGTCGACGGGTACGCCGTTTTCACGAACCTCAAAGTGGAGATGGGGGGCCGTACTTTTTCCAGTACTCCCCACGAAGGCGATCGTTGTTCCACGGGTCACCCGGTCACCGGCTTTTACCAGATTCCGAGTGTTGTGTCCATACACGCTACGGAGTCCGTAGCCGTGGTCGACCTCGACCATCCACCCGTAGGTTTCGTCGAATCCACTCATTTCGACGATCCCGTCCGCCACGACGAGTACTGGTGTGTCACGCTCGGCAGCAATGTCCATGCCCGGGTGGTACAACGGATTTTTTTCTCCACCCGTTACCGTGAATTCCTTTGTCACAAAGCCTCTTACCGGCCATATCGTGGGCATGGCCTGGAGCATGAGCTGCTGCTCCGCAGCACCCACACCGCCTTGTTCCTCGTCGTGTGGGATGGCTGGTGTTCTGGCAACCGGTGAAAGGCTTGCCACCAGAGCGCTGTCCGCCGGTGACAGGGGGACCCCGAGCATGTGCTTCATCTGCAGGCCGAGCGCGCGCATCTCAAACAGCTCGATACGCAGCGAATCAACTGCGGCCAGCTGGCTGCGCAACTTCGCGTTCTCGCGGTTCATGCTGGCGGCCTTTTGCGCCACCCCCGCCACTCGTCCGTATGTGAACACCACTACGGTTCCGACGAGCAACCCGACCACCGCGATGATCCCCAGCGCATAGATCCAGCGATACGACACCCGGAAGTTCCAGGTCGTGCGGTTGTCGTGCGGAACAATGATGACCGAAAACTCTTTCGGCATACGAAGGCGCTAACGCGGCAGCGGTATGTTCATGATCGACGACAACCGTTCGAAGTCGTCGTAGCTGTAAAACTCGATCGCGATGGTGCCCTTGCCGCCACGCTTTTCATTGATGGAGACGCGCGTGCCGAGGTGCGTCGCGAACGCCTTCTCGAGATCGGCGAGGTACGCGGGCTTCTCGCGGCGCGCTCGGGTCGCGTTGGGCTTGCGCGGCTTCACCAGCCCCACGATGGATTCCACCTGGCGCACGCTCATGCTCTCTTCGACGATGCGGCGCGCAAGCACGATCTGTTCTTTCTGGGTGGTGAGCGCCAGCAGAGCGCGCGCGTGCCCGGGCGAGACGGTGCCCGCCGTGATCATGCCCTGCACTTCTTCGGGAAGATTGAGCAACCGCAGGGTGTTGGCGACCGAGCTGCGGTCCTTACCCACCATTCCCGCCACATCGGCCTGCGACGCGCTGAACTCCGAGATCAAGCGGCGATACGCCTGCGCCTCCTCGATGGGATCCAGATTCTCGCGCTGGATGTTCTCGACAATGGCAAGGCGCAGCGCATCGGCGTCGCTGACATCGCGCACAACCACGGGAATAGTGGCCACGCCGGCAAGGCGCGCGGCCCGCAGCCGGCGCTCGCCCATGATGAGTTCGTACTTCGGGCCCTTGCGCCGCACCACGACGGGCTGCAGCACGCCGTCCGCCTTGATGCTGTCGGAGAGCTCGCGGAGCCTGGCGTCGTCGATGTGCTTGCGCGGCTGAAACGGGTTGGCGTCGATGCCGTCGGTGGCAACTTCGAACACTTTCTCGCCCGGTTGCGGCTTCTCGACCGCGGCGATGGCGGCCGGCGTCGCCGGCACCGGAATCAATGCTTCAAGACCCCGTCCCAGTACTTTGCGCGTGGACATCATTGATCACCTCTTGCGCAAGATCGAGGTAGCTCCTCGCACCCTGCGATTGAACGTCATAAAGAATGATTGGCTTTCCGAAGCTCGGGGATTCCGAAAGCTTCACGTTGCGTGGAATCACTGTCTTGTAAACCTTGTCGCCGAAATAATTGATCGCTTCCTGCGCCACCTGGCTGGCCAGATTCAAACGCTTGTCGAACATGGTGAGCACAACCCCCTCGATGGCGAGATTCGGATTGAGCGATGCCTGCACCATCTTCACCGTGCCGAGCAGATGGCTCAGCCCCTCGAGGGCGTAATATTCGCACTGCAGTGGAATCAGGAGCGAGTCCGCGGCCGTCATCGTGTTCAGAGTGAGAAAGCCGAGACTCGGCGGGCAGTCGACAATGATGTAGTCATAGCGATTGCGCACGAGCGCGAGCGCTTTCTTCAAGCGGTACTCGCGCTCGCTCTCGGTCACCAGCTCCACCTCGGCGCCGGCCAGGTCTGCCGTCGAGGGCAGCGCATCGAGAAACGGCATGACAGTGGGAACGATGGTTTCGTGGATGAGATTCTCATCGTAGAGCACTTCGTACACGCTCTGCTTGATCTCACGCTTGTCGATGCCGACGCCGGACACGGCGTTGGCCTGGGGATCCATGTCGACCAGAAGCGTCCGCCGTTCGGCGGCCGCGATGCTCGCGCACAGGTTCACGGCCGTCGTGGTTTTCCCGACGCCGCCTTTCTGATTTGCTATTGCGATGATTCGCGCCATGTCACACCTACCCCTCAGGGCAAAATTATGGGCAGCTCGCGCAATTCACGACGCTGCAGTTCGGCGTTGTTGTCAGCGGGTTAGAGCTGAGCCAGGGGCATGATTTCACGCGCGTATGCACCGTGCTCTGATCCAACGAATCATGAATCCCGATGTCGATTGCATTCTGGCTGGTGTTTCCCCAGAAATTGCACGTTACATCCAGGCATGCATTTGCAACGCCGGGATATCCGCTCTGCAAGTACAAGTTGGAAATGCCGGAGTCACCGTTGCCCGTGAAGTTGTTGTTGTGAATCGCGGGAAACACCGAGTGTGCCAGCGAGATGCCGTGCGTGGAGTTGTACTGGAAATCGTTGTACTGGATATCGATGACCGCCGACTTGCTGTTGTCGTAGAGATCCATCCGAATTCCGGAACCGTTGTTGAATGAAAGCGTGCAGCCCTGCACCACGACCGAATCCGGTACGGACGCGATGCCCGTGATAGCAACACCGTCGCCCACACCGTCGGTGAACCGCGAGTTGATCAAGGTCACCACAGCGCTGCCTTCCATCCAGACGCCGGCGTGCTTGCTGCAGCGCACACTGCAGTTGTTCATGGTCAGGCGTGAGTCGTCCTGCAGGCGCACACCGTCCTCCGGATACCACAGATCGACATAACTCAGATCGACGACGCCGCTGGTATCCGCGCCGGCCTCCCGGCTGGCTTGAATGCCCTTCCATCCGTCGTTGCTCCCCCCGCAAACAAACGTGCGGTCGTTGTGTCGAATCACGATCGGTTCGGCCACGTTGCCGTGCGCGTTGAGCCGGCCGGTTACATCAACGATCAACCCGGCCGCGTTGATGTAGATCTCGGTGCCGGGTTGAATTGTCAACAAAGAGCCAGCCGGGATGGCGAGCCGTGGATTGGCCCCCCCGGTGGCAACGATATAAGGCGAATTGGCTTTGAAGAAGGTGCCGGAGCTGTAGACGGTGGCAACGCGGATGGCTTCGGTGAGTTTCCGTGTGGCGGTCCCGTCGCTGACGCTCACTTTGACCGTGTCGGTACCGACGGTCGCCGGCACCGCCCAGCGCATGATTGTCTTCTTGCTGTTCTGGGCCGTTAGAGTACCGCGCGTGACGGTCCAGTTTATTGTCAACGGATCGCCATCTTCGTCAGTCGCGGTGATTGTGAGATCGACCGGAACGTTCTTCGCGATGGCCAGCGGCTTGAACATGAATGCGACAACGGGAGCACGATTGGTGGGAGTCGTCCCTGAGTCACCACCACCACCGCACGCAACAACTCCAAGGACCGCAACGCCCGCGAGCAACCGCTTCCAAGTCATATAAGTACCTTTCAAATAATAAGATATGCAATCGCGTTGGTGTGGGGTCCGTTAGCAGCAGAATAGCGAGTTGCGAGGGTGCAAATCAAGGAAATACTACGGAAAGGTGCTGCCGGTCCGTATTGTGCGGCCAAAGCACGGCGGCACCAGCCCGGGTTCCCGATGACTCGCGGTCGAGCCTCGACATCTACGCCGAGCCACGCTCCAGGAGCGCGCTCGCAGGGCCTGGCACCGGCCACCCCGGACCAAGCTCGCTCCGCTCGCTTGCCGAGGTCCCCGTCCGGCGCCACCCGCTCGCGCGTTCCGAGATCATTCGCGTGCGTCGTTTCGCTGCATTGCGCACCCGATCCTCCTGCGCGCCCGGCGCATCGCGCCGATCCCAACCGGACCGGTCGCCACGCTTTCCTCCGCTGGAGAGGTGAGGTGTTTCACGTGAAACACCCAGGCATGCGACAAAGGAAAATGCCGGTATGTTTCACGTGAAACACACCGGCCTTCGTACGACGGGCCGCGCAGGACTACTTCGGAGACGCCTTCTCCCGCATGCCGGGCATCAGGCTTCCATACTTCATCTGGTCTGCATCGAAGGTAGAAGCGGTCTCGCTGGAGGCGAAATAGAACAGGCGGCCCCCGTACGATCGGTGCGGGGACTCTGCGGTCGGTTCGAAGCGCTCCCGCGTGACCGGATCGGTCACCTTACCGGTGTACTTGTAGGGTGCCGCCACGAACTTGCCCATGCTCGACTCGTCGCAGAAGTAGTAGGCCTCATAGTTGACAAAAGCACGGTGCGCCGCGTCCAGGATGGCGGGGCGCGACGGATCCACGATGCATTTGACGGAGAGTCCCATCTCATTGAGGTACTTATCAGGGCCTTGCACGAAGGCCAGGGCGCACGGGCTTCAGCAGAAGCCAACCGGCTGCCCATTGACATAGATGGGCGGCATCTTCGGGTTGAGCTTGACGTGGCGGACGGCACAGCGGTCGTTGAGGGAGACCTGTTCGCCGTCATAGTAGCGAACCCGGGGAAGCGTATCTTGTTCATTCACATAGGCGCCCATGACCATGTATTCTTTTTCGGCCATTATGGGTGCGGGCTTTTCGGGCGGCGGAGCGTCGGCCTGCTGCTGCTTCTGCCGGGAACAGCCCAGACCAACTACCAACACGGCGGCAACTACGAGAACACCGGTCGCGCTTCGGTTCATAAGCGCCTCCTTCTTTCCTTCTCTATACACCACCTCGGTAAATCGCGTAGCAACCGAATTCACCGTCGACGCGGCGCTCGAGCCGGAGCTCCGAGCCGATGCGATCAGGTGCAATAGCGTCCGCGGCAATCGTAGACACGAAATGGCCGCCTCTTTTCAGCAGCGGTTCGACGGCCGACGCCATGGCGGCCGGGTCGCCGACGGCCATCGTGACGACCATATCAAAAGCATCGCTGTAGTCCGGCTGGCGTGCGGCATCCCGGGCATCAAGTGCGACCGCGGTAGCGTTGAGGAGGGGGAGTGTGCGGCACGTGCGCTCAAGAAAAAGAGCGCGCTTCTCGCGGCGTTCGATCATCGTCACCTCCACCTCTGGCAGAGTGAGCGCCCAGATCACACCCGGGAACCCGGCACCGGATCCCACATCAGCAACCCGCTCGCGCGTGAGGCCGAGCAGCCGGGCAAGTTCCAGGCTTTCGAGTGCCAGCCGCTCACACGCGGCGAAGGGCTCCCGTTTTGAAACCAGGCCGAGGGTGGGATTCCACTGCAGCACCTCTGACAGGAAGCTCGCCAGGAGTTCGGGTGAGCCACAGTCAAATCGTGTAACTGATTTGTTTACAATCGATTGTACTTCTGGGTGGGGCGCTTGCATCTAGGCAGACGCGCGACGCCGGCGCTCGAGGTGGATGGCAATGATCGACAAATCAGAGGCTCGAACCCCTGCGATGCGGGAGGCCTGACCGATGGTTTCCGGACGCTTGAGCGCCAGCTTCTGTCGCGCCTCGGCGCTGAGTCCCGGCACCGATTCAAATGACATGTCGCGCGGGATGGCCCGCGATTCGCCATCACGCATGGCGCGCGCCTCGCGCTGCTGTCTCTCGACGTAGCCTTCATACTTCACTGCGCACTCAATCGCATCGTCGAGCTCCGGTTCAGTCGGGATCGTGCACACCGCGCGCAGGTGTGCGAGCTGAACACCCGGACGACGCAACACGTCGCGCAGCGATGCACCCTTGAGCACGGGCTCGAGGCCGAACCCTTCGAAGCAGCGATTGCCGTTCTTCTGCGGAAACGATTTCTTCTGCAATTGCTCGACACACGCGCGCGTGCGCTCGATACGCGACTGCACACGCTCAAGCGCGGAATCCTCGATGAGACCGAACCTGTGACCAATGTGCATGAGCCGCTCGTCGGCGTTGTCCTGGCGCAGCGTCAGGCGGAACTCGGCGCGGCTCGTGAACATGCGATAGGGCTCATCGATGTCCTTGGTAGTGAGGTCGTCGATCATGACCCCGATGTAGCCTTCGTCGCGCGCGGGCACAAACGGCGCCCGGCCGCGCAATTTGAGCACCGCGTTGACGCCCGCGACGAAGCCCTGTGCGGCCGCTTCTTCATACCCGGACGTTCCGTTGACCTGCCCCGCAAAGTAGAGATTGTCCATGGACTTTGACTCCATCGTGCGCTGGATCTGGTCGGGCGGAAAGAAGTCGTACTCCACCGCATAACCGGGGCGCGCCATGGTGGCGTTCTCGAAGCCGGGCAACGTGCCAAGAATGGCGAGCTGCACATCGACGGGAAGACTCGTCGAGATTCCATTCATGTAGAGTTCAGGATGATCAGTGCCTTCCGGTTCGACAAAGATCTGGTGCCGCGTCTTGTCCGGGAAGCGCACCACTTTGTCCTCGATGGATGGGCAGTAGCGTGGACCGATGCCTTCGATAACGCCGCCATACATCGGGGAGCGATCCAGGTTGGCCCGGATGACGTCGTGCGTCTGTTCGCTCGTGTAGGTGAGATGGCAAAACACCTGCGGCTGTTCAATGCGCTCGGTGCGGTGCGAAAATGGGAGCGGGGGTTGATCGCCCGGCTGCGGGGCCAGACGCGAGAAATCCACGGTATCACGCAACACACGCGGCGGCGTCCCGGTCTTGAGTCGGCCCATGCGCAGCCCCAGCGCCGTCAGGCTCTGGGACAGCGTCGATGCCGCGGGTTCGCCCTCGCGACCGCCGTCGGTCCTGCACTCACCGGTGTGCATCAGCCCGCGCAGGAATGTACCCGTCGTCAGCACACACGCAGACGCATGGACAATTGCTTTGGTTGACAATTGCACGCCGACGAACCGGTTGTTTTGGTTGACAATCGACTCGACCTCGACCTCGGCTACGTCCAGGCCAGGCGTAGACTCGACCACTTCGCGCATCAGGATCGAGTAGAGCCTTTTGTCAACTTGAGCGCGGGGAGACCAGACGGCCGGACCCTTGGCCCGATTCAACATTCGGAACTGAATGCCCGCCCGGTCCGTGGCGCGACCAATCTCGCCACCGAGCGCATCGAGCTCTTTGACGAGATGGCCCTTGGCCAGACCCCCGACGGCCGGATTGCAAGGCATATGACCGATGCGGTCGCGGCGTAGAGTGACCATCAGCGTTCGAGCGCCCATACGGGCTCCGGCCAGCGCCGCTTCGCAGCCCGCATGGCCACCGCCAATGACGATCAAATCGTAGTGTTTCTGCATTTTAGCCAGATTAGTTGACAATCGAACGTGGGTGCCGCGCCTAATGTTGACAATAGAAAGTTGACAATGTCCGCGCTACTTGCCGATGCAGAAGCGCGAAAAGATGACGTCCAGCAGCCCATCGTGGTAACGGCGCCCCGTCGCTTCCTCATATAGATGAAGGGCCTGTCGCGCTTTCTCCGCGACCAGCTCCAGCGGCTCTGACTGCCGTATCATGAGGGCCAGCTCATCGAGCTGCACCCTGGCATCGTCGAGCAAACGAACCAGACGAGCATTCAGAACCGAGCGTTCGCGGGCCACCCGCGCCAGCTCCAGTCCACCTGTTCGCGACAGCATGGTGGCGCGAAGCTCATCCAGTCCGGCGCCCGTCAACGCGGACACGCGCACGCCGGTAACACTACCACTGCTTCCGGGCAAGTCGGCCTTGTTAAATAGCACGATGCTCCGGCTGGCGTCGAGGGCCTCGAGCGCGCGGCGCTCCGAGGCAGAGGTCGCATGGCCATTGCTGCCATCGAGCACAAACAGGACGAGGTCGGCCTGATCCACGGCGTCCGCGGTCCGGCCCATGCCGAGCTGTTCGACGCGGTCGTTGGTTTCGTCACGCAGCCCCGCCGTGTCGTGCAGCACAAAGGGCACCCCGTCGATGACAAGTGTTTCGCGGAGCACGTCCCGGGTGGTACCCGGAATTTCAGTGACGATGGCGCGCGACTCCCCGAGGAGCCGGTTGAAGAGACTGCTCTTGCCCGCATTGACCGGGCCGGCGATGACCACGCGGAAGCCATCGCGCAGAACCCGGGCCATGGGTGCCGACGCCAACAGCTCGTCGAGACTCGCGCGCTGCGCGGCGATACGGCCCAGCGCGGCCGCTATGTCGAGCGCCTCGATACCCTCTTCGATGAAATCGATCCGGGCCTCGAGATCACCGAGCAGAAGCAGCATGTCATCGGCAAGGTGATCGATACGCCGAGAGAGTTCGCCCGCCAGTTGCCGCTCGGCGGCCACGCGCTGCACCTCGGTGCGGGCGTGAATGAGGTCCGCGACCGCCTCGGCCTGGATCAGGTCGATCTTGCCGTTCAAGAACGCACGGCGCGTGAACTCGCCGGCCTCCGCGGAGCGCGCGTGGCCCAGCAACACCTGCAGAATACGCTGCACCACGGCGAGACCACCGTGACAGCTGATCTCGACCACGTCCTCGCCCGTGTACGACTCCGGGCCCCGCATTACCGACGCCATGACCTCGTCGACGCGCTCTCCGGCGTCATCGATGAAATAGCCGTGGTAGATCCGGCGATGCTCCCACGCCTCGAAAGCCTTGCCGGACGGGTGGCGCAGAACCCGGGTCAGGACGCCGAGCGCCTGGGGTCCCGACATGCGAATGACCGCGATGCCGGATTCGCCCACGGGGGTGGCCAGGGCCGCAATGGTGTCGGTGGAATTGAACACGGCAGGATTCTAGCAGACGCTGTGACCGCGTTGTTACGCGGTCGCAGGTCATTCCTTGCTCCCGCTCTCGCGTCCCCAAGCCTCCAACTTCGCTCGCACTCGCTCGCTCTTTGCCGTCACCCAACAAACTTCAGCTTACGCCGGAGCTCTCGGACGCGCGTGTCTTCGCGGCGAATTGCGCAGCGCGAAACAGTATTCCATGCCGGCGCGCGAGCACTTTCTGAGCAAGCGAAGACACCGCGCGTCCGGGAGCGAAGTGAACGAGGAGAGAGAGCTAGTCCCGAGGAAGGTCGTCGGTCGCGGAAGTCTTGGGAGAGATGACCACCTTGCGCAAGAGGCCGTCGCCGATCGTGTACGTCGTCACGTCTTCGTAGTCGGCCACTGCAAGATGGATGATGCGGCGCTCCGAGGCCTTGAGCGGTTCGAAATCGTATTCCTTCTGTGTCTGCCGCACCCGGTCCGCCAGGCGCTGCGCCTTCTCGACCAGCAGCCGGTGCTTGCGGCGCACGTATCCGCCCACATCCACCGTGATCTTGCTGTGCCGGCCCGTGCGGCTCGTGAAGATGCGATTCACGACGTGCTGAATCGACGCCAGCGTCTCGCCGCGCCGTCCAATCAGCAATCCATCCAGTCCGCTCGAAGTGATGTTCACGAAGGTCGTGTCCGGCGACTCTTCGATCGTGATCGAATGCTCGACGCCCATGAACCCGAGCACATCGGCGATGATCTTTCGGATCACTTCCGAAGAACCTGCGTCCACGCCCGTACCAGCGCCGGCGCCGCGGCGCGTCACGCGAATGCGAACCATCTTGCCGCCGAAAATGCCGCGCAGCCCCGAATGCGTCTCTTCGAGCACCTCGATGTCGACCTCTTCCTTGCGCGCCGCAAGCTCCTTGAGCGCTTTCTCGAGCGCCTGGTCGATGGTCTTGCCGCTGGTTTCGATCGAATTCATGACGCCTGCTTGCGATCAGCTGCGACGCGACTTGGCGCGCCCCTTTTTGGGCGCTTCAGGCGCAACCGCCACCGGCGCCGACGGATGATTCTTGTGAATGTAGTACTGCTGCACCACTGACATCCCCGTGTTGATGATCCAGTAGATCACCAGGCCCGACGGCATCTTGTAGAAGAGCACCGTGAACACGATGGGCAGCAGCGTGTTGAAACCAGGCGGCATCGCCGTCGATGTTTGTCCGGTAGGCGAGCCACCCAGTTTCGACTGTGCCCACATGGCGCCGCCCATGATGAGCGGGAGCAGGCTGAAGGCGTTACCGATCAGGGGCAACGTGAACGGGAAGTGGAACAACACATCCTGCTGGGAGAGATCGTTGATCCAGCCCACGAACGGCGCGCCGCGCAGTTCGATGGTGTAGCGAAACACGTTGAAGAGCGCGATGAAGACGGGCATCTGCAGGAGCATGGGGAGACAGCCGCCGAGCGGATTGACGCCCGCCTCCTTGTAGAGGCGCATCGTCTCTTCGCTCAAACGCTTGCGATCGTTGCCGTACTTCTCCTTGATGGCCTGGAGCTGCGGCTGCAGGTCCTGCAGCTGTTTCATCGACTTGAAGCTCTTGTGCGTGAGGCGGTAGAACAGCACCTTGGTCAGAACCGAGATGATGATCACCACCACGCCGTAGTTCGGGATGATGTGATAAAGCTTCTTCATCGACCACATCACGGCGCTGCTCACCGGTCGAATCGGCTTCCATCCCATCTCGACGTTGCGCTCGAGGCCAACGCCGGTAGCGCCGAGCAATTTGTAGTCGAGCGGACCCATGTAAACATGCATCGACTGCTTGAGCTCGCTCGCAGCGGTTTTCATGGGAACGCTGACGGTTTGGGAGATGCGGTGCGTCTGCTTGGCGCCCGTCATCTCGACGTCGGCGCGCACAGGTTCGTCCGGGTATAGCGCTGCCAGGAAGTACTTGGTCTGTAACGTTGCCCACGCCAGCGTGCCGCTGAACTTCTCGACGTGATCCTTGCCGAAGGCCCCCGGGTTCTTGCGATGAAATTCTTCGCCGAGCAGCGCACCGGCCTTGAATGAGACCTGGTCGTCGGAGACGTTGACCTCCGTGGGTCCGATCCCCGGTCCGAAGCTCCAGGCCACGTTCTGAGCACCGGCCAACACCGCTTCGCTCGCGCGCACCGATGCTTCGAAATCGTACCGGTCCGCGTGGAAGCGGTACGTGCGCTCGATGATTCCCGATGCCGTCTGGGCGCGAAACACGATCTCCGCGTCGTTGGTGCCGGCGAGCTCGACGCGCGCGCCGTCCTCGAGCGCCGCGCCGCCGCTGGTCACATCAAAGCTCAATCCGTCGAGCGGCAGCGTGCCGGTTTCGCTCTTGAGCGACGCCGAAAGCATACGCCGGCCCGACCAGCTCTCGCCGGGCGGGATCAGTTCGACCGGCTTGCCGTTGGTCAGGTAGTGCAGGAGACGCGCCGAAACCATTTCTCCGCCGCGCGAGCTGAGTGTGAACTCGTAGAGCGGCGAGATGACCGTGATCTTCTTTTCTGGACGGGCGCTCAAAGAATCGGGCGAGACCACGGCCGTATTGGAAAGTGGCGGTGCGCTGGCCGCGGGCGCGTGGGTGGTATCGGTGGAGCTGGCGCCGGGATTCAGCGCCGCTTCCTGCTGGGCCTTGAGGCGCGCGGCCGCGTCGCGGCGCTCGCGCTGTTGCTTCATCTTGGGGCCGAGGTAGAGCGCGTCGTAGGCGACGAACAGCACCATCGAAATTGCGAACGCGAGCAGTGCGCGACGTTCGGTGGAGAGCTTCATTCGCTTCCTTTCATTCCTGATTCAGGCCGGCGACGCGGCGGCACAGGATCGAATCCGCCACTGAGCGGGTGGCACCGCGACAAACGCGCAAACGCGAGCATGCTTCCGCGCAGCGCACCGTGCGTAACGATGGCGTCACAGGCGTAACACGAGCATGAGGGATGGAAACGGCACGTAGCCGGAAGCAGCGGCGAAACAAAGTCCTGGTACGCGCGCACCACACGCAGCAATGCGCGCTGGGGCAGGGTGAGATTCGCGACGGGCTTCATCGTGGTCACTTCCTGTTCAAGAGGATGCGGTCTCGGCGGCTATCGCGCCTTCGGCGCGGAGATACCGCTCAATGTCTTCCTGCACCTCGAATACACTGCGTCCGTTGATCGATTCGCGCGCGACAAACACGATCCACAACGATTCATCGGGCCAGCGGTGAGCGAGAAAGCGCGCTGTTTCGCGGAGCAGACGGCGAGCACGGTTGCGTTGGACAGCTCCGCCTACTTTGCGGCTTGCCACCACTCCCACCCGCAGCCCGTCAGGATTCACCGGCGCGCGCAGGAAGATGACTGCGTAGCGTGTGACGATTTTGCGGCCGTCGTCGTAGCAGTAACGAAACTGCCACGGCAGAGGAAGCGTGCGCACACGCCGTCGCGGCCCTCGCGTCGACCCGGTCGAGTCCATCGCGGCGCCGATGACCGTGTGCTACACCGAAAGACGCTTGCGGCCCTTGGCGCGACGACGCTTGAGGACAAGGCGTCCTCCGCGGGTGGACATGCGCTTGCGAAATCCGTGTTCTCTCTTGCGCTTGAGATTGCGAGGCTGGAATGTGCGTTTCATGACGAGTCCCTGTGAGCGTAATGCGTTTTAAGTGTAATTGCGAAATGCCGGCCCGGGAGGGCAAGCGATTCAGACAAGATGGGTTGCCAAAACGGCGAGACTACAGCACGGCCCGCGTCGGCGTCAAGGCGAACCGGGCCCTTCGGGCCGGAAAGGCCCGCAAACGGGGCCTGGAGGCCTTCTGGCGGGGTGTAAAGCAGGTGTGAACAACTCGCTCCATCATCTGGCACCGAAGATTTCAGTGCACGCGCAGTTATCCACATTTTTTCGCCCCATAAGTCTCTTCCACTCTGCAACTTGATCACTTTTTGTGAAGAACTTTATTTCAGGGTTGATGCCGCTTTTGCGGCTTTGATACCTTGACCCGCGTTCGTAGTCAGCGGGTGTGCGGCATCTCCTGAAATCTGAATTCTCGACACAGCTCTGTGGACAACTTCGCCGCGCCCACCCGTTTCAGTTCCCTAACTTGTATTGTTTCAATCAGGTCGTAGCTTTTCCACATTTGTGGATAAGTCGTTGTTTCCCGGGCACCGATTTGGTGCGACCCCCGGGAGACCAACTTTAGCTTTTGCGTCTCTGGAGACGGGTAACATCCAGTCGTGATTACGCGGTTGAAGAAGGGTTTGGGACGACGGTCACTCCGTGACCAGGTCGTGTCGGATTGTCTCCGACGGAGAAAGGGTACATTCCATGTCGGTTTCCTCCCGCCAACAAGAAAACGATCAGATTTGGTCTGGTTTTCTGTCATCGGTGGCGACACTCGTGAACAAGCAGACGTTCGAAACCTGGTTCAAGCCCATGCGGCTCGGATCAGTCGACGGAGCGAGGGCGGTGATCGATTGCCCGAGCAAGTTCTTTGTTGATTGGGTAAGCGAGCACCACACGGACAAGATCACGTTCGCCCTGCGCTCAGTGCTCGGAAACGAAGCGCATTTTCTCCTGCAAAACGCGAATGACGCGCCGCCCGAAATCGCTCCCCGGCGCTCAGAGCTGATGTCATCCACTCCTGCCGCTGCCGCCTCGCGCCCGCGCAAGGTAGTCAGCGAGGGTGAGCGGCTCAATCCCAAGTATCTGTTCGACGAGTTCGTCGTCGGCAACAACAGTCGCATGACGTATGCGGCTTGCCTTGCCGTGTCGGAGCGTCCGGCACAGGTCTACAACCCGCTCTTCATCTACGGCGGCGTGGGACTCGGCAAGACGCACCTGATGCAGGCCATCGGCCACGGGCTCACCAGGAATCATCCCAATGCGCGCATGCACTACTGCTCCGCGGAAGCGTTCATGAACGAGATGATCCTTGCGATTCGTCACACCAACAGCCACGAATTCCGCAACAAGTACCGCAATGTGGATCTGCTGTTGATCGACGACATCCAGTTTCTCGCCGGCAAAGAAAGCACACAGGAAGAATTCTTCCACACGTTCAATGCGCTGCACGGCGCCAATCGCCAGATCGTGGTCACCAGCGACCGTCCTCCCAAAGAGATTCCGTCGCTCGAAGACCGTCTGGTGTCGCGTTTCGAATGGGGTCTCATCACCGACATTCAGCCGCCGGATTACGAGACACGTCTCGCCATCCTGCGCAAGAAAGTCGAACGTGAAAACATCCAGATTCCGGATGACGTGCTGGCTCTGATTGCGGACAGCGTGAAGAGCAATATTCGCGAACTCGAGGGCAGCCTGGTGAAGTTGCTCGTGCATGCCAGCGTCTACAAGCGCGATGTGACCATTGAGATGGCGCACGACGTCCTGAAGGACTTCGTCAAGACGACGACGCGCAAAACCAGTATCTCGACCATCCAGAAGGTGGTCTCGCAGCACTATCGTGTCCCGGTTGAATCAATGCGATCCAAGGTGCGTACAGCCCGTCTTGCTTTCCCAAGACAGATCGCGATTTACCTGGCGCGTGATCTGACGTCGGCTTCGCTTGCTCAGATCGGACAGAGATTCGGCGGACGCGATCACACAACTGTGATACACGCCTGCCAGAAGATCACCGAGCTGCTCGAGCGCGATGTCGCGCTGCGGTCGACCATCAGCCAGTTGCGCAAGGAGCTCTCGTCCTAGCGATCAACCAGGAGGCTGGTTCGAGACAAGACGGGCCACGGACTACAAACCGTGGCCCGTTTGCTTTAGTGGTAGTTGCAAACCATCCGTTTGAAAAGTTGTCCCCAAAATCCATCCATGTAAACAACGCTCCACAGAGTGTGAACAACATATGTGGAGAAGGTGGGGATTGTTATCCAGTGTTGATCCACACCGGGCTTTTCAACCAACTACCCTCACCCTGTCCCCGATCGGGAATCATATGAAACTGCTGCAGCCGCAATCGGTATGGTAATGATGTTCCACTTCTCCACACTCCTACTGCTGCTACGATTTATTAATCTAATAAGACAGTAGAATGCAGGACGGGCCCGCACCCCGGGGTGATACCAAGATATCGGTGGAAAAACCTCCAGGCCCCGATCCCTTCCTTGCGGGCCATAGCACGCTGCGCTATAGTCTGGCTTCCGCGTTTTTTAGCAATCCCGTTGAAGTGTTTGCCGTTGGTCAAGGAGGACCAGGCGTGAAGATCACCGTTGACCAGAAAGATCTTTTGAGAAGCTTGCAGGGTATTTCCGCCGTGGTTCCCACCAAGACGTCACTCCCCATTCTTTCGACATTTCTCATGGAGACGAAAGGTGACGGCAAGGTCACGCTTACAGCCAACGATCTCGATGTTTCGCTGACGAACACGCTCGCGTGCGAAACCACCGGCAGTGGAAGCGTTGCGGTTCCGGGGAAGAAGTTTTTTGAAATCGCTCGTTCGCTTCCCGAGGACAAAGTGATCATCGAGGTGGAAGGCGATCGCATCGGAATCAAGTGCCGCCGCAGCCGCTTCAAGATGATGGGCAAGAGCGCGGATGAGTTTCCCAAACTTCCGTCACAGAAACCCGTCGTGTCCTTCACGGTTCCCGCCACCACACTCGACACCATGGTCAACAAGACCAGCTACGCCGTGTCGACGGATCTGACGCGACCGTCGCTGTGTGGTGTGTTGTGGGAAATGAAGAAGGGTAGCCTGGGTATGATCGCGACCGACGGACATCGTCTCGCGAAGGTGGAGCTCGCCAAGGTGGCCGACAGCAGCGCCGACAAGGACGTCATTGTTTCACCCAAGGCGCTCAGTATTTTCCGTTCGCTCGTGGGCGGCCTCGACACCGTGAATGTGTCTCTGGCCGAGAATCACATCACACTTGATCTCGGCGATAGCGTGATCTACTCGCGCCTTCTCGAGGGTCCTTTCCCGGACTACAACCAGGTGATGCCGAAGAAGAACACCAAGAAGCTCACCGTGAGCCGCGAAGACCTCACGGACGCGTGCCGTCGTGTGGCGATTCTTTCCAGCGCCATCACACACCAGGTGAAGCTTGTGGTGGAAGATGATCGTCTCACGCTTTCGGTGAAGACGCCCGATGTCGGCGAAGCGGTGGAAGAAGTCACGTGCAGTTATGGCGGCGCCAAGATGGAAATCGGCTATAACGCGCGCTATCTACTCGACATTTTGCGCACCATCGAGAGCGGCGATGTGAGCTTCATGCTCGACCGCAACGACAACGCCGGCGTGGTGACACCCGAAGAAAACGGCAGCGATATGGCGCACCAGTGCCTGTTGATGCCGCTGCGACTCAGCGACTAGAGCGCGAGACGCCCGGGCCCATCGTGCGCGTCGACCGGGTTCAAACCGCGAATTTTCGCAACCTGGCCGGCGCCACTGTCGAACTGGGGCCCGCGCTCAATGTTCTGATCGGCGCAAACGGTCAGGGTAAGACCAACTTTCTAGAAGCCATCTACTACTTCCGCTTTGGGCGTTCCTTCCGTGCCCAGAATGACGCCGAGCTCATCCGTTTCGATGAGCCCTTCTGCCGGGTAGAGGTAACCAGCACGTTTTCCGATGGCCGTACGGAGACGTTCGCATGTGGCGTCGAGCGCCGCGGCAGCTCTGTTCATCGCAGCATCAAGGTTGCCGGCCAGCTGCTTCCCCGCCGCTCGGACCTGGCCGGCCGCTTTCCCGTGGTGCTCTTCGGTCCAGGCGACCTGCGCACGGTCTCGGGCGAACCGGAGCACCGCCGCCGTTTTTTTGACATGGTGGGCACGACTACCGACCCGCGCTATCTGCGGGCCGCGAACGAGTACCGCCGCGCGCTCGAGCAGCGCAACGCCGCGCTCAAGGCGCGGGCGTCGCGCGACGAACTGGAAGCCTGGAACGAACGTATCGTCGAGCCCGGCAGCGAGCTCACCCTCCGGCGCCGGGATCTGGCGCTCCGGCTGGAGGCTCTGATGGCGCGGGAAGCCCAGGCACTGGAGAGCCCCTTCCAATTCTCCATGCGCTACGAGTCATCCCTCGAGCCCTCCGAAGAAATGACGTCCGATGCGCTCCGGCAGCACTTTCTCGAACGGCTAC
>CAZULB010000014.1:0-40678 GCA_964621155.1 uncultured bacterium | reverse complement strand
CGAGCGCGAGCCCGGCGGCCACAAAGAACGGAACGCGCGAACCGATCCCGCCCAGGAAGCCTCCCAGCGCCGGTCCGATGATGAATCCGAGGCCGAAGGCGAGGCCCACCAGACCGAAGTTCTGCGCGCGTTTTTCCGGCGGCGTGATGTCGGCGAGGTAGGCGTAAGCGGGAATGAACGACGCGCCCGCCATGCCGGAGAGCGTGCGCCCGACGAAGAGCCACGTGATGCTGGGCGCAAAACCCATGATGAGGTAGTCCACGCCCAGGGCGCCCAGTGCAAAGAGAATCACCGGACGCCGGCCGACGCGGTCGCTCAAGTTGCCGAGCACGGGTGCACAGAAGAACTGCATCACCGCGTACGAGAAGGCAAGCCAGCCGCCGTAGATGGCGGCGCGCGAGAGCCCCTCGCCGGTCAGATCCATCACCAGGCGCGGAATGACGGGAATAATGATGCCCAGTCCGATGATGTCGATCAGGACAACGGAGAAGACGAAGAATACTGAAGACTTGCGAGCCGGAGTGGCAGTGGTCATGCGAGGCTACTTCATGCTTTCGTACGGGAACTCGATACGTTTCATCTTGCCGTCTTTGCCCGGCCCTTCGATCCAAGCCAGCAATTGGTTCTTTCCGAGGCGCGCGTAGCCTACCCGTTGCGGGAAGTCATGCTTGAGATTCTCGAACACGATGCACGTGTCCAAAACCGTGATGGCGGTAAACAACGCGGGCTCCTGGCCCATTGGGTGCGCCTCGTAGACCAGGTGCGCGCCGCGCTCACGTATCACCACCAATTCGTAATCGAGGAGACTGTCGCCTTTCACGGTGTAGCCGACGTTGATCATCGTTTTCCCTGCCGGCGACCACTTCTCAACGACCCGCGTTTCACCATCGCCCGATGGCTTGATCAACCGCCAGTCACCCGTGAGGTAGCTTACTGCACCAATGGTAGGACGCACGGCGGTCGCAACTACGGTCGCACCAGCGATCAAGCAACAGGCAAGAAGAAAGAAGACAGCAAGGCGAGCGCGCATGCGCTCAGAATAGCACTCGCTCGATGGCCGCTTCGATGTGAATCTATAGTATTCTTGCGCCGTGGCGCCGCCAACTCCCAATGACCGCCCCGCGGATGGCCTACCATCCTTCGAAGAACTCTACGAGCGCTACGGCACTCGTGTGCTCAATCTCATTCATCGCATGACCGGCAACGAAGAGGTCGCACGTGACCTTGCGCAGGACGTATGGCTGCGTGTGCACGGGCATCTCGATCGCTTCGAGGCGCGGGCGGACATTTTCACGTGGATCTATCGCATCGCCGTCAACCTCACGCTGAATCACCTGGCACGTGAGAAGCGGCGACGCTGGATCGATCTGCTTGACCAGTCAATCGGTGAAGTCCTGAGCGAGGAGTCGGAGGACCTCGTCATGCCGTCCCCTTCCCGGGCGGCACGGCAGGACCGGGCGGTGGAGAACGACGAACGGGCGCGGGCCCTGTGGGAGGCGGTCCAGTCGCTCGACCCGAAGTACCGGGTCCCGATTGTCCTCTTCCATTATGAGGACCAGAGCTACCAGCAGATTGCCGACACCATGGGCCTGTCCATGGTGGCGGTCCAGGCCCGTATCTTCCGAGGGCGCAAGCAGCTTGCAAAAATACTGGGTCCGCTGCTGGATCAGCTATAGTCCGGGTGCATGAAATGGGGCCGCAAGGCGGTCCAAGAGGTGAGCTGGTATGAAACGCAACGCTATGAACCGGGAAAAACAACTCGATCGGCTTTTCGCCGAGAGCCGGGCCTCGCTGCCCGACCTCAAGCCTGACGCCACGTTGCCGTTGCGCATCGGTGCCCTGGCAGCCGCTCGCGCCGCAAACCAGGATCGCCCGATGCGGGCGCCGCGGCGTGGGTGGGCGTGGGTTTCACTCGCCACCGCCGCCTTTGTGATTTCGATCGCGACCGGGGGGTACATGGGCTACCGCCTGTGGGCCACCACCGAGGGCGCGCAGTCGGAGCTGATGAGCGAATCTGACGCCATCGCTGCCGCCGCGTTCTCGACGCACGGTTTGGGCGATCAGGCCGGTGGCGAGGTAGAAGAATGAAGATCAAAGTCCTGGTCGGTGTCCTCGTCGCGCTGATCGTAATTAATCTCGCCGCGCTCGGCTCCTTCCTGTACCTGCACCACCACGCGAAGAACGCCAAGCAGCCTAACCGCGCCCACCGCTTTGCTATTCGCTACGTTCCGGAGAAGGATCGGCCGAAGTTCTTTCGTACCGCCCGGGCGCTCCGAATGGACATCGGTACTCTGGCCGAAGAGACGAGCGCCCTCGAGAAGGATCTCATCAACTCCATGCGTGAGAACCCCGTCCCCCGCGCCCACGTTGATTCCCTGCTGGAGCAGATCTCGAGAAATCGTCTGGAGATCAACCGCAAGGCCACCGACCGCATGATCGCCATGGGCGATTCGCTCACCAACGACGAGCGCGGCCGCATGGTGGATGCCCTCCTGCGCTTCCGCCACCTGGGCCGCGCCGACTACTGGAAAGACTGATTTTTCCTGCAACAGAAGGTCCTCCCCGGGGGTCGAAACAGCAGGTACCCCGGGAGGCCCTTCGCATGACCCGAGCGCAAAGACTCTGGATCGCAGCCGCCGCCCTGGCGGCGCTGTTTGCGGTCGGCCCCGGGTGCGGCTCCAACGAACCCATGTCGGCCGGCGCCGCGGAGCGCTCCGCGCCCCCCACGTTTTCGGATATCAACCACGCCCTCGAGCTCGACGACGCGGATGCGGCCGTCGTGAAATCGGCGCTGGCGCAATGGAAACGTGGCGCCAGCGCGCACACAGAGGGCGCGCGCAATTTCGCCGGCCCCCGGCCGGAAATGGAATTCATCGCCACCGTCACGCCATCTCTCGACGATGAGCAGCTCTCGAGCCTGGTGACACTGCTCCTCGCACGGCGCGAAGCCAACCGCGAACAGATGCGCGGACATCGTCGAGAGATGCGCGGTGGCGACCACATGCAACAGATCACCGCGGAGCTCGGACTCAGCGACGCTCAACAGAATCAGCTGGGGGCGCTTCGCAAAGACACGTTTGCAAAGGCGGCTGCGCAGCGGAAATCGTTTGCCGGGGGCGGCGTTGACGAGGACCGGCTGCGCGCCGCTTTGCAGCGTATTCGTGAGAACGCGCGCGCGCGGACGGAAGCGATTCTGACTGGGGAGCAGTTGAAGAAATTCGACACCATGCGTGAGGAGCGTTTCGAGAAGCGCATGGGCCGTCGCGTAGAGCGTGCCGAAGATCGGATTGACAATCGACTGGCGTGGCTGGTACGCACGCTCGAGCTCAACGATGCCCAGGCCGCGCAGGTGAAGACCGCGCTGGGTACACTCGGCGACGCTCAGACGACCGTGCTGAAGGGCGTGCAGAGTGGCACGCTCACACGCGACCAGGCGCACGAACAGATGCGCAGCGCACACGATACTTTCGCAGAAACGTTGAAGGGTGTTCTCAACGCGGAGCAGACGCGACGCATGGAACTCCTTCGACCGCTGGTCCCCGGCCGAGTCCACCACACATAGCCAGGCCGGGCTTCAAGCCGGGAGCGGACGTCAACCTGCTCCCGGCTCTCTTTTTTATCCTAGAGACTTGAAACGAGGCGGGCCTTGATGGCTTCGTACTCGGAGTCGTTGATGAGGCCCTTGTCGCGCATTTCCTTCGCGCGCTCGAGTCGCGCGACGGGGCTCTCGTTGTCCATCGCCGGCATCGAGGCTCCGGGCATGCCGCCCAGCGTAATGCCGCCCGACTTTGCCCGCAGCTCCTCGAGTTCGCGGATGCGGCGCTTCTCGCGCCACTGCTGCTCGTGAGTCTGGCAGATGGTGTAGAGGCGCTGCGCTTCGTCCTTGCGCAGGCCTGCGATATTCGTAACGCCGGCCGGTTGACCTCCCACGGCCAGATCGCTGCCACTCAGCGAATTGACGGTGATGGTTGCGCCCACCATGCCGACACGCAGCTGCGCTTCCTTGAGATCCTGCCAGCGAATGTCGCTGATCTGGAAACCGCCGAAGAGTCCGCGCGACATGATCATGAGCCGGCCGCTGGTGGCGGCAGCGATGATACGACGGTGGGTGAGAGCAAAGAAGCGGCGCTGCACCGCAACACACTCGAGGGTTTCCTCGGCGACAAGTAGCTCGCGCAGTCGCTTGACCGCGGATGCAATGCTTCCGTGTTCGGGCTCGGGCTTGGAGACGGGTTGCGTTTGCGACATGGTCACGCTCCCTTGGGTTGATGCCGTCGTGCGGCAGCGCATTTACTATACCAAGCCGGCTGTCGCCTGGATAAGGGTTTCAATGACTCGACGTCCGGCGCACGCTGACTTAGAATGCGCCCATGGAAACACCGATCGAGGAAGGCGCGCCCCGCCGCAAGGGCGTTCTCGAAACCGCCAAGGGTTATGTCGCCAACGTGCTCGGCGCCACGCGCGCGAAGGTGGATGATTTTTCCGCCGAGGTGGAGTACCGGACATTCCGCATCCTCTGGCTGACGGTCTGGGCCATCGTGGGCATCACCAGTCTCTGGCTGGCCGTGTTGATGGCGGTACTCACCGTCATTTTCGGGTTTCACCTTCCACCCAAGTATGCGTTCGGAATCCCCTCGCTGATCTTCTTCGCCGTGAGCCTGGTGGCACTCATCATGTTTCAGAAAACCAAACGCTCGCGCCGCAGACGCGAACCAGCCGACCCCGCTCGCCGATAGACCTTCCCGGCCGGCCCTTGGCCCCCGCCACGCGGCCGGTCATTCGTCTGGGTGCTGCAAAAAGCACGATGAGATGGTGGAGACCAAGGCACGCTCCCGCTCGAGATCGAGAGAATCATGTAGTCATTCGCAAAAAAACTTCCGAAAAACCTCCATATGATGGGGACCAGCGGCGCGCGGGCTCGACGAACGTGCTTCCCCATCGTTTCGCAAGCTTCGCCGCCGCATCGCAAGCGGGCACATCACCCGGCATGCGCATCAACGGGAACGCATCGCTCCGCATCGTCGCGCACGGGTTCGCATGGCGAACCAGCGCGGCGCATGCGACCACATATGCCGGTAGATAGATTCACCGAGAGATTCTTTTTTGCACTCGATAATGGCGTCGAAGGGTCGCGCCGCACTCACCATGCGTCGCACTTCGCAGCACTTGGTCGCCCACAGGGCGCATCTCGCATTTGCACGGCCTCACATCAGCGCGTGGGGACGCCTCTTCCTTACCCATGATGACTCATGTTGCGTGGATTCGATCTTGCTCTTGCGCGGGCAATCCACGGGAGGAGACATCATGTATCTACCGCTCAGAGTACGAGCGGCGTGCGGGCTCATTGCGCTCGTCACGCTTGCGGGCTGTCTTGTCGGGCCCGTGCCCGAAGACCCGCTGCTCAAGAAGAACAGAAATCACAAGCAGCAGCCCCCTGACACGACCATCGTTCCGCCGGACACGGTGCCGCCGCCTCCGCCGCCTCCGCCGCCTCCGCCGCCACCGCCGCCGCCGCCTCCTCCGCCGCCGCCGCCGCCCCCTCCGGGTGACGTTGATACGGGGTTGTTGTCCCCGCTGGCGCCGTTGGGCACGTTGTACGAGCCGGCGGACAACTGGTGGAACCTGCGCGTCGATACGGCGCCGCTGGACCCCAACAGTACATCGATCATCGCGACGATTCAGAGTTACGAGTCGACGCAGGGACGGATGCATCCGGACTTCACGCCGAACTACGGCATCCCGTATGCCGTGGTCGACAACTCGACGCCCCTGGTTCGCGTTTCACTCGGAAATACGAGTGAGAGCGATGCGGGCGCGCCCGGTGGTCCGGCCGGCTATCCGATTCCGGCCGCTGCCATCACCAATTCTCGCTACATCGAGAATGCGGGTGGCATGGACGGTGACCGTCACATGTTGCTCTACAACCGTGACACGCAAATGGCGTTCGAGCTCTCCTATGCGTCCTATTCGAACGGCCAGTGGTCGGCCGGATACGGCGCCGTGTTCAAGCTCGACTCCAACTACCGCCGTCCGGAGGGCTGGACCTCGACCGATGCCGCCGGCCTGTGCGTGCTCGCGGGTCTCGTCCGCTATGACGAAGTCTACGGCACCGAGCCGATCCGGCACGCGATTCGCTGCTCCATCAAGCGCACCAACAGCTATGTGTATCCTGCTTCACACAAGGGAGCCATGGATGCGGGTGCGCCGCCGCTCGGAATGCGTCTTCGTCTGAAAGCGTCGAAGGACATTTCGGGTTATCCACCGGAAATTCGTCGCATCTTCCAGGCGATGAAGGATTACGGGTTGATCGTGGCGGATCGTGGCGGAAACATGTACGTGCAGGGCACGATGGATTCACGCTGGGACAATGGCGTCCTGAATCCGGCGTTCCACAGCCTGCACGTCAGCGATTTCGAGATTATCAAGCTGGGATGGAAGCCGACATCCTGATCGGTCTCCCTGGTGGCGGGGTCCTGCCGGACTCCGCCGCCAGCCCGGCAGTGGGCGGCCCTCAACATCCGGAGCTGGCATCATGATCAAACACGCGCCCCCCGGTATCGCGGCATTCGCGCTCCTCTTGCTGAGCGGTTGCATCTTCGATCCGACGTCGCCTGAACGCATTGATTCCACGTCCTCCGCTGTCACCTCACCTGCCGGCGGCGTACAGGCGCAGCCGCTCGATCCCGAGAATTACACATCGCAGCCCGTACCGACGGGGCTGAACGGGAATATGATTGCGCTGGCCGGCATGTTGTACGAGCCGCACGACAACTGGTGGAACGTCCGCGTGGACAAGGCGCCGCTCGACCCCAATAGTGCCAACATCATTGCAACGATTCGCGGCTACGAATCGAATGGCGCACAACTGCATCCCGATTTTTCGCCGAGCGATGGCATTCCGTTTGTGATCGTCGATGCGCAGACACCCCTCGTGCCGGTGAGCTTTGGCGACCCCAGCGAGAGTGACGCGGGAATCCCGGGCGGGCCCGCCGGTTATCCGATTCCGGCAGCCGCCGTCAACAATCCGTCCTACATCGAAAACGGCGGGCGTTCGGACGGAGATCGCCATATGCTGATCTTCGACAAGGATCACCGCGTTGCCTTCGAGCTGGTGCAGGTTGGGTACGGCAACGGAAAGTGGTCGGCGAGCTACGGAGCCGTTTTCAAACTCGACACCAACTATCGTCGCCCCGACGGCTGGACCTCTGCGGATGCTTCGGGGCTGTGCATGCTCGCAGGCCTGGTTCGCTACGATGAGGTGTACGGCCCGTGGCCCATTCGCCATGCGCTGCGCGTATCGCTGCGCCATACCAATGGCCACGTGTATCCGGCGTCGCACACAGGCGCCGTTGATGCCGGTGCGCCGCCGCTGGGCATGCGGCTTCGCCTCAAGGCGTCGTTCGACATTTCGAAGTATCCACCCAACATGGCGAAAATCCTGAGTGCGATGAAATCCTACGGCCTGATCGTCACCGATCGCGGCAGCAGCATGTACATCCAGGGCACGATGGATCCGCGCTGGAACAACAGCGTGTTGAATCCCGTTTTCCACGATCTCGATGCGAGCGACTTCGAAGTGGTAAAGCTGGGCTGGAAGCCCACGACCATCCAGTAGCTTGAGGTGGCGCCGGTAGTTGCGAGAAGGCAATACCGGCGCCGTCTCTTTCCCCGAGTTCCGCACAGAATGCCTCGGGAGCGGGTCATTCAGCGGTTTCCCCGTCCGGGATCCGTCTAATCGCTTCGAACCCAGGGGAGTGTCTTGTTGGCGAAACGCCGCTTGCCGATGAGATGGTAGTAGAGATACGAAGCGGCGCAAAAGCGTCCGAACACGAGCGCGGCGATGAAGATCAGAAGAGTCACTTCAACGGCCCAGGCCAGCGTAAGATTGCCTGCGCGCAGCGAGAATCCGATTGCGAGCATGAAGGCGCCGGCGATTGCCTGCGAAAAACGACGCGGCGCGGGCGCAGGGCCGATGGCGGCGTGGCCTTTACGTTTCAGTACGAAGTGATCGTAGATGGCGTCGAAGGGATTGAGCCGCGGAACGAACGCGTTCCACCACAGTAGCGCGGCCAGCGCGATAAAGTACCAGTCCGACTCGATCAACACGCCGAGCATTGTCAGGATGCCGATCATGCGCGGCTGCCACATGAGCGCGGGATACTGGTACTCGCACGCGGGGACGTTGGACGCGAAACCCTGCGCGCGCACGAAGTTCAGGTTGGCACCCATGCGATTTTCACTCTAACACATATAATGGAATGGCTGTCGCGCACGAAAAGCGGGCTAACCGATTTTGCTGCACGCTTCAGGGCGAGGTCTTGCCGTACTGCAGCTGCACCAGCGTAGCGCCGCACACGGGCGTCCCGGTGACCGCGATAACATAGAGTCCCGTGTACTCGTTCTCGCCGATTTCCGCCACCTGCGGACCACCCGCCGCTCGAATGATCTCGGGAACCGTGTTGCTGTGCCCCACCACGAGCACCGCTTCGCCCGCGTGATCTTTCAGAATGCGCTTTACCAGCTCGTCGTATTCCCTGGCCGCATAGACTTCGGGCGTGACATGCGCCATTGCCCCTGTCGCCGTCGCCGTGTCGCGCGAGCGTCGCGTGTCGGTAACGTAGATGGCGCGCAGGTTCGCCATCTTGGTGGCCTGCGCGAGGTCATTGGCGCGCTCCACGCCCGCCGCGGAAAGCGAATCGGCGCTTCCCGCGCGATCTGCATGACGAACCACGATGATCGTAGTCACCGGGCCTTCGCAGGGAACGATCCTGGTGTCGGCGCTTGTGTGTGAAACACAAAGGGCCGCCACCAGGCACGCCATTGCGAAGATTCGAACGACCCTCATGGCTAATTGAAGGTCAGGACGGCAAAGACCACGGCGAGGACGCCAAAGAGAAATGCAATCTCGCCCACAATCTGGAGGCGGGCAATCGCCGACGCGTCGCCTTTCTTTGCTTTCACCTCGAGCATGCTGATGATGCCGATGGTGATAGTCAGCAGCACCACCGCGCCGAGCTTGACGTGAAACATCGGGGGAAGATTTCCGAATCCCCTCCAGCGCGTGAACACCATGGTCACACCGGTCACCCACAGGAGCGTGAGACCGATCTTCCCCACCTTGCTCATCGCGAAGGGAAAGCGGCCGAGAACCATCTTCTCATTGGGCGCCGCCTTGGCCATCAGCATCGCCAGTGCAATGTTGGCGAACGGGACCGCGAGCCCCATCGCGAGGCCGATGAAATGCAGCATCAACAGAATCTTGTTCAGAATGAGCACGAGCACCCTCCGTTTTCTTGACTTACCTCACCGATGGTCCGCAATCAGGCATGCAGTTCCGGACACGGCCACAACCAGCAGCGACGCGGCGAACACTAGTCTCTTCATGCCTTGCCTCCACCTTCGTCCAGGAAAATCAGATAGTCCGTATTCGGTGGCGTCTTGTCGAGCTGGCGCAGAAGCGTGACCACCTGGCCACGATGATAGGTTGAATGATTGAGCACGTGCTGGATGGCGGCCAGGTAGGTGTACTCGTAGCGCTGATCCTTGAGGTTTTGATAGGCGAACGTGCTCAGCAGTTTCTCGTCGGTGATGGCGCCGAGAAACAGCCGGCGCTCCCGGTCGAGTTCGTTCCAGCGCGACTCAATCGACGCCATGTCCGCAAACTCGTTCTCCTCGAAGACTTTCTTCGGAGATTCGCCGATCCAGCGGCGGTACCAAACCCACTCCCCCCACAGCGTGTGCACCAGCGTGCCGCGTACGCCACCATGGCTGCTGTGAAGATTGCGGGTGAATTCATCGCCGCTAAGCACCCGGCACGCCGCCAGCATGCGGTCGTTGGCCCAACGGTTGAAGGCGAAGTAAGTGCGAATTTCCGTAGTGTTCATTGCGACCGAAGACCGGGCCGTTTCGCCCGGTGATCATAGCACGCCCGGTCAGACCACGCGCAAAGCGAGGCAGGTGATGTCGTCGTCGCGGCGCGTTTCCCCCGAGAAGGCGTCCACACGCTCGATCATGGTGCGAATCGCGCCCTCGGCGTTGTGGCTGCTCATGACGCGAATGGCATCCACGACGCGTCCATCGCCGAACTCGGCGCCTTCTTCATTCTGTGCGTCGAGCAGTCCGTCGGAGAATACAAACAGCAAATCGCCCGGCTCCAGTGTGATGGTGCCTGATTGATGGGTGGTGTGGCGAACGACGCCGAGCGGCAGACCGCCCGTCTCGAGCCGCTCGATGCGTCCATCCGTGCGACGTAGAACCGGGAGTTCGTGCCCCGCGTTGACGTAGCGAAGCACGCGGGACTCCACGTCGAGTTCGGCCAGAAAGGCCGTTGTGAAGCGCTGGCCGTCGAGGCTGCGCGAGCACGTGAACTCGTTGAGGCGCTCGACCAGAGGCAGGGGTTCGGCGAAGTCGCGCGCGCAGGAGTGCAAGCAGCCCTGCAATGACGCCATCAGGATGGCGGCGGGAACTCCCTTTCCCGCCACGTCGGCAACCACGATCAAGAGCCGCTTGCCTTCTTCGTCGAGAAGGAACGCGTCGTAGTAATCGCCCGAGACGGTGTTGGCCGGGCGCGTGGTGAAGCTGACGTCGACACCGGGCACGCGCGGCGCCGTTTCCGGCGAAAGCCAGCGTTGAATGTCGCGCGCAATCTGGAGATCTCGCTTCATCGTGACCCGGTCCGACAGCTCGAGCACGAGCAACACCAGCAACAGCAGGAAACTGAGCGGCTGAAAGTCGAGGTCGACGTCGTTGGTCCCAATGCTGAATCTGAAATCACCGATGGCGGCGAGCAACAGCGCGAGCACCAGCGCCACACGACGCGAGGGCGAGAGTTTCATCACGATCGACCAGAACCACGCCTTCGCCACGCGCATGGCAAACCCGATGCCGCGGCCTTTCTTGAGCTCGGACAGGTCGACGTCCTGGCTGTAGAAATCGTAGCTGGAGCGAGCTTCGGTCCGGAATTGATTCCAGAGCTGCTGGACTTCGAGGCCGTCGGAGAGGCGCTTCCAGAAATTGTTGATGGCCGTGGGCCGGCGACGCCAGCGCGGCGTGTCGGATGGGATGTTACTGCGGCTCAAGTTGCGAAAACCTCCATGGCCCCGGGTCGGTGCGGTGGGCATAATACCACTGTCCCCGCTGACGGTGTAAACCATTACCCTGGCGATAGATCCGTAGCAGACGAGAGGTGCTAGATCTTCCTCAACAACCTTACCGTGACCGGCGCCGTGATGATGATCCGACTTCTCCTCGGCGCCATCTCGAGCGCGCGCTCAATGCGCCTGACGAGCCAGTCATGCGGCGGCGAATCGGTGGCCGTGTAGAAGTCTCCCAGCCAGGTGCAGTAGTCCTCGAGCGTGTCCATAATGCGCGTGCACGAGAAACTTCGGACCGCACCCTCGCGAAACCATCCCGCTCGAACCGCGCTTGCTACGGCGCGATCTGCATCGCGTTCCCGATGGAAGTTTTCGCGCATGACACCCAAATGCCGGCGGGTCCTGCCACTCTGCACGGCGACGCGGCGGTGGGTCGCGGCCGGGCGCGCCTCCACGACGACGCCGTTTGGCGTGAGAACCCGGTGCGCTTCACGAAGGGCATGGACCATGCCCTCACGCGGTATTCATCAGAGCGACCAGGCGAAGATCGCAATGTCGAAGGACTCGTCCGGGAGCTTGAGCTGCGCCGCATCACCCACCCGATAACGGACGCGTGACGCGTAGCGCGCCGGGAGGCTGCGCCTTGCGAGCCGTACCGCTTTCGGATCGGGGTCGAGCGCATGCACCGACGCGCCGAGCGCGGCCAGACGTAGCGTGAGCCGCCCGCCACCGCAGCCAATCTCGAGCACCCGTTTGCGCCGCCAGTTGGCGACGCGCTCGAGCGCGCGAACCTCCCTGCCTTCGGGATCGACGTGGATTGCCATGGCGTCAAGGATATCATCAAGTGAGTATTTTCAGAACTTTTCTGCCAACCATCGATCGACTGATCTGTAGTTCAACCTGCCCCGGATCTGCCCGGCGCCAGGCCCCACGTGTTAGAATCGCGGGGCCTTTTCCCGGACAAGTCTCATGCTGTTACACCTCGTGCCCCGGAGGGCCACATGAAGCTCGGATACGCCGCTCTGCTCGCTCTCGCCGTTGTTCTCCTCCGTCCTTCGACCGCCGGCGCGATCTGGGGGAATTCAAATACCGGAACGCCCATTTCGGCCACCACCAATAACCAGCTCAACGTGGTGTCGATACCTGACGGGTCCGGGGGGGCCATTATGGCGTGGGCGGACAACCGAAATAACAACTATGACATCTACGCCCAGCGCGTGGACGCGTGGGGCCAGGTGCAGTGGGCGGCCAACGGTGCCCCGGTGCGCGTGGCGGGCAGCCAGCAGACCAATCCGTGCATCGTGTCCGACGGCGCGGGCGGTGCGATCATTTTCTACGAGCACCTCGCCAATAACGGCAGCACCGACATTCATGCGCAGCGCATCGATTCCTCGGGCAATCAGCTCTGGCTCACCGGTGTGCTCATCTGCACTGCGATGAACGACCAACTTCTTCCGCGGGCGGTATCCGACGGTTCCGGCGGAGCCATCGTGATCTGGCAGGACAACCGCCAGGGCAGCAACGCGGATGCCGACGTCTTCGCGCAGCACGTCAACTCTTCCGGCGCCGTGCTATGGAACGGCAACGGTGTCGGAGTGTCGACGGCAGCACAAAAGCAGACCAACGCCCGGATCATTACGGACACCAACGGCGGTGTCATTATTGCTTGGTCCGATTTCCGCGACGCTTCGAGCTACCCTGTCTTCGCGCAGCGCTTGAACCCGGCCGGCGTGCCGGCGTGGACCGCCGACGGCGTTCAGGTGGCACCCGATATGGGCGGTGAGTACACGCCCGGTATTGTGAGCGACGGCGCTGGCGGAGCGATCGTGACGTGGCAGAGTGGCAGCGGCCCCAACAACAATATCTGGGCGCAGCGCATCAATGTGGCAGGTGTCACGCAGTGGAACATCGGCGGCGTCAGCGTATGCGCCGCCCTCCAGAGCCAGTCTTCACCGCACATCATTCCCGATGGGAGCGGCGGCGCCATCATTGCGTGTCATGATCTTCGCGACACCTCCAACTTCGTCGATGAAGACATCTATGCCCAGCGTATCAATTCGGAAGGTGCGAGCCTGTGGACCCCGAACGGCAACCTGGTGTGTGCCGAGAGCGGACAGAGCATTCTGCCGCAGATTATTTCTGACGGCGCCGGCGGCGCCATCGTCGTGTGGACGGATACGCGCACGAACGACTACAACCTCTACGCGCAGCGTATCAACACCTTCGGCACTCGCCTCTGGAACCTCGCCGGCGCGCCCGTCATCATTGCCACCAGCGGCCAGACCGGCCCCGCGCCTGTTCCCGACGGCTCCGGCGGTGTCATTGTCGGCTGGAACGATACCCGCTCCGGGGCACTCGATGTCTATGCGAACCGCATCACCGGCGGCGGCATTATTCCGACGGCCGTTGGCAACACGCCGGCAGTTGCGGGCGTGTCGTTGGGACAGAATCATCCCAACCCGTTCAATCCTTCGACAACGATCGAGTACACACTGACCGCGCGCACGCCCGTGAAGATCGACATCTTCGACGCGACGGGTGCGCGGGTGGCGACTCTTGATGAAGGGGCGCGCGAGCCAGGAACGTATCGCGCACAGTGGAACGCGTCAGCGCACGTGAGCAGCGGGGTGTATTTCTACCGCCTCGCGGGGGTGCCGGCGGCGGAAAGCCGGAAGATGGTTCTGATCAAGTAGCGAGGAATCGCCGGGAAAGGCACCGTCACCGGTGACGGTAGAAAGCCCGCCCGTGTCCACGGATCGACACCGCAGGACCGCTACGGACCTACGCTCCCCAACAATCGGGACGCCCAACTTGTAGTTCGAGCAGTCAACCACCCGCCCGCGTCCACCCGTGGTGTAGAATCCAGCGGCGGTCCTGGGTTGACCACTGTCGACTAGACAGTCATGCGCGGTGCATTGAAGTTCGAGAGCTTCGACGTGCCGTTTGAGCGCAGTGCCGTTCCCTTGTTGAGGAGGCTCGTGATGAAGAAACGTCTCGCCCTTTTTGTGCTGCTCGCAATCGGCCTGGCAAATCCCTCTCCTTCTTCCGCAACCTGGCTTGCCAACGGTACACCGTTGTGTACCGCCGCCCAGGATCAGGCCCGCTTTGCGATTGTTTCCGACGGCGCCGGCGGGGCCATCGTCGCCTGGGACGACTATCGCAGCGGCACTCAGTACGACATTTATTGTCAGCGCATCACCGGATCGGGGACGGCGTTGTGGACCGCGAACGGTGTCGCGTTGTGCTCGGCATCCGGCGATCAGCTGAACCCGACCATCGTTTCCGACGGCGCCGGCGGCGCCATCGTCGCCTGGCGCGACATGCGAAACGGCATCAATCAGGACGATGTCTATGTGCGACGGATCGACGCTTCGGGCACGCCGCAGTGGACACCCGATGGTGTCGCGCTTTGCAGCGCTGCCAATGCGCAGATAGAGCTGGTGAGCGTGAGTGATGGCGTGGGAGGCGCCATCATTGCATGGCGGGACCAACGGCTCGGTGGAGAGATCTATGTGAGGCGCGTGAACGCGTCGGGCACGCCGCTGTGGACATCGGACGGTGTCCCGCTCACCGTGCAGGGAGGACTCATCCCGCAAATCACAACCGATGGGGCCGGCGGCGCCATCGTGACGTGGGAGGACTTGCGAAATGGGGTTCTCAGCGACGTCTACGCACAGCGCGTCGACGCCGGGGGTGCGGCGCAGTGGGGTAGCGGCGCCGCGGTGTGCACGCAGAGTCAGTATCAACGCTGGCTCGCGATCGTATCCGACAACGGCGGCGGTGCGATCATCGCATGGAGGGACGAGCGCCCGGGAGACCTGGGCATATACGCGCAGCGTTTGAACAGCGCCGGCGCAGCCCAGTGGACCATCGACGGCGTCAAGTTGGCTGGGACCACCGGCCTGGCGGAGGCAACGGCAATTGCGTCCGACGGCGGTTCCGGAGCATTCGTCACGTGGCAGGACGGTAGCGGCGGAAGCAACGACATCATGGGGCGCCGCATCAACGCGACGGGCACCCCGCTTGGAGCTGACGCGTTCTTCGTGTGCAACGCGATGTTCGACCAGGTCACACCGTCGATCGTGACGGACGGCTCCGGCGGAGCCATCATCGCTTGGGCGGATCAGCGCAATTTGAATACGTCATTCACGGACATTTTCGCGCAGCGTTACAACGCCTCCGGCGTGAGACAATGGGCAGTGAACGGCGTCCTCATCTCCAACGCGAACCAGGAGCAGGAAGCCCCTTCAATTGTACCCGACGGCAGCGGCGGAGTGATCGCCGCATGGCGGGATCGGCGCAACTCGATTACCAACGCGTTCGACGTGTACGCGCTGCGCCTCGGATTCAACGGGCTCGTGCCGACTGCGGTTCGCGCCGCGACACCGAGCCCGGCACTGTGGGTCGGCAATGCCTATCCGAATCCATTCTCGGGCAGATCGTCGTTCGATCTCGTGCTTCAGGCGAACTCAAGCGTGCAGATTGATATCGTCGACGTGGCCGGACGGCGCGTGAGGACAATCACCCTTCCCGCCGTCGCAAGCGGCATCCGGAATGTCAATCTGGACGGACTTGATGACCGCGGGCAGAGTCTTCCGAGCGGAGTCTATTTCTATCGCGTCCGTGCAGCGGGAGAGACCGTCACACGAAAAATGGTCGTCACGCGATAGACTTTCAGCGGGTCTCATCGTTGAAGCCGATCGCGGCGTGAGAGCCATCACAGAACGGCTTGTTCTTCGATGCGCCGCAGCGGCAGAGCGCCACGCGGTTGCGCACTTCGTAGGTTGTGCCGTCGGCGCTGATGATCTGGATCCCCCCGCGCACCCAGAGCGGGCCACTGACTTCTTTCGCGGTGTCCTCCACCAGTCCGATTGAGGGCTCGAAGTGCGGCTCGAGCGCTTTTCCCGTCGCGCGCTCGCGGGCAACCAGACGCCCGCTCGGACAATGCCCCGCCTCGTGCTCCACCCACTTGCGCGCCTTCTCGTGATCCGTTTTCTCGATGAGGTTCCAGACGCCGGCGTGCGGGTCACAGAAGCGCGCAAACGCACACAGCGACTCGGCGTCGTCGAGCATCATCGTCGGCCCTTCCATCCGCTTCGCCTGGGCGTCGTACGGCTCGCGGCTGGCGGTCTCGGTGCCATCGAAGTTCACCTGCCTGTGCGAGCTGTCGCAGAACGGCTTGTTCTTCGAGTGTCCACAACGGCACAGTTTGTACCTGGGCGGACTCGCGAATTCTTTTCCCTGCCGCCACTCGAGCGACTCACCCTTCTCGTTGGTAACGATGTGCTGTTCGGCAAGCGGCGGCCCGCCCTCGACGAGATAAGGCCCGTTGGCAATGATCGTGATGGTGGGTTTGTTGTCGTTCATCGCGCAGATCCTCTAATGAATAAGCAAAACCTTGCCACTCGCCCGTGCCGCGCCGACCCGGATTACATATAGATAGATGCCGGAAGTCATCCGCGTGCCGAGATCGCTGCGGCCGTCCCATTCCACCGCGTGCGCACCCGCGATAATCGCGATAGATCTGAACATGATCGGTCTCCGGGTCGTTGGAATGGGAACAGCTCCTCATAACTCGACTGCACTGCCACCCAAGAATATCAAATAGTTTGCGTTTGGGAAACGGACCGACCGAAGCCGCCTTATCCCCGGCAGCGATGGACTGAAAAGCGAAGGGCTCGCCGAAAAGCGAGCCCACTTCGCAAGCAAACCATGTCTGGAGAACGTACTGCCTTCCCGGGGCTAGATCTCCCACTTCCCCTTCTCCACAAACCTCTTCCCGATCGCCAGGCGCAGGTGACCCGAGTCGATCGGGGTGTACTTCGTGAGGCGACGCGCGGCGGCGAGCATGGTGCGGAGTTCGTCGCCGGAGGCGCAGGCGGCCAGGAGCTCGCGCGACCAGAGGTCGAGTTTGCCCATGGATTCGTTGATGTAGAGGCGGGTCATGTCGATCGTGGTTTCGCACTCGGCGGCGCCGCGGCTTGAGACGAGTTTCATGGTGCGAAGATAGGTCGAGTCCATCGCATACGTTTCGATAACGATATCGGCGATGTTCCCAAGGACCTGCTGCTCGTCGTCGATCTTGGCGCCGTACTTCTGCGCCGCCACACCGAGAGCGAGGAGCGAGAGCTTCTTCGCATTGGCGATCAGGCCGCGCTCCACGGACAGCGGTGCGTCGGTGTCAGCATCGTCCGACAACGAAGCCCCACCTTCCAACAGCTCATCCGCAAGTTTCTTCGCGGCGAGGAGGAGCGGAAGCTGCCCGGTGACGGAACGCTTGAGGAGCATGCCGGTGAGCAGCATGCGATTGATCTCGTTGGTTCCTTCGTAAATGCGCGTGACGCGCGCATCACGATAATGGCGCTCGGCCGGATAGTCTTCGATGAAGCCGTAGCCGCCGAAGATCTGCACGGTCTCGTCGACGACGAGCTCGAGCACTTCGGTGCCCTTGACCTTCATGATGGAACACTCGCCCACGAATTCTTCGATGCCGGCCATCGTCTTGAGCGCGTAGTCGGGCGCGTTCTTGTCGATGAGCCCGAGAATACCGTCGAGCAAACCGGCGGTCCGGTACGACATCGACTCGCAGGCGTAGATGGCCGTCGCCATGTTGGCGATCTTGGCCTGGATCATTCCGAAGCTGGAGAGCGCGCGGCCGAACTGGTGGCGCTCATTGGCGTACTTGACGGCGTCGTCAAACGCGGCCTTGCACGCCCCCACGCTGCCGCCGCCCAGCTTGAAGCGGCCCATGTTCAGAATGTTGAACGCGATCTTGTGTCCCTTCCCTACTTCACCGAGGAGATTTTCGACGGGCACCTTCACGTTCTCCATGAACACCTGCACGGTGCTGGAGCCCTTGATGCCCATCTTCTTCTCTTCGGCGCCCACGGAGAGGCCTTCCCAACCCTTCTCCAAAATAAATGCGCTGAACTTGTCGCCATCGATCTTGGCGAACACAATGAAGAGATCGGCGAAGCCGCCGTTGGTGATGAACGTCTTGTCGCCGTTCAGGATGTAGTGCTTGCCGTCCGCTGAAAGCACCGCGCGCGAGCGCGCGGCCAGCGCATCGGAGCCACTGCCGGGTTCGGTGAGCGCATAGCACGAGACGATTTCGGCGTTGGCGAGACGCGGCAGATATTTCTGCTTCTGCGCGTCGGTGCCGAAATACACGATGGGCATGGTGCCGATACCCGCGTGTCCGCCGTACGTGGTCGCAAAAGCACCGCCTTTGGAGATCACTTCCGTCACGGCCATCGAGGTCACACGGTCGAGACCGAGGCCGCCGTAGGCTTCGGGAATGTCGATCATGAGGAGGCCCAGCTCGCCGGCCTTCTTCAACAGGCCCACCATCACGCCTTCTTCCTTGTGCTCGGTCTTCTCGATGTTGGCGAGCACTTCGTTGCGAATGAAGTCCTCGGCCGTCTGGACGAACATCTTCTGGTCGTCGCTGAAGCCTTCGGGCGTGAAAATCTCCGCAGGGGCGGTGTCCTCGATGAGGAAACTGCCGCCCTTCTTGATGGTCGAATTGGTCGTGGTGGCCATGAAATACCTCGTGAAATACCGGAGGAAACCTGCCGGGTGCCCCTCTATATAAATGAGTCTGAGCCCTCAAGCAAAGCAACATTCAGACCATTTTGCCGCGTGGGCAGTTTTTGTCCGTTCGCGTGTGACAGGCCGGCGCAAGCTGCGTCCTACAAGAGACGTAGTGCGCCGGCTTTGAGCCCAAAGGAGACTGCCGTGTTCCGACTTCTCGCGACCGCCCTCATCGTGCTGGTTCTTCCGCTCGCCGCGAACGCCCAGTGGGTGCTCAACGGCTCTCCCGTCTCGAACACCGTGGGCAGCCAGTACAACGCGGTGGCTGTGTCGGACGGATCCGGCGGCGCGATCGTCGCCTTCCGTGATAACCGCGCCGGCGGCCAGACGGACATCTATGCGCAGCACATCAACTCCAATGGCGCCACCATGTGGGCGGGCGACGTGGCGGTCTGCACGGCGATAGGCGATCAGCTCGCGCCCACCATCGTGTCAGACGGTGCCGGCGGCGCAATCATTGCGTGGATGGATCAGCGCACTGGCACGTACGATATTTACGCCCAACGCGTCAATCCGATGGGATTCACGTCGTGGACGGCCAACGGTGTCGTGGTTTGCAACGCCACGAACGATCAGAATACTCCAAACATCGTGACCGACGCTTCCGGCGGGGCAATTATTTGTTGGGCGGATCTCCGTGGCGGGAGCTCGTACGACATATACGCCCAGCGTCTGAACTTGGTGGGCACCGCACAGTGGACTGCCAACGGCGTCATCGTGTGCAATGCGGCCAACCACCAGCTCGTGACCACCATATCGATCGATGGTGCCGGTGGAGCAATCATGGGTTGGCAGGACCAGCGTTCCGGCTCTGACGACGTCTACGCCCAGCGCATCAACAGTTCGGGCGTCGTCCAATGGGCAGCCAATGGCGTGTCTATCTGCTCGGCAACCAACAGTCAATATGAACCATACGTCGCCTATGACGGCGCCAACGGCGCCGTCTTCGCATGGGAAGACCGCCGCCCGGGTTCGAACTTCGACATCTACGCGCAGCGAGTAAACTCCGCGGGTGTCATCCAGTGGCCACTCGATGGCCTCGCGCTGTGCACGACATCGGGCGACCAGATGTACCCGACCATTGCGTGGGACAACTCGACAGGCGCCATCATCTGTTGGGAGGACTATCGGGGCGGCCCCTCGGACATCTATGCCGCGCGCATCACGCCCGCGGGGTCCCCGGTGTGGAACGCCGAGGGAACTCCGGTTTGCACGGCGGCAAACAGTCAGTACGGTCCCCGCGTTGTTCCCGACGGCGCTGGCGGTGCCGTCATGGCATGGCTGGATGCGCGCAACGCCGACATGGATGTCTATGCGCAACGTATCGACGCGTCGGGCCTGGTCAAGTGGGCCAACGGTGGCATGCCGGTTACCAACGCCTATCAGACGCAGTACAACCACCAGATCGTCGCAGACGGAAACGGCGGCGCGATCGTCACGTGGTACGACGCTCGCAGCGGTCCGTCCTACGACATCTACGCGCAGCACATGGAAGGCCGTTACGGTTTCTGGGGCAAGCCCGAACCGTCGCTCTCGGCCGTGAAGGACGTGCCGGCCGACCAGGGCGGCAAGGTGCGCCTCGAGTGGTACGCAAGCGGTCGGGAGCAATTGAATCAACAGACCATTTCGCACTACACGATCTGGCGCGCCATCGATCAGGCTGCGTTCGCGACAGCACTGATCGGCGGCGCTCGCGAGGTAAGGCTCGATGATGCCAATTCGAAGTATTCCGGAAAGGCGCTGCGCCACGAGGCGGCGGCGGCGGCGGACTACTACTGGGAGCTGATTGGTGAGGTTGAGGCCTTTTATCGAAACGCGTACTCATTCACCGCAAATACGACTTTCGATTCCACCGCGAGCAACGCGGCAACGCATCGCTTCCAGATCGTCGCGCACTCGTACAACAACTTCACCAACTGGCCGTCCAATGTGCTCTCCGGTCGTTCCGTTGACAATCTCGCGCCTCCCGCGCCGCTCTTTCTCACCGCGCAGCGCATCGGCAACTACGTGTATCTCAAGTGGAACGGTGTGCACGTCGGGGATCTCGACAAGTACACCGTGTATCGCCAGACTTCGACGGGGGTGACGGCGATCCCGGGCAACTTCCTTTCCGACAATTCGGACACTCTGCTCACCGACTCGACTGCCCCGGCCAGCGCGCTGTACTACATCGTCACCGCGACCGACATCCACCAGAACCAGAGCACGAAGTCGAACGAAGCCTCGGTTGCAGCGGCGACAGGTGTGGGCGGCAATCTTCCGCCCATCACGGCGCTGACCGTGCTCCAGAACTTTCCCAATCCGTTTACGGGCGAAACGCAGCTCTACGTCGGTTTGTCTGCGAAGAGTGACGTACGCGTCGGAATCTACGATGTCGCCGGACGGCGCCTGCGCAACATTCTTGTGCCAGCCCAGGGGAAGGGTTGGAACACGTTGCGCATCACCGCGCGCGACGACCGCGGCGCAGCACTCCCCAGCGGCGTCTACTTCTACCAGGTCAACGCGGGTGGCCAAACGGTGACGAAAAAGATGGTGATCGCGCGGTAGTTCCTCCTTCGGCCGTGACAGGCCGGCGCGCGGTTCGTCCTATGAATGACGTAGTGCGCCGGCCTTACGGCCGAAAAGGAGACCGCCGTGCATCGACTGCTCGCGACCGTTTTCACCATCCTGGCTCTACCCCTCGGCGCGAATGCCCAGTGGCAGTTCAACGGCGTTCCCGTCTCCACCGCTCTACACTACCAGGCAGCTCCGGTCATCGTGACCGACGGCGCCGGTGGAGCCATCATTGCCTGGATCGACTATCGCAACGGTAACTACGACATCTACGCGCAGCGCCTGAATGCGGCCGGCGTCCCGCAGTGGGCAGCCGACGGCGTTCCGCTGTGTACGCAGCCGGGCAACCAGATCACCCTCTCGATGGTTTCTGACGATGCCGGTGGCGCGGTCCTGGTGTGGTACGACGCCCGCAACAGCATTCAGACCGGGCTCGACATCTACGCCCAGCGCGTCAACGGCAGCGGCACTCCGCTCTGGACCGCTGACGGCGTGGCCGTGTGCCAGGCGGCGAATGACCAGAGCGAGCCGTACGTCGTCAAAAGCGTCAACAACTACGTCATCGCGTGGTTTGATTATCGCAACGGCTCCGCTTCCGACGTCTACGTGCAGGCGCTCAATGGCAACGGTTCCTGGCAGTGGATCGATCCGGACGGCGTCGCTGTATGCACGGCGGCCGGGAATCAGTTCCGTGTGCACCTATCTCAGGATGGACTGGGCGGCGCGGTCGTGACCTGGGACGACACACGCAGCGGCTCCAGCGACATCTACGCGCGACGCGTCAACCAGCTCGGCGCCGTGCAGTGGTCTGCAAACGGTGTCGTCGTGTGCAATGCCGCCGACGAGCAGTACGATCCCCAGCCCGTGAGCGACGCTGCCGCGGGCGCGATCATCGCGTGGTACGACTGGCGCAACGGAGCACCGGATATCTACATGCAGCGCATCGACTCGTCGGGGGCTTCATTGTGGACCGCAAACGGAAACGCGATTTGCACGGCTCCCTTCACGCAGGACTCTCCTTCGATGGTCTCCGATGTCAGCGGCGGCGCCACCGTGGTGTGGGCCGATCACCGCAACGGCGCCAACGCCGACATCTACGCGCAGCACGTCACACCCGCGGGCGCCATCATGTACCCGGCTGACGGCATCGCGATATGCACGGCGGCCGGGGAGCAGTTTACGCCGCGTATCACCAAGGATCCCGCGAGCGCCGGCATCGTGACGTGGTTCGACAGGCGCAGCGGCAATTCGGACGTCTACGCGCAAAGACTGGATTACGGCACGGGTGTCTCGCTGTGGACCAGCAACGGCGTGGTGTTGTGCACCGAGACCCACGCGCAGGAAGGCGCGTGCGTCGTCGCCGACGGAAGCGGCGGTGCGATTGTGGCGTGGGCGGATCTTCGCGAAGGCAACTACTACGACATCTACGCCGAGCATGTGAACGAAGGCGGGCCGACGGCGGTTGGCAACACGCCGGCGGCGACTTCACTGCGCGCGTCCAACTATCCCAACCCGTTCACCGGCGAAACGACACTGCAACTGACACTGCCTTCGGCATCGGATGTGAGTGTCGATGTGTACGACGTCGCGGGGCGTCGTGTGCGCGAGTATTCTTTTTCGCATCAAGCGAAAGGCTGGCGCTCCCTGCAGCTCGACGACCGCGACGCGCGCGGCGTGCTGCTCCCCAGCGGTGTGTACTTCTACCGCGTGCGGGCGGGCAACGAGACCGTGACCAAGAAGATGGTGATCGCGCGCTAGAGGTAGCGGAGCCACCACTCGCGGCGGCGCGCCCTCAGTCCGGCATACCACCGGCACGCGAAATACAGCAACGCGACCGCCAGCGCCCACACCGCGTACACAAGTGCGAGGCTCCACCGGTACCCTTCGGGGGCGGGACCGGCGGCCATCGGATGATTCGCGAAGAGCCAGAGATCGATCTTGCCGACGCGAACCTGCGAGATCACGATTGCCAGCACGTGAATCAGTGGAATGTGCAGCACGTAAAAGAAAAACGGCACCCGCCCGAATACCTCGATAACAGACGCGAGTCCTCCGCGCGTGCGCTCGAGCAACGGCATCAGTGCGATGGCGGGGCCCAGCGTCATCAGCAAGAACTGCAGCGACGCCGGATACTTGTTCGTGTTGAGGAATGAGAGCAGCCCGGGCATCGGATCGCCACCGGGCCCGGGTGCGCCTGCCGCCCACGGCTGCGGATCGCCGTAGAGATTGAAACCGCGCAACACCAGGAACAGCGCCGTGGCGCCGAGACCGATGGCAAAGCATAGCCTGTCGCGGCGGGACGGTTCCATTGCCAGCACCTGCGCGAAGCCATACCCCGCCGCCATCACGCCGACCCACGGAATGAGCGAATAGAGCACGAACATGATGGGACCGTCCGGGCCAAACGTGATTGGCCCGGCCCAGAATCCCACGTACAAGATCTTCCACCACGCAGCGCTCGCCGTGTCACCCAGCATGGGCACGAGCGTCCGCACGTAGCCGTCGAGCAGGTCATGCGCAGCGATGACAACCACGCCGAAGATCGCGACCGCCGTCGTCGGCAACCGGGAAAGGCCGGCAAGAACGATCATGCTCCAGCCGATCACCCAGATCACACCCGCGAGCTCGTATTGCCTGAAATCCAGATTGAACGTCCAGCCAAGGCGGATCACGGTCAGCTCGAGAAAAATCAGCCACAACCCGCGCGTAAGGAGAAAGCGCGCGAGATCGGCGCGCTTGCGGCCGTAGAACCAGGCGCTGGTGCCGGCCAGGAAGACAAACGCGGGCGCACAGAAGTGCGTTATCCAGCGCGTGAAGAAAACCCCGTAGGTGGAGCCGCCGGCGGGCACGCCGGAATACACGCGCACATGGTCGATGGCCATGAGCACGATGACGGCGCCGCGGATGAGATCGATGGATGCGATGCGGGTGACGGGGCGCGCGCCTGTCGACGCTGCGTTCGCCTGGGTCATCGGATGCGGAGTATAGACCAGCGCGTGATTGTGGTAAACGGATTGACTTCCACCAGGCCCACGTTCATTCCGTCACTATCGTAGCGCAATCGGGCGCCGCGGCGGCCCACCCGGTCTCACACCACGAACTCGACCAACGGTTGGACGTCCCTACATCCGATTGGTTGTACCAAGCCACGGCATCTCCGGACACCCGGAGCCGGCGCAACGGGCCTCCGCGTCGCAACCAGGAACCGCGCACCACAAAACCTTACGGCCCGGCAAATGCACCGTAGTGAGCGGCACACGTGCCCTGGAGGAAGTCATGAATTTGCGCTCCCCGTTCCTGCATGCGGCTCTGATTACGCTTTCGCTCCCCGTTGCTTCGCATGCGGCGTGGGTGGATGAGGGCATTCCGGTGGCGTGGGCCGCGGAACAGCAGATCTATCCGGTTATGGTCTCCGATGGTTCGGGCGGCGCCATCATCGCCTGGCAGGACTCACGCGGCAGCGACTTCAACATCTACGTTCAGCGCATCAACGCGAACGGGGTTGCCATGTGGTTGCCCAATGGCGTAGCGCTGTGCACCGCGCCGGAGGACCAACTCGCTCCCCGCATCATTGCGGATGACGCGGGCGGAGCGATTGTCACGTGGTACGACTTCCGCAACGGTACCGACAACAATATCTACGCTCGTCGCGTCAGTAACCTCGGCATTCCCCAGTGGACCGCCGACGGAGTCGCTGTGTGCGCCGCCGTCGACGACCAGACCAACGCGCTGGTGACACCGGACGGATCGGGAGGCGCAATAATCGCCTGGGACGATAGCCGTAACGGGACCGACTACAACAGTTACGTGCAGCGCATCAACTCGGCGGGGACCCCGCTCTACGCCGCTGACGGCGTGGGCGTATGCCTGGCTGGCGGCAATCAGTTTTTGACTTCGATGGTTCCCAACGGCACCGGCGCGGCGATCCTGGTGTGGTATGACTATCGCAACGGTTTCGACTCCGACGTCTATGCGCAGCGCGTCAATTCCATCGGCGGCGTGACGTGGGCCGCAGATGGCCTCGCGCTCTGCACTGCGACTGGCGACCAGGACAGCCCGTGCGCGGTCTCGGACGGAAGCGGCGGCGCCATCGTCGCATGGACGGACCTGCGCGCCGGTTTCACGTATGACGTGTATGCGCAACACGTGGCCGCAGCCGGCACAATTCTGTGGGCGGCAAATGGGATTGCGGTGTGCAACGCGGCGGGCAACCAGATCTCACCGGGCATCACCACCGATGGCAACAGCGGCGCAATCATTTCGTGGCAGGACACGCGCGCCGGTCTCGCCGACATATACGCGCAGCGGATGAGCGGTCCTGGTGTCGCGCTATGGACGGGCAACGGCGTGAGCGTATGCAGCGCGAGCGGCCTCCAGGACCATCCGGTGCTCACGTCGGACGGCTCCGGCGGTGCCATCGTGGTATGGAATGATGCCCGCAACGCCGACCCCGATATCTTCTCTCAACGCCTGAACGCGTCGGGCAGCCCGGTGTGGACGAGCGGCGGCGAACCGGTCGTGGACGCGCCCGCCAAGCAGGCGTCCCCGGCGCTGGCGGGAGTTTCAGGCGGCGGAGCGATCTTCGCGTGGCAGGACTTCCGCGATGACAGCAAGGGCGATATCTACGCCGCACGTCTGACAGGCTCGGGATCAACGCCGAGCGGCGTGAGCGGATCGACACCGAGCTTCGTGATGATCGGTGAGAACTTCCCCAATCCGTTCTCGAGCACGACCACGTTTGATCTCACACTGGAGCAGGAATCGACGGTCAAAGCCGAGGTCTTCGACGTGGCGGGTCATCGCGTGCGCACGATGGATGTGGGTCACATGGGACCGGGAGCGTCACAACTTCGATTCGACGGCCTCGGCGACGGCAACCGGGCGCTACCCAGTGGTGTCTATTTCCTCCGCGTGCGTGCCGGCGGTGAAACCGCCACGCGCAAAATGGTGATCGCGCGCTAAGCCTAGCGGTACAGCGCCTTGACCTTACCCCACGTGCTCGACTCCACGGGCGCCAGCGGCGGGGTGAAGGTGACGCTCAGAAGCGGTCGGTTCGCGATGGTCGCACTATCGTCACTGTCAAAACTCTCGCTGAATACGGTGGGCGAATAGATCGCAGAGATCATGACTCCCCAGTTCGCCGTGCCCGAGGACCATGCCTGCACCGCGGGAGTCACCAGCACGGTGACAATTCCAGGATCTCCGCTCGGGATAGATCCGACCGCAGTCTGAAACGTCGGCGCGTTCGCACCGGTAATCGTGTTTTCGTCCCATGCGGACGTCACAACGTACACGGTTACCACATGCGTTGTGGCGTCTATTCGGTTGAGTTGAAGCGATGCAGATTCGATGGCTGAGCCCAGCGGAATCTGACCGTCACCGTCTCCAAAGATGGCAGGGAATCGAACAAAGATTCTCCTCCCAGGCGTGAAATCAACCACAACAAAGTCAACGGACACGGTCAGCGTGGGGCCTGAACCGTTTCCCGTTGCCGCGAAGTATGGAATATCCGCGGCTTGCGTGGAAGAATACGCGCCTCCGTCACCTTCCTGGAATGTCAGGGTTTTCGTTTCCGCGGAAACGGTGGACGGAACAAATAGCAGCGCGAAAAGAAGGACGAGAATTCCAACCAGAACACCGGACGACTTCATACGCGACCTCCCTCGTGGTCGGGCAAAGCAGTCCCCTAATGGCACACCGGATGCCGGGCGGCCAGAACCTTGGACAACGTTAAAGGTTAGCTGAACAGAATTCAGAGTTCAAGAGGTCGGCTCACCGCAGGCTATTCGTGCTTGCGGTAGACCGTGCCGATGTAGTCGACGAAATCGGGCTCCAAGCCCTGTTTGCGGATGACTGTCTGGATCTGCGCGCGGTGGTGGATGGAATGGTAGTTGAGCTGTAGCGCAATGTCCTTCAGCGCCCCTGTGTAGACATCACCATCGAAACCCACCCACTTTACGTCCTGAAACAGCTCGTCTTCGGTCTTCGATTCAATGAGGTTGAGCCACGCCTTGAGACTCTTCTCCCACTCCGACTCGAGATCATCCGGCTTGTAGACGGGCTTCCACCAGTCGAGGTTGGGATCGTTGGGAAACGCTTCGATGCGTCTGATCCATTTGTTCTGTGAGTTGATCAGATGGCTGAAATACTTGATGCCTTCCTCCTGGCTGGGGAGCTGCCTGATCCTGGCGAGAATCTGGCGGTTGGCTCTGTCGTTCCAGTTGAACGTGTCGATGAGATAGCGCTTCATCTCCATGATCGTCAGCCCTGCTTTCCTTCTGTTTCCGGTTCCGCCGGAGCCTCATGCCACTTTTCCCTGGGTACCCACACCTTTCCTTCCGGATCGCCCTCATAGTGCGGCGACATGATCTGTACGCCGTGCTCGTTGAAGAGATCCTGGATGTTGGCGTGCAACCGGCTCAACACGCGCGTGCGCTCGTTCGCCTTCTCCAGGCGCGCAAAAAGCGTGTACTCAACGTAGAAGTCGGAAAGTGCTGACTGCAGCACGGTCGGTTCGGGTGTCGTGCGCAGGCCTTCAGTCTTGCTCGCCGCTTCCTTCATCATGGCGTGTACTTGCCGCCAGGGCGCGTTGTATCCGATGGTCACCTTCGTCGTCACCGGCGCACCTTTCTCCCGGTTGAGTCGTGTGTAATTGGTCGATGTCGTGCCTACCACCACCGCGTTGGGAACATTGATTTCCTCGTCACGCGCGGTGCGAATCTTGGTGGAGAGGACTCCCACGGAGATCACCGTCCCTTCGTGCTCGCCGATACGCACATAGTCGTTCACGCGCAGGGCCTTCGAAAACATGAGCATGTATCCACTTGCCGCCTGGCTCAACACGTTGGACGATCCCAGGGACACCATCAACCCCACGAGCACACTTACCCCCTTGAACGCCACTCCCTGGCTTCCGGGAATGAACGGGTACGCGAGTGCGAAGGTCAGCACCCAGAGGAACAGCGTGGCCAGCCGCTTTGCCGGGTTGGCGGTCTCTTCGTCGACACCGGGAAGCGTGAACCGCCCCGCGCGCACGGCATCAAACATCATCCCCAGCCAGCGGGTCACGAAACGCGCGATGATAAAGATCAGCGACAGCATGAGCAGATCGGGAATGGAGTGCAGAATCGCCAACCCGATGCTCGACACCGCGGCAATGAGGTAGTCGTCGATCTCGTCGCCCCAGGGATAGGTATAGGGGAATTGTTTCAGCACGAACGTCAGCCATATATCGACGAGCACGAGCGAGACAACAACGACCAAGACACGGATGACTCCGCGCAGAAGATTGCTGAGCTGGCCGGCGTGCTCGGACATCGGCAGGTGCAGGCGTGCGGAGTGCCGTTGCATTCCGCCGGTCAAACGTGTGTGTGCCCAGCGCCCCGCGCGCACAAGCAGCCGTAACAGGACCCAGAGCAACAGGGTTGCGCCCACGGACAAGAGGATTGACCGCAGCAGGCGCACCGGCGAACGCTGGTCCAGGACGGCCGTGACCGCGTCCTCCAGGTTGGCGCGCGTCCGCGCCATTTCACCTTCGATTGTCCCGCCGCCCAGGGTGTCAACGTCGGCGACTGTCTGCATGAAAACCATCCGGCCGTCGACGAGGAAAATCCACGCCACATCCGTCGACCGCATCTCGACACGCGCCTGCGTGTCACCGCGGCGATGACTGCCGATGATCTTTGTGATGCGTTCAGTTGCGATCGCGGCCCGCTCGGCGGGGGCATATCCGAGTAGCGGCGTCCGAAATTCGGCGATGTCGCGATTCCCGATTCTCAACGTTGCGGGCGCGAGGCGAACCGGTGATGGCGCCACAACGGACGCCGAATCCGCGCCGGCAGCAACGGCTCCTCGCCACGGCGCTGCCGAGAGCATTGCAACCAGAATGCTCAGAACGAGAATCAGGCGTGGAAGCAAAGCTGCAACCGGCCGGGGAATGGGACGCATCGAACTCCTCGCTTGCGAGCAGTGATGGTGACGAACCGTGCAGGGATTATTGCAACCGTCGGTAAGCAGCGTCAACAGCGGGGTATACCGGAGCCGGACGACCGGACCAAGGTCTTTTTCGCGCGACTGATGTCGGAGACCGGGCTAGACCGATGCGAAAATGCCCGCCACGCCCATGCCACCGCCGACGCACATGGTCACAATGCCGTACTTCGCATGGCGTCGCTGCATCTCGTAGAGGATTTGGGTGCTGAGTTTGGCACCGGTGCATCCGAGTGGATGTCCGAGCGCGATGGCGCCCCCGTTCACGTTGAGCTTCTCCTCGGGAATGTCGAGTGCGCGCGCGACGTATACAGCCTGGGCAGCAAATGCTTCGTTCAGTTCGATCACTCCGATGTCATCAAGCGTGAGACCCGCCTGCGCCAGCACTTTCGGAATTGCGAGCACCGGGCCGATACCCATGAGCTCGGGCTCGACGCCGGCGGTGGCAAACGCGACCAGCCTTCCCATCGGCTGCACGCCAAGCTTTTTCACCGCGTCTTCGCTGACGATGACGAGTGCGGCCGCCCCGTCACTCATTTGCGACGAGTTCCCGGCCGTGACGGATCCACCCATCCGGAAAGCCGGCTTCAGGGCCGCCAGCGCTTCCATCGAGGTGTCCATGCGCACGCCTTCATCCACTTTGAACTCGCTTTCGCGTGCTTCGATCTTGTGCCTCCCGTTCACGCTTTTTTCGATGACATGTACGGGCACGGTTTCCCGATCGAACTTGCCCGCTTTGATGGCCTCTGCGGCGCGCTGGTGACTGCGCAGCGCAAATGCATCCTGCTCGGCGCGCGACACGCCATATTTCTCCGCGACGTTCTCCGCTGTATTACCCATGCTGATGTAGGCCTGCGGCATACTGCTTTCCAGCGCAGGGTTGGGAGACGGCTTGACGCCGCTCATCGGGATCATGCTCATGCTCTCGACACCGCCCGCGACGGCAATATCAATCTCACCCAGGCGAATGCGCGAAGTGGCGTCGCGCACCGCCTGCAGACCGGAGGCACAAAAGCGGTTCACGGTCGCACCCGCCACGGTAATGGGAAGTCCCGCGCGCAGCACGGCGAGGCGCGCCACATTCAGACCCTGTTCGCCCTCGGGCATGGCACAGCCGAGAATGACATCCTCGACCTGCGCGGGATCGAGACCATTCGTGCGCGCGACAGCTTCCTTCAATACCAGTGCGGCCAGCTCGTCGGGGCGCGTGCTGCGCAGCGTACCCTTGAAGGCTTTGCCCACCGGCGTTCTTACGGCAGTAACGATGTATGCGTCTCTGTGTCCGTTTTTCATGTCAGTTAATGTAACCAAGGGAACGCAGCCGTTCCAATGCCTCCCGGTCCGTGCTCTCGAACATGAAGTATTCTTTCGACTTCCCCATCTTATCGAACGATTTCGAGAGCAGCCCCATGAGGTCGCGCTGCGTGGCCGCCTGCGCCTCGGCCAGGTTCGTGGCTTCCGCCGGGTCGCGGATCAGGTTGTAGAGCTCCGCGCCACGATTCTCGTTCCAGATGAGCTTGCTCTCCGGTGAGCGCAGGCACCGGAGACGATAGTCGATGGCCTTGTAGTCGTAGCCAGGGTACCTGGTCTGCAACAGCTTGATACCGGTGAGGGGACGCTCATTGCCGGCCAGGATGAATGTCTCGGGCGCGCGGGATGGGTTGGCGAGACTGGTGACGCCGACATGCAATCGCGGCGCGCTGTCGGCCGCATTGCACAAGTGCAGCAGTGTCGGAGCGATATCCACGATGCTCACCAACTCGTCGTGGCGCTCACCTGCCTTGAAAGAAGACGGATAACGGATAACGAGAGGAACGTGCAGAGCCGGATCGTACATGGTGCTCATGTGATCAATCTTTTCGTGCTCGCCCAGATGTTCGCCGTGATCCGACAGAATGACGAAAATGGTATTCTCACCGATACCGGCGTTATCAATCGCCGCCGCCACGCGGCCCACCAGTTCATCCGCCCACGCCACCTCACCGTCGTAGAGATCATTGAGAATCCGGTAGTCCTCGGCTGTGAGTACCGTCTCGCCCACGAGGTGGCTCCATCCCGAGGTAATCTGCGCGAGCTCGATCACGCGCTTCACATCGTGACCGCGGTTGGCGACGAACTTCTCGACATACTCGGGCGCGGGGCGATACGGCAGATGCACACCGTTCAGGTTGGCAAAGAGAAAGAAGGGCTTCTTGTCCTCCGCCGCGCCGCGAATGAAGTTCTCGATCTTGTCGACGGCGAGCGTCTCCATGGAATTGGCGGTCGAATCCTCCGAGACCTGGTTTTCGCGGCGCCACATCTCGACGTACTCGCCGAATCCCTGCGCGAATCCGCGCTCCTTCGACACCCAGCTGTTGCATACGTACGCGGCCGTACGATAGCCCGCGCCGCTCAGGGCCTCGGCCACGGTCGTGTTGTCTTCGGGGAGATGCAGTGTTTCCGAAGTCGCGCCCGCCTGCAGCGGATGCAAACCCGTGAAGATCGATGCGTGCGCGGGCAGAGTCCAGAAGCAGGTCGAGAACGCGCGCGTGTAGAGAGCTCCCTGCTTCGCGATGGCGTCGATATGCGGCGTCGTGGCCCGATCGTAACCCATGCACGAGAGCCTGTCGCCGCGCAGCGTGTCGAGCACGATCAGCACCACATTGGGCTTGTGCGTCCGGCCACAACCGCCGAGACCGAAAGCAATGGCAAGCGCAGAGATAAGGAGTCGACGCGTGATCATCAGTTCCGCAGCGGCTTTCCTTCCTTGAGCATGTACGCCATGCGATCCTGTGTGCGCTTCTCACCGCACAGCTTCAGGAACACTTCGCGTTCCAACGCGAGCAAATAGTCCTCGGTGACTCTGGTTCCGACCGGGAGCTCGCCGCCGCAGACCACGCGCGCAAGCTGCGCACCGATGTGGGCGTCATACTCGGAGATGTACTTCCCTTCCTTCATATTGTAGAGCGAAGCCTTGATGGCTGCGATGCCGCTTTCTCCCGCCACCGGAACTTCGCGCGTCCGGTCGGGCGGCTGGTAGCCGCGGCGCGCTAGCGCGAGGGCCATGGTTTTCGCCGCGTATAGCAGGCGATCGGGATTCATCACGAAACTGTCACCGTCGCGGAGAAAGCGCAGCGCAAACGCGTCTTCGGCGCTGGTCGAAACTTTCGCGAGGCCGATGGTCTCGAACGCAGCGCGAACGAACGGGAACACATCGACGTCGTCGACGTTCGGCATGCTGTCCACCGCGCGCATTACCATTTCCTTGCAGCCGCCGCCCGCGGGAATGAGTCCAACGCCGACTTCGACGAGACCGATGTATGTCTCCGCGCTCGCCACCACGTGCTGGGGGCCCAGCACCATCTCGCAACCGCCGCCCAGCGTCATGCCGAAGGGTGCGGCGACCACGGGCTTACGACAGTATTTCAGCGCCATGGTGGCTTTCTGGAACTGGCGTACCACAAGATCGATCTCATCCCAGTTGCCCTCGCGCGCTTCCAGGAGCAACAGCATGATGTTGGCGCCCACCGAGAAGTTGGTTCCCTGGTTGCCCACCACCAGCGCTTCGAAATTGGCTTCGGTTTCCTTTACGCCGGCCATCACCATGGCGATGATGTCGCTCCCGATGGCGTTCATCTTGGAGTGGAACTCGAGGCAAAGCGCGCCGTCGCCAATGTCGATCAGACTGGCGCCGGCGTTCTTCTTTACAACCTTCCCCTGCTGTTTGAGCGCGGCGAGATCGATGCTGGCGGGCGGAAGTTCAACCGGATTGAAGGCACCGCGATAGAAGTGATGCGCCGCGTGCTCGTCACGCAGATAGAACGACTTTGTCTTGTTCTTGAGAATCTCATCCACCGCGAGTGGAATCGTCATGCCTTCGGCGCGCATACGCTCCACCGTCTTCTCCACGCCCACCGTATCCCACAGCTCGAACGGTCCCATCTCCCAGCCGAAGCCCCAGCGCATCGCGCGATCAATGCTGACCACATCGTCGGCAATTTCGCCCAGTCGCGCGGCCGTGTACAGCCACGTCTCTGACAACGTCTTCCACACGAATGCGGACGCGCGATCCTTGCCGTTGATCACGGTGCGAACGCGCTCGCCGAGCGCTTCGATTGTCTTTGCACCTTCCAGTGAAGGAAACTTTGCGCTCTGGCGCGCACGGTACGAGAGTGTGGCAGTGTCGAGCGTCTGAATCTCGGAAGCGCCGCCTGTGCCGCGCACCTTCTGGTAGAAACCTTTGCCGCTCTTGTCGCCGAGCATCCCGCCGGCGAGCATCCTGGTGAGGAGCTCGGGTGCTTTGAAGTAGTCACGCTTTTCATCCTGCATGGCGCGGTCGTACACGGTGGTTGCAGCGTGCACCATGATGTCGAGGCCCACCAGATCAAGCGTGCGGAAGGTGGCGCTGCGCGGGCGGCCGATGAGCGGGCCCGTGAGCGAATCGACTTCTTCCACCGTGTAACCACCGTCGATCATGGCACGAATCGCGGACATCACGCTGAACGTGCCGACACGATTGGCGATGAAATCGGGAGAGTCCTTGGCCACCACGACGCCCTTGCCCAGCACGGCATCACCGAATTCACGCATGAATGTCAGTAGCGCGGGATCCGTTCCGGCATGCGGCACCAGCTCGAGCAGGTGCAGGTAGCGCGGTGGGTTGAAGAAGTGCGTGCCGAGAAAACGCGGGCGCAGAGCTTCCGGTAGCGCAGCCGCCATGTCGGCGATCGAGAGTCCCGACGTGTTGGTGCTCACGATTGCGCCTGGCTTCAGATGCGGCGCAATCTTTTCGAACAGCGCACGCTTGATGTCGAGCTTCTCCACGACCGCTTCCAGAACCCAGTCGCAGTCCTTGAGAAGAGGAAGATCATCTTCAAGGTTGCCGACACTGACGCGGCGCGCGCGCGCGGCCGTGAAGAAGGGCGCGGGTTTGGCTTTGAGCGCGCGCTCGAGCCCTCCGCGACCGAAGGCGTCGCGATAGGCGCGCGACGCCGGCTCGTCTTTCACGTTGGAGCCCGGTGGCGGAACGATATCGAGCAGCAATGTGGGAATGCCCGCGTTGGCAAGAAGCGCGGCGAGTGCGCTGCCCATCACCCCGGAGCCCAGCACCGCGGCGCGTTCGATTGAATAGGCCAATTCCACTCCTCTGTTGAGGAATCAGATAACTAGAGTTGCCCCCGCGGTGTCAATCGCAGAGGCACGGTCCTTGCCAATCAAGTTGCTGCCGCCCCGGTCCGGACGCAAAGGAAGCAACGGAAAGCCATGGCAATCGCTCGTAGTTCCATCCTTATAGTGGGCACGCTGCTGCTCGCCACCGTACTGGCGGGGTGCGGCGGATATTCGTCAATCCACCGCCCATCCGACGCGCCCGGGGACATGGGAACTACCGATGAGCCCCGGAAGGCCGACGAGCCCCACGCCGCGGATGAAACCGGCGCAGAAGCCGTGAAACTGGCCGAGCAGTACATTGGAACGCCGTATCGTTCCGGGGGCACCACCACCGACGGCGTCGATTGCTCGGGCCTTACCTTCTCCGTGTATCGCAAAATTGGTGTCCGGCTCCCGCGCACTTCCGACGAACAGGCGCGCGCCGGCAGTCACATCGATCGCGACAATCTGCGCGCCGGCGACCTGGTCTTTTTCGGTTCCGGTTCCAGCGTGACGCACGTCGGCATTTACGCCAACGACGGCGAATTCATCCACGCTTCCACGCGCGCGCGCAGCGTTCGCTACGACAGCCTCGACAACAATTATTTCCGTAATCGCTACATTGGCGCACGCCGGGTGCTTTAGCCAAGAAAAAACGGGCAGGAACGCTGTTCCCGCCCGTTTTCATTTTCTGGTTGGTGCGGAGCGATTATTTGAAGTTCTTCACCAGCACCACGTCGTTGCTGAATTGACCGGCGTTGGCAACCACGTGCACGTTGTCGGGCGCCCAGTCCAATTGCAGCACCTGCAGTCCGATGAAGTGCGTGACCTGCCTTGGTTGTGACCCGTCGGCAGTCATCAGCCAGACATTGTCCCCGTCCGGAAGACGCCGCACCACCGCAATACGACTGCCATCCTTCGACCAACGGTGCTGCGTAATTACTCCGTCTGTGAAATGCGTAAGCTGTGCTGTATCTACTTGCCCGCCGATCACAGCGTAAAACAGGTTGTGATTCGGTTCCGCCGTGTCGATGAAGGAGACCGCATCGGCCCCGGGCCTTCCCTCGTAGTCGGTCGAACGCTGCGGAAGGCGCATGGTGAACGGTGCGCCGGAACCGTCAATCGACGTCACCTTGAATGCGTTTCGGATCAAGCCGGCGGCGTCCGTCTCGTACTCCGAGGTGATCACGTACTTGCCATCGGGCGAGAACGCGCCCATGAGGAGACTTGCTTTGGGCGCAAAGAGTTTCCCCGCACCTCCATCCGTCGGAGCGAGCCAGATTCCATGGGTCGAATCCGTGACCGAGTACAAGAACCATTTGCCGTCGGGCGAAAGGCCCTTGAACACTTCGCCGCCGCCGGTTGTCAGTTGCTTGAGTCCGCTGCCGTCCGGGTTGATGGTCCACACGTGCATCTGATTGTCGGCGTCAAGTCTCTGCATCACGATCTTGCCATTCTGGGCGCGAAACTGCGTGACGTGCCCGGGACCGGTTTCGAATGCAGTTCCTTCCCCACCGGCCAGCGGCACAAATGAAATACCCGCGAAATCGTTGTGCAGCGCGTTGAAGAATGCGCGGTCGCCCATTACCTCCAGTCCGAACGGGGAGTTCTCCGGGCTGGCCGTCTTTGTCAAGGGCACGGTGGCGCCGCTGCTGACGTCGACTGAATAAAGATTCGAAAGCGCGCTGCCGCGCGTTGAGGTGAGCGCGACGTCGGTACCGCCGGCGCTCACTCCGGCATAACTGTTGAAGTCGTTGGTGACGCGACGGAACTGCGCTCCCGGGTAGCTCACCACGAACAACTGGTTGCTGAGTGTCTGCGACATATCGAAACCCGCCATGGCAATGCCCTTGCTGTCGGGAAGCCACGCGAGGTTGCCGAGGAACGAACCGGAACGATGATAGAAATCGTGTCGCTCGCCCGTATTCGGGTCGACGAGCACGATGGTGGTTCCGGCTTTGGGCGGCGGGTAGAGCAGCGCCATCGCGATCATCTTTCCGTCGGGCGACCACGAGGGCGCACCGCCCGGCCCACCGGGTCCCGGAATCCGGACGAGCTCTTTGTCTTTTCCGGTGGCGATGTCGAGCATCATGAGGACGGCGTAGCCCTTCTGCGGATAGTTGCGCGCGAAGCAGGCACGCGTCCCATCGGGCGAAAAGGTGAGGCGCGTATCGACGTCGAACCCGCGCTGCTGCTCGCGTCCGCCGAGCGAAGGCACACTCATCAGCATGCGGTAGTTGGGCGCGTCCGCCTTGCGCTTGCAGTAGTACACGTAATTGCCGTCGGGCGAGAAGCTCGGGAACTCGAGCGCCGCGTTCTGCACGGGGAGAATTTCGACGTCGCTGCCCGTGGCAACCTGACGCACGCGCAGCGAGTTCTTGTTGCCACCCCCCGTGATGTAGGCAATGTAGCGCCCATCCGGCGAGATGGTGCAATCAACCACGTCGCCGCGGTTGGTTTGCGCGTTGATGCGCATGTTCTCGAATGTCGTCTCACCGCCACCCTTGTCGCTACGGTGGAGGACGCCGACCCACACGAACGCGGCAACCGCAGCTGCCGCGGCCGTGATTGCAATCACGGGCCACATGTTTTTCTTGCGGCGCATCGGGATGGCCGACATGCCGGTACCGGTAAGAGTGGCCGAAGTTGCCGAGGCGGAAAGCGCGTCGTACTCGTCGACGATCTCTCGCAGCTCGATGGCAACGTCCTTCATCGATTGCGCGCGTTGCTCAGGCTGTTTCGCCAGGCAGCGGCGGATCACGCGGCGCAGCTCGGCCGGAGCCTGCGGGTTGAGCTCTTCAACCGAGCGCGGTTTCTCGTGCAGAATCTTGTGCATGATCTCCACGTTGGACTCGGCGGTAAAGGGACGCTGGCGCGTGGCTGCCTCGTAGAGAATGCAACCGAATGAGAAAATATCCGCCCGTGCATCGACGGGTTTTCCCTGCACCTGTTCCGGCGACATGTAGCTCACGGTGCCCATGATGGCGCCATCGGTTGTGCCGTCCGCGATTTCAGTGGCTTCGTTCGGGCCCGACCGCTTTTCGGTAAGCTTGGCGAGACCGAAGTCGAGCACCTTGGCGAAGCCGTCGTCCGTCACCATGATGTTGTCGGGTTTGAGATCGCGATGCACGATGCCGACCGCGTGCGCCTTGGCAATACCCTCGGCCGCCTGGGCGAGATATCCCACCAGACTCTTGAGGTCCGTCTTCTCCTCGTGAATCTTGGCGCCCAGCGTCTTTCCGCTGATGAGCTCCATCGATATGTAATGGAGCGGCCCGCTGTCGTGTTCCGGACCGGCGGCCGTCTTCACCGGCTCCTGCCCGATTTCATAAATCGTCACAATGTTGGGATGATTGAGTGACGAGGCCGACTTGGCTTCCTGCACAAAGCGCCGCACGCGGTCGTCGCTGCGGGTCAGGTCGTGCGGGAGCACCTTGAGCGCCACGCTCCGCTCGAGCGATTGATCCTGCGCCAGGTAAACCTCACCCATACCGCCGGCTCCCAGGGGGCCAACCACGCGGTACTGGGCAATTTGATCCTCGGGGTGGAGGGTTCGGGAATTCGACATGGAAGAAAACCTTTCGTTCACTCGAATACGGACGTCGGGCAGCAATCCTACCCGCTCGGCACGGCGATGTCCAATATGGGACCGTTGCGCGTTCCTACCCGGCAGGCGAGCCTGGATTCAAAATTCCCGGCATGTTCAATACGTTGGACGACCGCGAGGAGTTCTGCGATTCAGGAAAAGTTCGGAGGAACCGGGGGCTTTCGAGGCTAAAGACTGGTGATCAGCAGCTGGGCCTTTCCATTCGGGCGACGGGAAAGCCTGTCGACGCGCTCAAACTGGAGGCGCATGTTGCCAACTCGTCTGATCAGGGCGGCGCTCAGTGGCTCGATGAGGTCCGCCGTGAGTTCGTGCTTTGTTACCAGGCGAAGCGTCAGCTGGTCGCGATGGTCCTGGACCAACTGGAAGCCATCGACCCACGGGAAGTCCTTGAGAAGGATACCGAACCAGATCACTGTCAGGGGTCCGCCGGGCGTCTGGATGACCTCCTGAATTCGGCCCTGCACGCTCGCCAGCCGCGGGAACGGCCGACCACACGCGCACGGCTCGTCCGGCCACAGGGTGCCGATGTCTCCCACTTCATACCGGATTATGGGCGATGCGGCATTGTGGAGATCGGTGACCACCACGCGCCCCTCGGTGTGCGGAGGCACAGGCATTCCCTGCTCATCCACAACCTCGACGCGCAGGTTATCGATGGCCATGTGCATGCCCTGGTGTCTCTCGCACTCCGACCCAATGTTCATCACCTCACGCGATCCGTACGAGTTGAACACCTCGCGTCCCATGACGTCCTCGAGGAGTTCGCGCTGTCCGGGCATCAGGCCCTCGGCCGTGGTCACGATGGTACGCGACTTCCAGGTCAGAGCGTTGTGGTCGCGCGCAAACTGCGCCACCTCGGCCAGCATGCGTGTGTAGCCGACAATGGCATGTGGCTTGACCCGGTTGATGAGATCACAGCACGCTGCCCGCTCGCGGTCATTGAATTCCTGGAAGGCGTTGAAGAAATAGCGCCGCTGCAGAACAAGGTGCACGCGGCGCTTGATCTTGTGGAAGCCCTGGATCGGCCTTGTGTCGGTACCCCACACGTGTACACTCCTCACGCCCTCCTGGGCGCGTGCCCACGTGTAAACGCGATCCATGATCGACGTGCGCCACTCGTAGCTCTCGCGCGTGGCGTAGTACGCAACGGGCGTGCCCGTCGAGCCGCTGCTCTGGCGCATGTAGAGCGCGTCCGCGGGACGCTCCTGTTGCGCGAAAAATTCGCGCTGCGACTCGCGCGTCCACACCGGCAACTCCTCCGAACGCACACGCTCGCCGGGTCTCGGAAGCGAGCCGCGGTGCTCCTTCACGCGTTCGGCATAATATGGATGGCGCAGGATGGATCGATGGACGTGATGCTGGAATTCCTCTTCGTTGAGGCGCGCGAGCTTCTCGGCCGGCAGCGTTTCGTTGGCAAATACGCGACGACGGATGTCGAGGCGCCGGTATCCGCGCGCCTGGCCGTACAGTGTGCTTACTAGAGTGAGCGGATGCACGCCCCGGAATCTAACACGGCACGCTCGCAGGCGCACCTGATGATGCGCCGTTGCATACACATTCGCAAGGGCCGGCTTGACTAACTGCCGCGCTTTGAGTTTCAATCAACGCCGTTTCCGTCCCCACGCTTGAACCATCTGGAAAGGAGCCCGCGATGAATTTCGCGCATCGCCTCGCCGTTGCCGGTGCCGCCCTGGTGCTGGCAGCCACCTCCGCAAGCGCGCAGATCCCTGACAAGTTTACGAACCTCAAGGTGCTTCCCAAGGACACGCCGAAGCGCGAGCTGGTAAAGATCATGCGCCAGTTCGCCGGCGACCTGGGCGTTCGTTGCGGGCACTGCCACTACGCCAAGAACCCGGAAGACTTCTCGACCTTTAACTTCGCATCCGACCAGAAGCCCGAAAAGGAAATCGCGCGCAACATGATGCGTATGGCGATGGACATCAACAAGACCCTCGACAGGGACTTCAAGGACGCGCCTGATCATCTCAAGGTATCGTGCTTCACATGTCACCACGGCAACGAAAAGCCCGAAACGCTCGCTGACGCGATCGTGCCGGTGCTCAAGAAAGACGGTCCCGAGGCGGCGATAGCTCGCTATCGCGACCTGCGCAAGGAGTACTATGGCTCCGCCGCGTATGACTTCACCGAGTGGTCCTTGGTGGAGATCGCCGAGGATCTGTGGCACGATCCGGCCCAGGTCAAGAACGCCCGCGCGTTGCTCACGTTGAACCTGGAGAACTATCCGGAATCGGCGCAAACCTACGCGCAGATCGCGGAGACCTACGTCACCGAAGGCGACATCCCCAACGCGATGACGAACTTCGACAAGGCGCTCCAGCTGGCACCCGAAGACCCGCGCCTGAAGGCCCGCATCGAGCAGGTCAAGTCGGGCGCCGGACAGCCCCCGAAGAAATAAGCTCATCCCTTCCGAGTGGGGGCCGGCAGCGGCCCCCGCTTCGTTTTCCCCGGCTATTTTCTGGATTCTTTACAAAGGTGGATTGACAGCGGCAGGCAGCCATCCCAGAATGTCGAAACGTTCAGAAACAGCTGAATCTACTTTTCGATTCAACGACATAATGAGCTCGAGAAGGTCCACACATGACATCTTCATCGAGGGCTGGGGCCGGTTGGGCCCGGCCTGGGGGATCAGCCGTGTCATGGCGGAGATCTACGCTCTTCTCTACGTGAGCGAGCGCCCCCTCACGCTCGAAGAGAT
>CAZULB010000013.1:0-40712 GCA_964621155.1 uncultured bacterium | reverse complement strand
TGATTGAAGTTAGCATCGTGCGCCCGGGACCGATCACGGGCGGCATGGTGCACCCGTATCTGCGCCGGCGGAACGGCGAAGAGGAAGTCATCTACCCTCATGTATTACTTGAACCCGTCCTCAGAAAGACGCTCGGCGTTCCCCTTTTTCAGGAACAGGTAATGAAGCTCGCCGTGGTGGCGGCGGACTACACACCGGGCGAAGCGGACCAGCTCCGGCGCGACATGGCAGCGTGGAAAAGAAGCGGCCGGCTCGAACGCCACCGCGAGCGGTTGGTGTCGCGCATGCGCGCCAAGGGCATCGAGCAGGAGTTCGCCGAGCGCGTGTTCGAGCAGATTCGCGGCTTCGGCGATTACGGATTCCCGGAGAGTCATGCGGCCAGCTTTGCACTGGTCGCGTATGTGTCGGCGTGGCTCAAACGGCATTACCTCGACGCCTTCACCTGCGCGCTCTTGAACGCGCAGCCCATGGGCTTCTACTCCCCCGCCACCTTGATCGACGATGCCAAGCGCCACGGTTTGATTGTATTGCCGGTATGCGTTGCGACGAGCGCATGGGACTGCACGATGGAAGCCGCTCCGGCGTCTCTCTCCACCATGGGCCTTCGCAATCCCGGCGACGTGGGTGTGCGCTCATTCGCGGTGCGCATGGGACTTCGTTACGTGAAGAGCTTCCACGAAGCCGATGCGCAGCGGTTGCTCGCGGCGCGTCGCGAGCGAGCATTCACATCCGTGGAAGATTGCGTGCGGCGCGCCGGTCTCGACGAGCGCATGCGCACGCGCTTGTCGCAAGCAGGAGCATTTGAAGCCATCGAGGGTGAGCGTCGCGATGCCATCTGGCAGGCGCGCGGCACGGTGGCAGCATCTCCGATGCAGTTGGACTCTGTTGAAGGCGACGTGGCCTTCCGCGAGCTCGACGAAATGGAGACGATCACATGGGATTATGAGACCACCGGACACAGCCCGCGCGGTCACCCCCTCGCGGCGATGCGCAAACGTTTGCAGGCATTTGGCCTCCCCGACGCCCGTGGCATTGCCAGTACGCCCAATGGTCGCCGCGTGCGCTACGCCGGTCTCGTCATCGTGCGCCAGCGCCCCGGCACCGCCAAAGGCGTTGTGTTCATGACCCTGGAAGACGAGACCGGCTTCGTGAATGTCGTGCTGTGGCAGGATGTCTTCGCCCGTCATGCACTGCTGGCGAAGACGTCGTCATTCCTCGGGGTCACCGGCAAGATCCAGCGTGAATCCAACGTGGTCCACATCGTCGCGGAGTCGTTGTGGGAGCCCGCCTCCCCGCGCGAGCACGCGCGCACCAAAAGCCGCGACTTTCATTGAACGCAACCCGCCACGCAAATTTACTGGCCTTTTCTCGAATTCGGGACTATCAAGCGTGGTAACCACGGGGTCCCAAGCAAGCCCGGGTGAAAGGAGCCCCCATGTTCATATTCGCGCTGATCGTCATTGCCGCCGGTATCTTCCTGTTTCGTCTTCATCACACCATGCCGTCCGGCAGGACCGGCTTCCTGGTGGGGACGGCCTCCCGTCTCGTGAGCCTGTTCGGCGCCCTCCTCCTGGTGCTTTCCTGCATCGTCGTCATTCCGGCCGGGAATGTGGGCGTATCTGTGGTGTTCGGTCGGGTCGGTCAGCGCGTCCTCGGCAACGGTATCCAGTTCAAGAATCCCCTGGCTCATATCGAGAAGATGAGCGTGCGGGCGCAGACGTACACCATGTCCGGAACCGGACGCGAGGGCGAGGTGTCGGGTGATGACGCAATCTACGCGTTGTCGTCGGATGGAATGTTGATGCCGCTCGAAGTAACGTCGGCCTATCAGCTCGTCGGCTCCGACGCCGCCATGGTGTATGAGCACCTGGGCACTTCTTACGTGGAAAAGATCCTGCGCCCCGCCATTCGCGCCTCGGTGCGTTCCGCCACGTCGCATTACACGGCACAGGAGGCCTACTCGACCAAACGCGACGAGCTCCAGCAGCGGATGCAGGAGCAGATCGGCGCCGAGATGGCGCAACTGCTCGGGAACGTCGCCAACTTCAATGGCAAGGGTTTCAGCATCATCTCGGTCATGCTGCGCAACGTCGACCTTCCCGACAAGGTCAAGAACGCCATCGAGAACAAACTCGAAGCGCAGCAGCAGGCCGAGCAGATGGTGTACGTGCTTCAGAAGGAAAAGCAGGAAGCGGAGCGCAAGCGCATCGAAGCCGAAGGCATCAAGGCCTTCCAGCAGACCGTGAGCGAAGGCATCAACGAGAACCTGCTGCGCTGGAAAGGCATCGAAGCCACGCGACAGCTGGCCGAGTCGCAGAACACCAAGGTCATCATCGTGGGCGCCGGTAAGGATGGGCTTCCGTTGATTCTGGGTTCGCAGTAGGAACGGTCAGGCCGGAGACGCGGTGTGCGTGCGCTCCAGGGCAACGGATCAATACCCCTCGCCCTCGCGCGGCGCATGGACCTTGCCGGCATGCACGCGAAACTGAATCACGAAGTAAACGATCACGAGCGGAATGCCAACCAGCCACCAGTGCAGCGCGGTGCGCAGTCCGTCGTCGCTGTTGCTGGCCTGGAATGCGGTGATCGAGAGTGCCGGATCGCCGGCCGAACGCAGCATCACCGGAAACACGGCCACCGCGGTGGCTGCCAGAAGCCCGAGAAGGAACGCGCTCGATCCCAGCAGCGCGTTGCGGTAGTGCCCGCGCAGCAAGCCGAACAGGAGTGTCGCCTGTCCGAGTAGTGCAATCGCGATGCAGACCCACGCCAGCGGACGCGTCGCAAAGTTGTCGAACATGGCCGGATTCACACGCACGGTGACGTACGTCATGAGCGGCCACAGCGCGGTGACCAGCAGCCCGACACGTAGCGCCACCACGCGGCAACGGTCGAGCAAAACCCCCTCGCTCTTCCAGCACAGGAACGCCCCGCCGTGCATCACGAGCGCCAGCAGCGCGTACACACCCGCGAGCACCGTGTACCAGTCGAGAATCCCCACCGGCATGCGCCCACTGAAATCGGTGAAGAGCGTGAGCCCGAACCATCCGTCGCCATCCATGGGAAGTCCGCGCAGCAGGTTGCCGAACGCGCACCCGAAGAAAATGCAAAGCAGAATGCTCGCGGCTGCAAACGTGACGTCCCAGAACGAGCGCCACATGGGTGCGGCAACGTGGCTGCGAAACTCGATCGATATTCCGCGCAGCACCAGACACCACAGTACGAGAAATATGGCGAGATAGAAACCCGACAGCCCGGAAGCCAGCACCTTCGGGAAGGCGACAAAAAGTGCGCCTCCGGTCGCAAGCAGCCACACTTCATTGGCGTCCCAGTACGGACCGATGGCTGCAAGAACGCGACGGCGCTCGTCGTCGGTGCGCGCTACGAACAGGTGGAGCACGCCGGCACCGAGGTCGTAGCCGTCCATCACCACGAACATGGTGAGCATCACGGATACGATGCCGAACCAGAGCTCGGTCATGACACACCTCCGTGCGCAACATGCGCGGCCGCGCCATGCTTCAGGTCCCCGCGATAACCCGGCCCGTGAGCGATCTCCCGCGACATCAGGAACAGGTACAGAACACCGAGCACAAAATAGAGGCCGCAGAATCCGATGAGTGTGAAGAGCGTGGTGCCGGAGTGGACCACCGGACTCGCGCCGTGCGCGGTCCGGAAAATGCCATACACCAGCCATGGCTGCCGTCCCAACTCGGTGGTGAGCCAGCCGGCCGTGTTCGCGATGTATGGAAACGGAAACGCGAGCATGAGAATCCAGAGCAGCGGTCGCGTGCGCTCCAGACGCCCGGTGAACGAGAACAGCGTCGCGGCCGCCATGATGGCCATCATGATCGTCCCCAGTCCCGCCATGATATGGAACGAGTAATAGAGCAGCTCGATGTTGTCGGGCCAGTTTTCCTCGGGGAAATCGTTCAATCCCTGAACATTGCTGTGGAACGTGCCAAAGGCGAGGAAACTCAAGACGCCGCGGACGCGAATCGGGTTATCGAGGCGCCGCTCTTCGACGTTGGGCTGTCCAATGAGATTGATCTCGGCCATCGGCCCGCTCTCAAAACGCCCCTCCATCGCGGCCAGCGAAGCCGGCTGGTGCGCCGCCACCAGCTTGGCCTGGTGGTCGCCGGTGGGAAAGGCCACGAGAATAGAAGCCACCAGCCCCACGACCGCGCCCAGGCGCAGGCAAGCGCGTGCCGATTCGATATGGCGCTTCTGCAGCACGTAGAACGCGCCCACCGCCGCGACCACGAACGACGCCGTCACCACCGACGCGAGAATGGCGTGGGCGTACGCGGCGAACGCCCAGGGATTCAGTATGAAAGCGCGGAAACTGTCGAGGTAGAGCGAACCATCCGGGCCGACGGTGTATCCCACCGGATGCTGCATGAAGGCGTTGGTCGCCACGATGAAGTATCCCGAGAGCCAGCTCCCGATCCACAATGCAACCGCGGCCAGGAAGTGGCCGCGCGGGCTTACGCGCCGCTCGCCGAAGACAAGAAGGGCGATGAAGCCCGATTCGAGGAAGAAGGCGAACAGACCTTCCATCGCCAGCGTGTTGCCGATCACTTTACCGGCGTACGTCGAGAACGCGGCCCAGTTGGTGCCGAACTGGAACTCCATCGGCACCCCGGTGACCACGCCGACGGCAAAGTTGAGCCCGAAGATCCGGATCCAGAAGCGCGCGGTGTCGTTCCAGTGCGAGGATCCGGTGCGCAGCGCGCGCCATTTCATGAGCACAATGAGGAATGCCAGCCCCATTGTGAGCTGAGGAAAGATGTAGTGGTAAACCGCCGTGAATGCGAACTGCAGGCGGTGCCAGAACAGAGCGTCCGCCAATTTCTGGTCTCCTTGCGCAACCGGACCGGTGTATCATGGCAGCAGGAGGCCATGCCTTGCAAGAAATGATGAAATGGCTCGACCGGCGTTTCAACTACGTGCCGCCGGCGGGCGAGTATGCCGTGATCGTGGAACGGCTGCGCGGCACACCGTCGCGCATTGCCGACCGAATTCAGTTCGTACCCCGCTCTGTACTCACCCGGCGTTCACGCGAAGGCTGGACCGCCCAGGAGCAGATCGGCCATCTCCTCGACCTGGAGACGTTGTGGGCCACACGCGTGCACGAATTCCTGAGCGGCGCCAAGGAGCTGAGTGCCGCCGACATGAGCAACCGCAAGACCAACGAAGCCGGCCACAACGAGCGCTCCATCCCGGCCATCGTCGCCGAATTCACTGTCGCACGAGGGCGCCTGGTCGAGCAACTCTACGGCGCCAGCGATCCCGAGGTGACGGCTTTCCATCCGCGCCTGCAGCGCCCCATGCGGCTCATCGATTTCTGCTTCTTCATGGCCGAGCACGATGACCATCATCTCGCCATCGTGACCCAACTCCTGCGCGGCTGAACGGCGTGAACGAGCCTCGTCGTTCCCAGACTTTGACGGCCAGCCGCCCGCGCATCGTGCTCGCGGGCCTCGCCGTGTTCCTCTTCGCGACCATCCTCTATCTCCCTTCGCTCCGCAATGGCTTCGTATGGGACGACAAGACGCTGGTCGAACATCAAGACGTACAAACCCTGAACGACGACGCGGTGAGGCGCGTCTTCACCACCAACTACTGGGACGCGAGCGACGCTACCAGCGGCCTCTATCGACCGCTCACTGCGCTTTCCTTTCACGCCGATTATCAGAAACACGGAGACAAGCCTGCGGGCTTTCATCTGACCAATGTGCTCTTCAATGCGTCCGTGTGCGCATTGGTGTTCCTCGTTCTTTTGGAGCTATTCGGCGCTCTCAACCTGGCGCTCATCACAGCGTTGTTCTTCGCCGCGTTCCCCATGCACACGGAGAATGTCGCGTGGATATCGGGCCGCACGGACGTGCTTGCCACCCTGTTCATGCTGGCATCGCTGTGGTGCTATGCGACCTGGCGCTCGCGCGGACGCGTGATCGCCCTGCCGGGCACCCTGCTCTTCTTCGCGGCCGCGCTCCTCGCCAAGGAAGCGGCCATCGTGCTGCCGGCGCTGGTCGTCGTCTGCGAGCTGCTTCCTCTCGGACGCGAGCGCTCCGTGAGAGTGCGGCGGATCAGCGTTGCCAACGTGGCAGGCATGTTCTTGATCGCCGCGGCGTATCTCGTGCTTCGCAAGCAGGTGCTGGGGGCTTCGCTCGCATACTTCCATCGCTTCACGCACGGCATCGAGCAGGCCGTGGCGTTGTCATTCTCCATACTCGCGCACTACGCGTTCAAGCTCGTGTTCCCCTTCCGGCTCAACGCGGAGTCCGACTTCCCGCCTCCGCAACACTTGTGGAACGCCTGGACGCTGGCGGGCATCGTGATTTTGGCCGCCACGTGCTATGCGCTCTATCGATGGAGACGACACAGCGCGTTCGTATTTGGAGTTGCCGTGATTCTCCTGGGGCTCGCTCCGGTGCTCCACCTCATCCCGGTGAACCAGGTGCTGGCGGAGCGCTTCCTGTATTTTCCGTCGGTTGGATTCTGCGTGCTGGTGGCACTCGGCGTTCTGAAGCTCGGCACACGCGGGCGTGTTCCGGCCGTGGTCGCGTTCGCCGTTCTGCTCATCTCGTATTCTGTGCGCACCGTCGCGCGCGTGCCGGAGTGGAAAGACGAGATGACCCTGTTTACGAAGGCGGTGGCTCAGTCCGGGAACAACGCGCGTGCACGCGCGAGCCTGGGCGGCGCGCTGTTTGAGCAAGAGCGTTATGAAGAGGCGGCGAACCAGTTCCGCTTTGCGGTGAAGCTGAATCCATCCTATGCGCCGGGATGGAGCGGCCTGGCCAACTCCGAAGCCAAACTCGGGAACGTCCCGCAGGCGCTCGAGGACATGCAGACCGCCCTCGACCTGGACCCTGACAATACCGCCAACCTCAGCGTCTTCGGCAACCTGCAGTTCCAGGCCAAGGACTACATGGCCGCCACCGGCACCTACCAGGAGGTGCTGCGGCGCCACCCGGGTGATATGCAGGTGCGCTTCAACCTCGGACTGGCTCTGTATCAGCTCGGTTTTTTCGACGATGCGGTGAAGGAATTTACCGCTCTGGAAAACAAGGACACCGAGTTCCCCAACGCATGGTTCTTTCTGGCGGAATCTCAGATGCGGAGCGGTCAACCGGAGGCCGCGGCGCAATCAGCGACACACTTCCTCACCCTCCACACCACTGACGACGCGATAGCGGCCCGGGCACGACAGATTATCGCCGGCGGACAATAGTCGACTTCGACAATCCACCCGGCGCACGAGCGGGTGATAGCTCTCGGACGCGTGTGTCTTCGCGGCGAGTTGCGCAGCGCGCGAAACAGTGCTCCATGCTCGCGCGCGAGCACTGTCTGAGCAAGCGAAGACACATGCGTTCGAGAGTGCCGCTAGTTCGTGGCGGCGAACTGCGGCGGATGCTTCAGATGGAAATCGGTCGCGTCCTGGTACGCCTTCGCGACCGTCATGACCTTCCCCTCTTCGAACAGTTTCCCCATGAACGTGATGCTCGTGGGGCTGCCCTTGTCGTTGAAACCGTTGGGCAGCACGACACAGGGATTGCCGGTGAGATTGGTATAGAGGAGGTTGTCGCCGCCGAAAGCCGGCGTGATGTACACGTCCACGGGAAGCTTTTCCATCTCGCGCATCAGCATTGTGCGCGCACGGTTGGCCTGGATGTACTCGACCGCGGGAATGAAACGCGCGGCACGGAAGGTGTTGGGCCACGCGTTGCGCACCTGGCGTTTCATTTCGTCGTCGCGATTGCTGCGCGTGAGCTCGTCGAAGGCAGCCGCGGATTCGGCCGTGAGAATCGCCGCCAGCGGCGCCGAGGGCACTTTGGGCAGCTCGATGGGCACGAGCGTGGCGCCCAGCGCCCGCAACTTCTCCAGCGTCGCCGCATCGTTCGCCTTGTTGGGATAGTCCTCGTCAAAGAGCGCTTTGACGTAGCCGATCTTGAGGTCCGAGAGTTTCGTCTTTGTCGAGTACGTGAACGGCGCGTCGATCACGGCGGGATCGAGTCCGTCCGGTCCCTTGATCACGTCGAGCACGATGCCGCAATCCTCCACCGTCCGGCAAATGGGCCCGATCTTGTCCATCGACCACGACAGCGCCATGGCGCCCGCCCGGCTGACACGGCCGAAGGTCGGACGCAGCCCCGTGACTCCGCAACGCGTCGAAGGCGACACGATGGAGCCCCACGTCTCCGTGCCGATTGCAAACGGCACGCAGCCCGCGGACGTTGCGGAGGCCGAACCCGCCGACGATCCGCTCGAACCCTCTTCCAGGTTCCACGGATTGCGCGTCATGCCGCCGAACCACACATCACCCCATGCCAGCTCTCCGAGCGTGAGCTTCGCGATCAATACCGCTCCTGCATCATCCAGCTTCTTGATGACCGTCGCTGTCTCGTTGATGTTCTGTTCTTTGTACGGTGCGGAGCCCCATGTGGTTTTCGTCCCCTGCACCGCAAGAAGGTCCTTCGCCCCGTAGGGAATGCCGTGCAGAATGCCGCGGTAGTGCCCGTGCTTGATTTCTTCATCGGCCTTCTGCGCCGATGCCAGCGCGCGCTCTTCGGCAAGACTCACCACGCATTCCAGCTTTGGTCCGTACCGCTTGAGGCGGGCGAGATACATCTGCGTGAGCTCGGTGGAGCTCACCTGTTTGGTACGGATCAATTCCGCCAGGTCGCGCACCGGCCAGAAAGCGACGTCCTCGAGATTAGCGGGGCGCGTGACCTTGCGCGCCTTGCTCCATGCGATGGGTTTGGACTTGCTGTCTTCCGATGCGTGATAGTTCCGGCCCGGCACCGGGTTCATCACCAGCGCGGGTGGAACATCGTTCGGGATGCTCATCTTGCGCAGTTCAGCGTAGCCCTTGAGATAATCGCCGAGGTCGCCTTGCATGGAATCGATCTCCGCTTCGGTGAACTCGAGCCCAATCAGCTTCTGTGCGCTTGTAATGTCGCCCTTCGTGAACGGCAACTCGCCTTCGGCAACACCAAGCACAAATCCGGCGGCCAGCGCGGCCGCCACCAGAACCACAACTTTCCATGCACGCATCGGGGACCTACTTTGTCTGAAGCACACCCAGCATCTCGACGATGCTCAGGAACTTTTCTCTCGGCTTGCCGACCGCGTTTCCGCGCTCGACCTCAGCCGCATCGATGAGACGCCAATCGTCATATCCAACGACTCGCACGTTTCGCGACCGGAGCAAAGACAGCACGGCCTCGCGTGACGGCTCGGCGCAACGAGCAAGCGCGGGAAGATCGGCGAGGAGCGACTTCACCGTCTCGAAACTGTCCGGCTTGTTGGTGCCGATGATTCCCGACGGCCCGCGTTTGATCCAACCCGCCGCGTACAACCCCGGCACCGGCTGGCCGTCTACCATTACGCGCCCTTCCACATTGGGAATCACGCCACCCTTGTCGTCAAAAGGCACGCCCGCCAGGGAGACACCGCGGTAGCCAACGCTGCGAAACAACACACCGCACGGCACCAGTTCGGTGGCACCGCTGCCGCTGGCCTTCTGCGCTCCGGCTTCACCGGAAAGCGTGTTGCGTTCGAGTATCACGCCGTCGAGGCGCGGCCCGCCCACCAGCTCCTTCGGTCCCCGGTAGAACTGAATCAGGAGTCGACGCGATTTCCCGGTCGGCTCTCTCGCCGCAGCCTCGCGCAACAGATCGTAGTTTTTCTGCGCCTCGCGCCACTTGAGCACATCCAGCTCGGCGCGACTGGCATCGTTGAGCTCGAGCTCGGCGGGATCCACGATGAGATCGCAATCCGAGAACTCGCCCAGCTCCTTCATCTCGGGTGGTGTAAATGCCGCCTGCACGGGACCACGCCGCCCGATCATGCGCACTTCGCGCACCTTCGATTCCGCCAGAACCTCCAGCGCACGCGCGGTGATGTCGGTGCCCTTGAGCTCGTCCACCGTCTTGCACAGGATGCGCGCGACGTCCACGGCGACATTACCCTGTCCGATGACGACGGCGCATTCATGCGAGAGATCGAACTCGCGGTCCTGGTAATCGGGGTGTCCGTTGTACCACGCGACAAACTCCGTCGCCGTGTAACTGCCGGGAAGGTCTTCGCCGGGGATACCGAGCCGGCGATCCGTCTGCGCCCCGTTCGAAAACACGATCGCGTCATAGAAGCGACGCATCTCCTCGACGGAGATGTCGCGTCCGACCGTCACATTACCGAGAAATGCAAATCCCGGCAGCGCGGCGGTTTTCTCGTAGCGGGCGATGATGTTCTTGATTTTTGGATGGTCCGGGGCTACGCCATAGCGCACCAGCCCGAACGGCGCGGGCAATGCGTCGTAGACGTCGACCTGGGTATTCTCATTGGCGAGGAGTGCTTCGGCGGCATAGAAGCCGGCCGGACCGCTCCCGACCACAGCGACGCGAAGCGGTGTGGACATCAGCGGAGACCTTTCAGCGCGGCAAACCTTCCACCACGATCATCTGCGCACGCGCGGATGCCTGGCGTAACGAACGGGCTTCCCTGTACTCGGGAGATTCGAGCCATTGTTTGGCGCGGGCGACGCTCTCAAATTCCAGGATCACCACGCGGCACGGTTCCCATTCTCCCTCAAGCGCCTCCGAATGTCCACCGCGTGCTATGTAGCGCCCGCCGTAGTGAGCGATGCTGGCGGGTGCGAGCGCTTTGTAGCGCTCGTACACCGCCGCATCCTCGACCGTGATCTGCACGATGACAAACGCGGGCATCCGGCTAGGGTGCGGCCTTCAGGTAGGCGGCGACGGCGGCGCCTTCGCGCGCACGCAGATTCAGACAGTCGGTAATGCCCGAGGCCACCTTCTCCATGTTGCGCTCGGTGCCATCCACCTTGTGCGCGGGCTCGGAGAAAAATTTCTTCGCCGCATCCAGCCGCTGCTGCTCGCATCCGCTCACCATGTACGGGAAGTAGGACTGGAACTCAACCGGCAGGCCGGCGGCGAGCTGGTCGTAATTCTTTGTCATCCAGGCGTAGACCTTGTCGCGTCCCGCTTCGGTGTAGAACATCCCCGCCATCAACTGGAAGCGGTCCATGACGCGAATCTTGTCGGTGAGCGCGTAGGCCAGCACCTGGTCCTGGATCCTGGGATCGCGGAAGCTGCCCATCGCGCTCACGTAGCGGGATTTCTCCGCAGGCACGGTGGCCGCCTCGAACCTGGTGCGGAACTGATCGTAACGCGCCTGATCGCCGTTCCAGGCCGCTACCGAAAGCGCAGCACCGGCGATGGTTGGATCCACGCTGGCCGGATCCTGCATGAACTTGTCCGCCACGCTTTCGCAAAACGCGACCACCTGAGGATCGCCGGCCGTGCCAAGCCATGTGATGAGATTGGGCCGGATCAGGCGCACATCGTCGGAATCATCGGGCCGGGGCTCGATCCCGTAACGCTCGCGTGCCGGACTGAGTGTCTTGCGGACATAACGCTCGAACGGATCCTGCAGATCGGGCGTTACGAAAGGCGCCACCAGGCTCTGCAGGTCCGTCATCACGGATGAAATGATCTCGGGTTCCGGATGACTCGCCATCTGCGCGGCGATATTCAAGTACTCATCGCCCTTGATCTCTCCCGCGTTCAAGAGTGCGCGTGTGTTGCCGAGAAAGCGCGTGCGCTCACGCTTCGACATGGTCTTGTCCGGATTGGACGCGATCTCCATCATCATGTCGGTGGGAACAATCCAGCGGTAGTAACCGACGCCGTCCTGATCCGGCATCACCCACGCAATCTTGCCCGGCACCTCGACCTTCTCCTCCGGCTTGTCGAGCACGACGACGCGCGTCTGCACGTTGTTACCGTCGGAAATCTTGAGGCGTACCGGCACCGACCATGCCTGGTCATTGGAGGTGGCACCTGCATTCTTGAAGCGCTTCTGCGACAGCGTCACCATGCCGTTGGGATCGACGCCTACCTTGATCAGGGGGAATCCAGCCTGGTCCAGATAGCTCGCCATGATGGGCTCGAGATTCTTCCCGGAGGCATCGGCCAGGGCCGAGAACAGGTCCGCGGCTACCGCGTTCTTCCATTTGTGCTCATTGAGATAACTTTGCACACCAAGCTGGAACTTGTCGGGGCCGATGAACGCCTCCACCATCTTGAGCAGCGTGCGGCCCTTTTTGTATGTGATATCGAGGTCTTCCATGATGTCGGCGCCCGAGTCCACCTTGCGGCGCACAGGTGTCGCTTGCGCGTTGGCGTCGTTCGCCATGGTCGCGTTGACTTCCTGCAGCTCTTTGGTCTCGTAACCAAACTGCGGAAACAGCTCCGGCATCATCTTCACGGCCAGCCAGTCCGCGAACGATTCGTTCAGCCACAGATCGTCCCACCACGCCATGGTGACGAGGTCGCCAAACCACATGTGCGCTTCTTCGTGGATGATCACCATGGCGAGCGTCTGTTTCTGGTTGAGGCTCGCGGCGGCCGGATCGATCAGGAGAATCTTGTCGGAGAACGTGATGAAACCCGGATTTTCCATGGCACCGGGCCAGTACTCCGGCACGGCGATAAAGTCGAGCTTTTCATACGGATACTTGGTCCCGAAATATTTCTCCAGCGCAGTGAGAATGCCGGGCGAGATCGACACCGCGTGCGCTGCGAGTTTTTTCTGCCCCTTGCACGTGTAAATGCGCCCGGGCACCGACTGGCCGGTGATAGGCACGCTCTCGAACGGACCCGCCGCGATCGCGATCAAGTACGACGACGTCGGCGGAGTCTTCTTGTATATGTAGGTCGTCGTGCTGGCGCCCTGCACTTCCTTTTCGACCGGCGTGTTGAACACGGCCACCTGCTGCATCGGCACGGTGATCGACATGCTCCATGTGATCTTGAAAATGGGCTCGTCCCAGCATGGGAAAGCCTTGCGCGCGTCGAGCGATTCGAACTGCGTGAAGAGGTAACCCTTCCCCTGGAACAGTCCCTTGTACAGACCAACCGCCTGCCGGTTGTACGGCTTCGAGAACGCAATCGCGAACGTGTAGTCGCCGGGGGTGAGATCCTGCTGCGCGGTCGCTTTCTGCGTTCCGCGGTCACCCGCCTCGGTCACCTTGACCGGAATCACGCCGCCCGTTCCCGTGAGCTCCACCTTGTCGAGCTTCATCTCTTCGGCGTGGAAGAGAAACTCACGGGTCGTTTTCGCGACGTGCAGCTGGATCTTGACCGAACCGTTGTAGTTGTCCTGGTTCGAATCCAGGTTGAGCTCGATGGATTCGTGGGTGGGCGCGACGTTGGGGTCGAGGCGCGGCTCGTTCGGTGTGCCCGCGAACGCAACACTTGCGATCGCGATCAGAGAGAGCACACAGACGGCTGCAGCACGGATGTAGCGCGGGCGCATGGGTCCTCCTTGGAATATCGAAAGGCCGCGCCGAGGTGGGCCGGGCGCGGCCGGCGTCATATTAACATACGGTGGCGGGCGTCGCAGGTTACGCCGACCGTGGACCGGTCGGCCGGGCTACCGGGGTCGGAGTGCCCGGGATATCCAGAGCGTTCGGTGCACCGAGGTCCACAGCGTTCCCACCGCGATCACTGCAACGGCCCACGAAACGATGGCGCCCGCGTCACGGTGGAGCGCAGTCGTCAACCACGGATCCAGAATGGAAGGAAATCCGAGGAGCAGCATTCTCTCCGCACGCTGCATGATGCCCACCTTGCACAGCACGCCCACGCTTTCACCGCGCGCACGCGTGTAGCTGACGAGCAACGACCCGCCCAACGCAGTCAGGACCGCCACCACCTGCCAGCCTGCGGCGAAAAAGTACCCCAGACCGACAAACGCGAAGAACTCGCTGAATCGATCCAGTGTGGAATCCAGGAACGCGCCGCGCTTGTCCGCCACGTTGGTCGCGCGCGCCACTTCGCCGTCGAATACGTCGGCGAGACCGCTCATGAACACCAACCAACCGGCGATCGGAAAGTGCCCGGTTGCGTAGGCGTACCCGGCGCCGAGTCCGCACAGCACCACCAGCATGTTGTAGAAGTCGGGTTTGATGCCGACGGCAACCGAAGCGCGCGTCACCGGTCGGATCAACCAGTAGAACCAGTTGCGCACCCAGAAACCGAGCACGAACGAACCGCCGCGTCCCGTCCGATCGCCGGCGGCATGCCCCGCCGCCGTGGCGCGATAGATCGCCATGGTCACGAAAGCAAAAGCGACGACGGCGAGGAGAAACAGTATCTCGGGTCTCACGATATCTCCCGCTCTCCGCGAGCCGCCGCGCGTCGCTTTTCGTTTTCCGCGTTGCGCAGCGCTCGTATCAGTCTGAATGCCTTCGGCCACAACAGAATCACGGGGAAGCGTCTCTCCGCGCGCGTCAGCTCGATCCGCTCACCCGAGCGTCGTTCGATCTTGCGCACGATGTAGTCGAGCCAGTCGTCAAAGGTGAGCATGTACTTGAACCAGCGCAGCGTGGCACGCACCTTGGAGCGCCGGAAGAATTGCGCCGCGCGCCAGCGCTCGCGCCAGGACGGCTTCTTCGCAAGGCGAAACAGGTCGCCCTCGGCCACGAGACGGCCGTCGCGCACGCCGCTTTGCAGCACACGCGCATACACGAGTCGGAAAAAACTCTGCTGTGCATCGACCACCTCGCGCACACGCGAGCGCGCTTCCGGGCGAATCTCCGCCGAGTACGATACTTCCATCATGCGCCGGGAGTAATCCAGCACGCTGAACGGGCCGGAGAGATACAAAGGCACCCAGCTCAGGGTGAGATGGCGCGCTGCGTCGATGCGTGTCTCCATGGCCTGCCGGTCTTTTTCAGAGCGCGCGTGCACGATGTGCACGCGTTGCGCAAGGCGGCCGCGGAAGAAATGATCCTGCGCGTCGGCAGAAAGGCCCAGCGCGAGATCGCTCTCGCTCACGATGAAACACTTCGCACCCGCGCGCATTCCGCCCGGATCGCCGAGATAGATGATGTTGGGCGGCAGCATGCGATTGAGCGCGGCAATGATGCCCGCGTGTCGGGCGGCGGGCAACCGCGACCCGATCTCTTCATAGAAGCGCAGGTAATTCTCGACGACCACAAACAGATCTGCGGCACTGCCCTCGCCCGGCGATGTGCCCACCAAACGGGAGCCGAAAAAGATCACGCCCACGATATTGCGTCCGCACGTCTCCTCCAGGAGAAGCACGATGTCGCGGACTTCGGGCGGGATTTGATCGGTCGGTGAGGCGCTCGCGCGCGGAAGCGGCCGGACCACGGGCCGGGCCGGGCTTTGCGAATTGGTGGGCTCTGTCATTGGCCCGATGATACTAGAGAAGACGGCGCGCGCACATCACGACTCTCAGAGCGCATCTCGCCCAACTTTGCCACCATGGCGCGGCGCAGCTCGTCGACAAAGGCATCGTGGCTCTCATGTTCGCGCCCGTCATAGTGAAACGGGCCGACAACTTCCACCCGCGCGCGCACGTGCGAGAGGTCACGCATGAAATCGGTGAGACGGGCCACACCCCACAGGCCATCCACAACCAGCACGTAGACATCCCAGTCGCGGGACGACAGGATGGCATCGAGACCGGCGCGTTTCCACGGTCGTATCTCGCCGTCTCGCGTTCTGTGACCTTCGGGATAAATGAGGATGGGGACCGTTGAGGCACGTGCTGTCTCGGCGAGTGCGTCGAGTTCCGGTCGTCCCATCTTCCCGGGTTGGACCAGAATGTGCCCGTAGAGGGAAATCATATGTGACACGAGAGGAATTCCGCGGCCGTAGCGGGCGCGCGCGACCATGCGCGGGTACCCCGAGGTCATGCACGCCACCGCCGCCGGGATGTCGACCAGCGACTGGTGGTTCATCACCATCAGGACGCCGCCGTGCGCGGGCACTACCGGCTGCACCTCGACGCGCGCGCGGCCGACGTGGCGAAGCACGGCCAGAACCGTGCCGGCCGTCAGCTGGGCGAAACCGGACAACGCGCGCGTACGCGACGCCGGCCTCACGAGGATCAGCGGTGTAAGCACCAGGAGCATTACGACGTCGCCCAGGATGAAGGCCAGAGCGATGATCAGAAGCGTCGCAATTCCAGTAAGTTGCGAAAACAATCTCATGTTGCTTCGATTACGTGGCCGGGGTGCTGTTTGCGTGCGGACGTTTCGCTTGACGCAACGGGGCTATTCCGGCAAAGTTAGTTCCCGCTTGGGAGGAGGATCGTAGTAATGCCATCAAAACCCTTGAGAGAGGGCGCTTCGGACGACGTCCGCGCGTCCGAATCGGCGCAGCCCCGGCCGGAAACGAAGCCTGCGGAACCTGCGCCGGCCGTTCCGCCGCCTTCGGCGGCGAACGATCTCGACTATAGCAACTTCTTCTGGGGTTCTGGCAAGGACCCATTCGACATCCTCGATCCCTTCGACGACTGGTTCGACGAGGCGCGCACGCAGGGGTATTACCTGTTTGGCCAGCCCATGAGCGGCTCGCCGAAGTCGCGCATCGACGTGGTTGAGCAGCTTCATTATCAGAAGCTCAAGAACCTCATCAACCTCGCGTCCTACAATTACCTCGGCCTCTCGTATCGCCCCGACGTGATCGAGGCGGCCCGCGAAGCCATCCTGAAATTCGGAACCGGTTCGTCCGGCTCCCCGATCCTGAGCGGCATGACCGAGCTGCACGAAGAGCTGCAGCAGAAGATCGCGGAGTTCAAGGACAAGGAAGCCTGCCTCGTGTTCCCGTCGGGCTACAGCGCCAACGTGGGCATCATCGCCGGGCTCATGCGCAGCGGCGACCTGATCGTCACTGACCAGTTTGCGCACGCCTCCATCGTCGACGGCATCATCCTGTCCAAGGCGCAGGTGCGTTACTTCCGCCACAACAATGCCGCCGACCTGGACCGCAAGCTCAAGGACTTCAACGGGCGTAAACTCGTCATTGTCGAGGGCGTCTATTCCATGGACGGCGACCTCGCCAATCTGCCCGAGATCGTCGAAGTGTGCCAGCGCAACGGCGCGCGCATCATGATCGACGAAGCGCATTCCGCCTTCCTGTTCGGCCCCAATGGCCGCGGCGTGGCGGAACACTTCGGTCTCGACGACCAGATCGACATTCACTTCGGAACTTTCTCCAAGACGCTGGGCGGCCAGGGCGGCTACGTCGCGGGTTCGCGCAAGCTGATCCGCTACCTGAAGGGCTTTGCCCGCTCCTATGTTTTCTCGTGCGCACTCTCCCCCGGCGTCGTGGGAGGTCTCATCAAGGCGTGCGAGATTGCGCGCGCCGAGCCCGAGCTGCGCACCCGGCTCTTCGAGAACACGGCGGTCCTCATGTCGCACCTGCGCGAGCACGGTGTCGATATCGGCGACTCCAAATCGCAGGTGATTCCCATCATGATCCGCGACGACGACCGGATTTTCAAAGTTGCCGAGGACATGATTCACCACGGTGTGTATCTGAATCCCGTGCGTTACCCCGCGGTCGGCAAGCACCGCTCGCGCCTTCGCATCTCGGTGACCGCATCGCACACGCCCGATGAGCTGCGTGCGGCGGCCGACATCATCGCGCGCGTCCTCGACAAGCACGGGTTCCTATGCCGCTGACCAAATACGGCTTCAAATACGCCGTCAGCGCTTTCTTCGAGATGTCGCGTGACGCCGCCAAGCGCGCGCTTCCGGCCCATCTCGAGCCGATGGAGGTCAAACACTCGATCGGTGTATTCGCGCTGACCGCCTTCGATTTCATCGACAGCGAAGTGGGCCAGTACGAAGAGCTCGTGCTCGCCGTGATCACCCCTCCGGTGCTCGGCGTGGGTGGCGAGTTTCCGCGCTCGGCCTTCTTTCCCTTTTGCGTGGGCACCAGCACGGAGGCGTCGCGACTGCACGCCATCGAACGCTGGCACCTGCCCCACTACATGAGCGACATCCGCGTGGAGTTCCAGGAGAAGGACGGCAAGATGATCGTGCACGCGCACGAGAAAGGCCGCCCCATCATCGACATGCAGGTGAGCTCGCACAAGTGGAGCAAGGTGAATCACCTCTACCAGGCGTTCACCGTCGAACCGCCCCAGCGCTTCAAGGCCGACATCCACATGGCGGGCGACTTCACCGAGCACGAAGAAGAAACCGGCTCGCTCGAGATTCATCCGCACCCGATGTGCGAACCGCTGCTCAACGCCGACGTGGCGTCGTTCCCCTTCCGCGAATTGTGGATGAAGGACGGCGTGCAGACCTTCCAGCCGCTGCAGCAGCTGTGATCAGCGGGCGATAGCCCGCTTCGCATGGCGCAGGACGCCCCCTTCGTACTTGTCAATCCAGCCGCGGGCCGCGGACGGCGCAAGGCGCGTCTGCGCGACTACCTCAAGCGGCTTGAGAAATACATCGGGCCTTTTGAACCTGCCTTCACCGCGCGCGCTGGAGATGAAAACCAACTTCTGGACACCGCCCTCTCACGCGGCGTTGAGAGAATAGTCGCGCTCGGCGGCGATGGTACCTGGAGTGCCACCGCCAACCGCGTGCTCGCCAACGGACGCGGACCCGACGTATCCGTCGGGTTTCTTCCCGTCGGCACCGGCAACGACTTCGGCAAATCGATCGGGATTCGTCACGAGAACATCGACGCCGTGATGCGCGCCATTGCCGATCGCACCACCCGCACCGTCGACGCCGGCAAGGTGAACGACCGCTACTTTCTGAACGTGGTCGGCATGGGTTTCGACATCGCCGTCATCGACGATGCCGCGAGGACACCGCTTCTGCGCGGTGACGCGCTCTACAAATTCTGCGCGCTGAAACAGCTCTTTCGGTTCCCGGGCATCCGGCTCGGCATCGCCGAGGACAGCAACTCGCCGGACACATGGCTGGAGACGCTGATGCTCACCATCAGTAACGCGAACTACTTTGGCGGCTCGTTTCACATCGCACCCCGGGCGAGCCTGGTCGATGGCAAGGTGGACCTGGTCGCGATCCATGATGCGCCGCCGTTGACACGCGCGAAGCTGTTCGACATTGTCGGCAAGGGCAAGCACGAGGGGCATAACAAGGTGACATTCCGCACCGCGGTTTCATTCTCGATTCATTTCCAGGGCACGCTTCGCTACGAGGCCGACGGCGAAGTGTATTCATCCACCTCTCCGCTCGTGGTCATGTCGGTTCGCAATGCGCTCAGGGTGTGTGCGCCCGCGTCATGAAAGCAGTCGTATTCGACGGCGCCATTCCGCGCTATCTCGCCACCCGCGCCATTGCGGCGGTTTCGAAGAACTCGCTCATGGGGCGCGGGCAGTGCATGGAACTCAAGGAAGTGCCCGCACCCGTCCTGCCGGGCGAGCGGTGGGTACGCATCGCCACGCGCATGGGCGGCATCTGCGGCAGCGATGTGAGTCTCGTCACCCTCAGCATGTCGCCTTCCACCTCGCCGTTCTCGTCGTTTCCATTTGTCGTCGGGCACGAGAATGTCGGCACGGTGATCGAGATCGGTCCTCACGTCACGCGCGTCGCCGTCGGCGAGCGCGTCGTGGCCAATCCCCTCCTCTCGTGCCGCGTGCGCGGTATCGACCCGCCCTGTGCGCACTGCGCCGCGGATGCGCCGCAGCGCTGCGAGCACTTCACCGACGGAGCGCTCGCGCCGGGAATGATCCTTGGCACGACCAGGGGGCTCGGGGGCAGTTGGGGTGAGCAGTACGTGGCGCACGAGGACCAGTTGCTCCCCATCGACGCTTCCCTCTCCGACAAGCTGGCCGTGCTGATCGAGCCGTTGGCGTGCAACGTGGCACCGGTGCTGGCCCACCCTCTGCCCGAGGGATCGCGCGTGCTCGTGATCGGGGCCGGTTCGATGGGACTGCTCACGGTGGCGGCGCTCAAGTCGTTCGCCAACGTCGACGTCACCGTGCTGGCGCGGCACAAATTCCAGGCCGGGCACGCCGAAAACCTCGGCGCGAACCGCATCGTGATGACCCGCGACGGCGATTATTTCTCCGAGCTCTCGCGCATCACCGGCAGTCGGTTGCTCAAGCCCATCCTGGGCCCGCGCATCAACGTGGGCGGATTCGATGCGTCATTCGTATGTGTCGGCAATGATGTCGCGGTGAGCGACGGTCTGCGCTTCACCCGTTCGGGCGGAATGGTGGTCATGCTGGGCAACGTGGCGAAACTCGCGAAGGTGGACTGGACGCCGATGTGGCTCAAGGAACTCACCGTGCATGGAAGTCTGTGCTACCACGGCCACGGAGCCGGCGCCCAGAGTGACTTCGCCGCCGCCGCCAGGCTGGTGGCGGGACCGATGGGACCGCGCCTCGAATCACTCGTCACCCACGTGGTTCCGCTCGCCAATGCCCGGGATGCGGTCATGATCGCCCTGGGCCGTTCCCGGGAGCGGGCCGTGAAGGTTGCCATCCAGGCAAGCTAAACCATTGTACCGATTATATTTCTGGTGCTTCTCACCCCATACAAAGTTGTGCTATAGCTCATCCACTCGCATCGCCCCGGCGGGAGGATGTTTCCGGGCGTGCAGATACCTTTCACACGAGGTGGTCTCTTCATGAAACGGTTCTTTGCTGCCGCAGCGCTTGTCGTTTTTGCTCTGCTCACGACAAGTGTTGCTTTCGCGAAACACATGCACAACAAGAGCGGCTCCGACGCGGCCACGAATCACATCATCTGCCAGATGACGCATCCGTGGCCCTTTGGCTGTGGCCACGCACAAGTGGCAATGGCGAAGGGCGACGCGGACCATGACGGCGTCGCCGATGCAAATGACAAGTGCCCCGACACGCCGCACGGCGCGACCGTGGACGCCAACGGCTGTCCCATGGACTCCGACCACGACGGCGTGGCTGACGGTATCGATACCTGTGCGGATACTCCCGCAGGCACCATGGTCGACGACCACGGCTGCCCCCGTGACGATGATCACGACGGCGTCTTCAACGGCATCGACAAGTGCCCCGGTACACCCAAGGGCGCGACCGTCGATGCCGCGGGCTGCCCGATGGATGCGGACAAAGACGGCGTGGTCGACGGTCTCGACCAGTGCCCCGACACCGATCCGCAGTGGGCCGTTGACGACAAGGGCTGCCCGATTCCGGTGAGCGAGACGTACCAGCAGTTCCTGGATGCGAAGTCGGTCTCGGTGCAGGTGCAGTTCGCTTCCGGCAAGGCCGACATTCTTGCGGCTTCCGAAGACGATCTCAACAAGGTGGGTCAGGTGCTGAACGACTGGCCGCAGGCCAAGGTGGAGATCGGCGGCCACACCGACTCGCAGGGCAGCGACAAGCTCAACAAGTCGCTGTCAGAGAAGCGCGCCGCTGCCGTGAAGACATGGCTCACGTCGCACTACTCGGGCATCAAGGGTGACAATCTGTCGACCAAGGGTTATGGCGAAAGCGATCCCATCGCCTCGAACGATACCGAAGCGGGTCGTGCGCAGAACCGTCGCGTCACGTTCACGCTCAAGAACGCGAACGAACTCGGTAAGGACATCGAGACTCGTCGCTACAAGAAGCGCGGCGAATAGTCATCGCCCGGCGATGAAACAAAAAAGGCGCGGTCTTCGGACCGCGCCTTTTTTTTGCTTGCCTGGGCAGCTAGGGTGCCGGCATCCAGAGCAACGCGAGTTTCACCACTTCGATATCCGTCTTGCGCGGGCGAATCACCTTCTCGGTAAGAAGCTCCTGCCCGCCTTCCAGACGCGCGGTGAGTTCGGCCACGGCCTGCTCGACTTCCAGCGCGAGCGCGTCGCGGCGCTGACGCAGCGTCTCCAGTGACTCCGTAGCGCGGTTGACGTCACCCTGTTCGCGCGCGGAGCGCTCGAAGCCGCGCGCGGCGGTGGTGGCACGTCCGACGGAGGAACGCACCGCGCTCTTTCTGCCGCCACCCAGGAAGGCGGTGAGCAGTGTGGCGCCGACGGAAACGGCCGTCTGCATGCGTTGACTGCTGACCTGATCCTTCTCGCGCTGGACCGCCATCTCCGCGCGAAGAATCTGGTTCTCCAGCGTCTGCAGCTTCGCTGCGTACTTCTGGCGCAGCGCATCCACCTCGGAGTCGCGTGTCGAGCGCGTGGTCTCGGCGATACGAATTCTGAAGTCGCGTTCACTCTCGCCCGGCTTCGACACCAGACGCAGGCGCTTTGACTCGAACAGCTTCACCGTGCGGGTGCGGTACACGGCATCGGTCAGCGCCTGGCTCCATTTCGCCATCGTGCCGGCCTTCGCGAACGCGGCGGGCAACGGGGCAAACGACGCGTTGGCCACCGGCTGGCCGGTCGAGGGCGGTGCATCGGATGCGACAGGCGCCGTAGCCCAATCGGGATTGGGCGCGTCGGCCGAGAGCGGTGCCAGGAGCACAACGTTCTCGGTATGCGTACCGCCGTCCGGCAGCATGGCGTGCAGCCGCGCAACACCGAGAATAGCCGGAGTGTAGGTCACGGGGCCGGCGCCCGGAGATGGAGCGAACAGCTGCGTTACCTCGGGAGGCAGCACGGGCGCGACGGCGGACACGGCTGACACAACCGGCGCGGGCGCGGCACTTGCCGCGGTTCTCTGTGCTGGCGCGGATGCGCCCGCCGCGCTCCCCTTCGTCAACGCTCTGATCTGCTCTCTCGTCATGGGACCCGCCAGGTATGACAGCGCCCAGCGCGACTGGAACAGCACCGGGTGCGAATCGTGCACATTGTGCATGAGGAACACGCGCGGTTCGAGCGAACTGATGGTTTTTGCCAGTTCCCCCGCATCGACGCCGCCCCCCGCAGCACTCGCGAGCCCGTCGGCCAGACGTGTCTTGTCGCGCTCGGTCTGCAGTCTTCCGATCAACCACGTGCCCGTGTTCGACAGCGCTTTGTAGTCGAGATCGACCGGGTTCTGTGTCGCCACCACCACACCCAGGCCGAATGCGCGCGCCTGCTTGAGCAGGGTCAGGAACGGCTTCTTCGACGGCGGATTCTCGACCGGCGGCATGAAGCCGAAGATCTCATCCATATAGAGGAGAGCGCGCAGGCTCTGTGTGCCGCTGCGCGTGCGCATCCACGCCACCACTTCGTTCAGGAGCAACGACACGAAGAACATGCGTTCGGCGTCGTCGAGGTGCGCAATCGAGAATATAGCGATGCGCGGCTTGCCGTTTTCGCCGTAGAGCATGCGGTCGATGTCGATGGGGTCTCCCGCCAGCCAGGCTTGAAAACGCGGCGCGGCCAACAGATTGTTGATCGTCATGGCGAGGCCGAAGCGATCCTTCTGCGGGAAGAACGACTCCAGTTCCATCACGCCGACGCGCTGGATGGCTGGGTTCTGAATCAGGTGGATGAGGCCGCCAAGATCGAGGCTGCGGCCCGCACTCCACTCGTTTTGCAGGATGGTTGTAATGAGAATGTGCTCGCGGCTCTTGACGGGATCCGCGTCGATGCCCAGGAGCGATAGCACGCTGGACGCGACACCGCTGGCGCGCTCGGAGATCAAGTCCGCGTTTCCCGAGGCCTCTCCTGTCGGGGCATTCAGGGAAGAAACCGCGGACACCTGTCGGGCGGCGTCACTGCCGGGTGTGTACATGACCACGTCGGCGGCGTCGCGCAAACGCTGGATGCGATCTGCACCCTCGCCCCACTGCTCGAGACCCTTTTTCCAACGCTCGGCTTCACGCGCCGCAAACTCGTCGGGAGCAACGCCCGCCTGGCGCGCGGCATCGTCGTTGATCCACGGGCGAAACGAAGCGGCATCGAGCCTGGGAAAGGTCAGGAGCAGGTTGGAGAGATCGCCCTTGGGGTCGATCACGATGGATGGAATGCCGTCGATGGCTGCTTCTTCCAGAAGCGCCACGCACAGCCCCGTCTTGCCACTCCCCGTCATGCCCACGCACACCGCGTGCGTGGTCAGATCCTTCGCGTCGTAGAGGATGGGCGTGTCGGTGGTCTTGCGGCTGGCGGCGTCGTACTCGCGACCGAGATAGAAAACACCGAGTTTTTCGAATGATTGATCCATACCGAAGAGAATAGACCAAGTTGCTTGCTGCGGGCAACCCGGAGCGTAGATCAGCTCCGATGCATCCCGAGGGCGTAGAAAACCGCGTGTGCGGTCAGATACACGATCCCGAACGACCACACAACGTCACTCAGGAAGTGTGCGCCCTGCGCGATGCGGGCATAGCCCATGAGCGCCCCGTAACCGACACCCACCGCCAGTACGGCGGTCGCCTTTGCGCGCGAGCGCTTGAGGAAGACCAAATAGGGCGCGAACAGGAACGCCGCAACGGCGGTGTGGCCCGAGCAGAACGACGCGCCGTGCTCACGTGGGCTCATCACGAGCGGCGGCACGTACTCGCGCGAACCGCCCAACTCCACAAGATCGCGCGGACGCGGCCGGCCCCAGTGTTCCTTGAACACGTCGTTCACGATGAGCCCCGGGCCGGCGAGCATGACCAGCGCGAGAAACAGAGCGACGCGGCGCGCGCGGCGCAGGCGCGGCAGCGCAAACGAGAGCAGAAACACGATGAGCCCGCCGATTGCCAGCGTGAGCGGCGGGATCATTCCATAGTGCTTCAACCAGTGCCACAGAGGGCGCGCTCCCACAGGAAAGCCTTCGCCCGGCACGTAGAAGTGGCGCGCAATGCGCACGTCGAGATCGGTGCGGAAGAACACAGCCGTGATGGCTGCGAGCAACAGGATTGGAATCACGAGATCGAGAACGAGGCGCCGTGTCATGGCGATCAGATGCGCGCCTGGTAGGTGTAGAGGTCGTAGTAGCGCCCGTGCGCGGCAATGAGTTCGTCGTGCGTGCCGCGTTCGACGATACGGCCACCCTCGAGCACCAGAATGCGATCGGCCTGACGAATCGTGCTCAAGCGGTGAGCAATCACCAGGGTGGTGCGCCCCTGCATCAGTGCCGCAAGACTCTTCTGGATCAACGCCTCGCTCTCGGTGTCGAGACTCGATGTGGCTTCGTCGAGAATCAGAATGCGCGGGTTGGCGAGGATGGCGCGCGCGATCGACACGCGCTGGCGTTGGCCGCCCGAGAGCTTGACGCCGCGTTCGCCAATCAGCGTGTCCAGCCCCTTGTCGAAGCGGTCGGTGAACTCGGTGACATAGGCAGCGCGTGCGGCCGCGACCACCTCGTCTTCGCGTGCCGTCGGCCGCGCAAACAAGATGTTGTCGCGAATGGTGCCCTCAAATAGAAACTCGTCCTGCAGCACCACGCCCAGGTGCTCGCGGTAACTCTCGAGCTTCACAGTGGCGAGATCGTGTCCGTCGATGCGCACCACGCCGCGCGTGGGAATGCGAAACGACGCCGCCAGCCCCGCGACCGTGGACTTCCCCGACCCCGAGCTTCCCACCAGTGCCGTCACCGAGCCGGCCGTGGCCTCGAAGCTCACGTCGGTCAGGACTTCTTTCTCGGCGTACGCGAACGACACCTGATCAAACACGATATCGCCGCGCACCGTGGCGAGTTCGACCGTGCGCCCCGGCTCCTCACCCTCGGCCGGCAGCCGCATGATCTCTTCCATACGATCGAGCCCCGCAAAAGCCTCGGTGAGCTGCGTACCGATGTTGCTCATCTGCACGATGGGCGCTACCAGGAAGGCGAGGTAGAGCGTGAAGGAAACGAACTCGCCGATCGTCATCTGTTGCTGGATGATCATGTGTCCGCCGAACCCCATGATGAGCACGCTCCCTACTCCCATGAGCAGGGTGGCCAGGCCCGTCACCAGACTCGTGGCCGTCAGCGAGTCGCGCACGTTCTGAAAAATGAGATCGGTGCCGGTCGCAAACACCTTGTACTCCTGCGACTCGGCGTGAAAGCCCTTGATCACGCGAATGCCGCCCAGCGTTTCCGTGAGCCGGCCCGTCACGTCGGCGTTGATCTGGCCGCGCTTTCGGAATATGGGGCGGATATGCGCGAACGCCTTCATGGCAATGAAGGCAAACACGAGCATCGGCACCAGCGCGTACACGGTCATCATGGCGTTCATGCGCAGCAGGAGAACCAGCGCCACGCTGGCGGTAATAATGCCGCCAATCAGCTGCACCAGCCCCGTGCCCACCAGGTTCCGCACGCCTTCCACGTCGTTCATGATGCGCGACACCAGCGCACCGGTTTTGGTGCTGTCGAAGTACGCAATGGGCAGGCGGATGATGTGGCGCTGGATGTCGGCGCGCATGATGGAAATGAGGCGCTGCGCCTCGATGCTCATGAGCCGCGTGAGCAGAAAACCGGTCGCCGCCTGCACCAGGATGGCGGCAAAAACGATGCCCAGGAGCTTGCGCAGCATGACGAGGTCATGCCTGGCGATCACATTGTCGATCAGATACTTGGTAGAAGCGGGCAAGACCAGCCCGCACAGGCGATTGACGCCCACGAGCAGAAGGCCAACCAGGATCAGCTTCCGCCGGGGCCAGATGATGGTCCAGAACGTGCGCCGGATACTGGCGAGCGAAACCTGTTTCTTGGGGGTTGGATCAGCCACGGGGAAAGAATCTAGCACTGCACGCAGGGTCGGCGCAAAAAGGAAGACGTGGCCGCAAAGTTACCGCATCGACGACTTGTGCCTACTCGTAGCGCAGTGCGTCGATGGGATTGAGGCGCGAGGCGCGGATGGCGGGCAGCATTCCGAAACCGATGCCCACCGCCGAGCAGAAGACGAGCCCGATGATGGCCCACTGGGCGGGTACGTGCGCGGCAAAGTGCGTGAAGATGGTGACGATGTTCCCCAGCCCGAAGCCCACCAGAATGCCGATCACGCCGCCGATGTTGCACAGAATGACGGCTTCGAGCAGGAACTGCATCAGGATGTGACGAGGATTGGCGCCCAGCGACTTGCGAATACCGATTTCCTTGGTCCGCTCCGTGACCGACACCAGCATGATGTTCATGATGCCAATGCCGGCAACGAGGAGCGCGATGGTGCCAATCACAAATGCCGCCAGCTTGATCTTGGCCGTGAGTTTCCGGAACTGGGTGATCAGGCTTTCGCTCGAGAAGAAGTCGAAATTGTTGTCCTCGCCCGCTTTCAGGTGGCGCTCGTGCCGCATCACCTGCGTGGTCTGGTCGATGGCGTCCTGAATAAGCGCCGGTGACTTGGCGCGCACCGTGATGTTGACCGAGCGCCGGAAACCATCGCGCGTCATCATTCCGTAAATGTCCTGGAAGGTGCTGATCGGGATCAGCACGTAATTGTCATATCCACCGCCGAACGCCGACTTCTTCTCGTCGAACACGCCGACAACCTCAAACTTGCGGCCGTCGAGGCGTATCATCTTGCCGAGCGGGTCGGTGAACGGGAAAAGCTTCTTGGCGATGGCAAAACCAACCACGCACACGCGACGGTTGGCCTTGATGTCGATGGGCGAAAGATTTCGCCCCATCCCGACCGGCTGCGTGTTGTTGTCGGAGTACTCGGGGGTCCCGCCCACAATCGAGAGGTTGGGATTGGTCTCTTCCCCGTTGTACTCGGCCTTATACCCGAAGTCCCACAGCTCGCATCCCACCAGGTCGATACTCGTTACCTGCTCGCGGATGGCGTTGGCGTTCTCGATCGTGAGCGGCGGGCGTTTCATGGCCTTGCGGCGCTCTTGATCGCTGGCAAAGCCGGCCGGAAACTTCTGCACCTGGAACACCTGCGTGCCCAGAACGCTCATTTCCTTTTCCATGGCCGACTGCATGACGGAGATGGCGGTCATTACCGCGATAATAGATGCGATGCCCGCTACGATGCCGAGCAGCGTGAGGCTCGAGCGCAGCTTGTTGCCGACGATGGCGCGCGTCGACATGGCGAAGATGTCGGCTGGAATGTGGATGCCCTTACTCATAGCGCAGCGCCTCCACCGGATTGAGCCGCGCGCCGCGCATGGCGGGCATGAAGCCCGCGATCACGCCCGTGCTCGCCGCCACCGCCAGCGCCAGGAACGTAATGCCCACCGACAGGCTGGCCGGCATGACCGTCGCGTTCAGCACGGCGGTCAGTCCCGCCGCAATCAGAACGCCCACCAGTCCTCCACCCACACATATCGCGGCGGCCTCGAACAGAAACTGCGACAGAATGCTGTGCGGCTTGGCGCCGATGGCCTTGCGAATGCCGATTTCGCGCGTGCGCTCGGTGACGGACACGAACATGATGTTCATCACACCGACGCCGCCCACGAAGAGCGAAATCCCGGTGACCATCAGTCCCACCATCAGCACCACACCCATGATGTTATTGAAGGTTCCGACCAGGGTGTCGAGTTTGTTGATGCTGAAATTATCCTTCTCGGCGGGACGCAGACCGCGAATCTGGCGCATGGCGCCGGTAACCTCGAACTCGAGATCCGACAGCGCTTCCTGCGAGGGCGCCTTCACGGCGATGTTCACGTCGCGTCGGCCGCGCAGGCCGCCAAAGGCCTTCACATAGGTGCTGAGGGGCACGTAGATCTCGCGGTCGAAGCTTGGTCCGCCCCCGAACCCGCCACCGCGCTTCTCCATCACGCCGATCACCCGGAATGAATAACGGCCGATCTTCATTTCCTTGTTGATGGGATCGGCATTGCCGAACAGGCCCTTCTTGACGTCGGGGCCGATCACACACACAAACCGTTTGTAGTGCACATCAAACTCGGTGATGAAGTGCCCCGTCTCCGGCTTGGCGTCGGACATGACGATCTGCCGGTCGGTGGTGCCGATGATGATCACATCGGGCATGGTGTCCGAGCGATACTTGAGGTCCTGCTGGGTATTCATGCTCGGATTGACGATGGCGCGACCGCGCAGTTTCTCGGCCAGCTTTTCCGCGTCGCGGATCTCGAGAGGGGGGCGATTTCTATAGATGAAGAAGTCGTTCATCACAACCCACGGAAAGCGCGAGACGTAGATCACGTCCGAGCCCACCGCGGAGAAACTGTTGCGGAATGCGGCCTGCAGCCCGTTGGCCGCCGTCATGGTGAGACTGACGGCGACAATGCCGATCACGATACCGAGCGTGGTCAGCGCGCCGCGCGCCTTGTTGGCGCGCAGGGCATCCAGCGCGATGCGCCAGGATTCTTCGAGGTCGTTGCGCAGCCGCATGCTTCGTTCCGCTAACCGGCCGCCACGCGCCGGGTGGGTGTGTCGCTTTCGATGTGTCCGTCGCGCAGACGCACGACCCGATGCGCGTGCTCGGCGATGTAGTCTTCGTGCGTGACGAGGATGATGGTCTGACCGCTCTTGTGGAGTTCATCCAGGATGGCCATGATCTCGTCGCCGGTCTTGCTGTCCAGGTTGCCGGTGGGTTCGTCGGCCAGAATAATGGACGGGTTGCACACCAGGGCGCGCGCGATTGCGACGCGCTGGCGCTGACCGCCGGAAAGCTCGTTGGGCTTGTGTTTCATGCGGTCTTTGAGCCCTACGCGTTCGATGGCGTTTTCCGCCCGCGCGCGACGCTCGCTCTTCCCCACCCCGGCATAAATCATCGGCAACTCCACGTTGTGAAAAACCGTGGTACGCGGAATCAGATTGAAGGTCTGGAACACGAAACCGATGCGCTGGTTGCGAATGTCGGCCAGCTGGTACTCGGACATGTCCGCCACCATCTGGCCTTCCAGCGAATAGGTGCCCGACGTCGGCGTGTCGAGGCAGCCGATGACGTTCATCAAGGTCGACTTGCCGGAGCCCGACGGTCCCATCACCGCGACGTATTCGTTACGCTTGATCTCGAGCGAGACGCCGCGCAGTGCATGCACGGTGTCTTCACCCATTACGTACGTCTTCACGACGTCACGCAACTGAAGTGTCTTGCCGTTGCCGTTGGTGCTGCTCACTTCTTCTCCGCCATCTCGCCCTCGCCGTTCTTCGCGCCGCCCTTGGTGGGCTTGGGATTGTTGTTCACGGTCACCACACCGCCGTTGGTGAGATCCTTCGAGATGGCGCGATAACTTCCCGTCACGACTTCCTGGCCTTCCGTGAGGCCGTCGACAATCTCGATCAGCTCGTCGCTCTGGATACCGGTCTTCACCGGGTGCGCGACGGCCTTGCCGCCGTCGATCACGAACACGATCTCGACGAAACCGTCCTTGTCGGCCTTGTACGTCTCCTCGGCCTTCTTGACGTCCTCACCCTTCCTGGCCAGCTGGTCCACGGTGCGCACAGCCACACACGCAATGGGGACGCTGAGCGCGTTTTCGTTGGTCTTCGTGAACACGTCCGCCGTCGCCGTCATGCCCGGGCGCAAAGTCTGCGGCGGATCGGTGATGGCAATCTTGATCTCGAACTCGGTTTTCTGTTCCTGCGTGCCGGCGGCCGATGCGTTGGCGCTGTTAGCAATCTCGCTCACGGTGCCCTTGAGCACCTGGTCCGGCAGCGCGTCGACCTGAATCTCGGCTTCCTGGCCGATCCCGATCTGCACGATGTCGTTTTCGTCGACGTTGACCTGCGCTTCCATCTCGGAGAGATCCGCCACCACGAGGATTACATCGGGCTGGAACTGGGAACCGATCGCAATCTCACCCTGCTCCTTGTTGAGGTCAGTCACCGTGCCCGCCATGGGCGAATAGATGGTGGTCTTGGAGAGATCGTCGCGCGCCTGCTTCAGCGCCGCCCGGGCCTGCTGGGCCTGCTCGTTGGCCGACGCGTAACGCGCCACTTCCACCTGGTAGGCCGCTTCCGCCGCGTCGTACACCGACTGCGACGTGAGCTTCTGATTCATCATTTCCTTGGTGCGATTGAACTCGCGTTCGGCCTGCAGCATGTTCTGTTTGACGAGGGTTGCCTGTGACGTGGCCGAACGCACGTTGGCTTCGCCGCTCTCTACCATGGCGAGGTAGCGCTCGCGGTCGAGCTCGACCAGGAGCTGCCCCTTCTCCACATGCTGCCCTTCGACGACGGCCAGCTTGTTGATGCGCGCGCTGACGTCGGCGCTGATCTTGACCTGCGTCTTGGGCTGGATCTTGCCCGTGCCGCTCACTTTCTGGACGATTTTCTGCCGGCTGACCTTGCCGGTCTGAACCTCGGGCGCCTTCTGCCCGCGGCCCTTCATCGAAACGGCGCCGACCGAGCCAACCACCACCACGAGCGCCGCAGCGCCGATCACGATCCATTTCTTCTTCATTGCAGGGACTCCTTCATGACAACCGAACGACGGCGCCAAATGTATGAGCGGATTACGGTAAATCCTGTGCGCGGGTTTCCATTGTAACCGCAATCGCCTTCCGGCGGGAGGTGCGCGAAGGCCGATTCGATCCGGAGCGCCGGCCGGCACCCGGCCGGGCCAACCTGGGAGCCGTCCGGCCGCCGGTATGGCGACGCTGGCCAGCCCCACACCACCACCTGCCGAGGCCTCCGTGCCCTATTGCAGGGGTACGCGAGGGCGTCGGAGATGTTGCCCGTGCCGCACCAAACCGCAGTTTTTTTAATCGGTTGGAGCGACCGAATGGGAGAGTGAGGGAGATGTTGCCGTATCCGGGGGCTCCGTCTAGAATCCGGCGACAAGCCTCCCGAGCGCGTTCCGGAGGCATCCCCCGGAGTCATCGCGTGATCGGTAGGACACTCGGCCACTACGAGATCGTTGCCCTCATTGGCCGCGGTGGCATGGGCGAGGTGTACCGTGCCCGCGACACCCGGCTCGACCGTGATGTCGCGCTCAAGGTCCTCCCGCGCGACGTCGACAGGGATCCCGCCCGCCTCCAGCGTTTTCTGCGTGAAGCCAAGATGATCGCGGGCTTCAACCACCCGCATATTGTCACCCTGCATGCGGTTGAAGAAGCGAACGGGGTTCACTTTCTTGTCATGGAGCTCGTCGACGGACAACCGTTGGACGCATCGCTGCGCTCCGCCGAGGTATTCCCCATCAAGAAAGTCGTCGAGGTCGGCATTGCCGTTGCCGACGCTCTGGCGGCTGCCCACGAAAAAGGAATCATTCACCGCGACCTGAAACCAGCCAACGTGATGATCACCCGCGACGGCCGCGCCAAGGTGCTCGACTTCGGCATCGCCAAGACGGCCCCGCTCGATGTCGGAGCCACGCAGACCGGGGCGCCGCTCACGCGCGACGGGATGGTGATGGGGACAGTCCCCTATATGTCGCCGGAACAGGTGAAGGGCGGACGCGTGGATCAGCGCAGCGACATTTTCTCGCTGGGAACGATGCTCTACCAGTTGCTCACGGGCTCGCTGCCCTTCCACGGTGACTACGATCACGCCATCGGCTATGCCATCGTCAACACGTCGCCCCGCCCGATTTCCGAGCTGCGCAGCGACGTGCCGGCCGCACTGGTGGCAATCATCGACCAATGTCTCGCGAAAGATCCCGCCGGCCGCCATGCGTCCGCCGCACTGGTTCGTGACGAACTGCGCGCGCTGCAGACGCAGACCGGACATCGCGTCGCGACAGCGACGCAACGCCACGGCAAACGGGTATGGATCGGAATCACCGCAGTCGCGCTGGCCGTCGGAGTGTCCTCGTACTACTTCGTGTCACGACACACCGCCCCGGTGCAGGCCAGGTCGATCGCCGTGCTGCCGTTCGTCAACATGAGCGGGGATGCATCCCAGGAGTACTTCTCCGATGGGATATCCGAAGAGCTGCTCAACCTGCTGGCGCAGATCCCCGGGCTCAAGGTGGCCGCGCGGACGTCGTCGTTCTCATTCAAGGGCAAGGAAGTCGAAGTCCCCGAGATCGGGCGCCGGCTCAATGTCTCCCATGTGCTGGAAGGCTCCGTGCGCCGCGCCGGCGACCGCGTTCGCATCACGGCACAGCTGATTCAGACCAGGGATGGATTTCACGTGTGGTCGCAGACCTACGACCGCACCCTCAATGACGTGTTCACCATGCAGGATGAGATCGCCACCGACGTGGTGAAAGAGCTCAAGGTTTCGCTCATGGGCGAGACGCCCCGCGCGAGGACAACCAATCCGCAAGCATACGCGCTCTTCCTGCAGGGCCGTGATGTGGCGCGGCAGTTGAGTCCGCGCACCCTGGCGCTGTCCGATTCGCTCTATCTGGCAACGCTCGCGATCGATTCGACATATGCGCCGGCCTGGGTCGGGCTGAGCTCAAATTACGTCAACGAGATCAGCTTCGGCTTCATGAAATCCGCGAACGGCTACCGGCTCTCACGCCGCGCCGCACTGAAGGCGCTCGAACTGGATCCGGATAATGGTGTGGCGTACTCACGCCTCGGCATCATCGCCATGTGGGCAGACAACGATCTCGATGCCGCGGCGCAGTACTTCGAACGTGCGGTTGCGCTCGACCCTGATGACCCGACGACCGTCATGAACACCGGTCAGTTCCTCCTGATGATCGGCCGCCATGAGGAACAGATGACGCTGTTGCGCTCCGCACTCGTGCGCGACCCGGTCAACGTCAACCTTCTGCAGAATCTTGGAACGTGCGAGGTCAGCGTCGGACACTTTGACGAGGGAATTGCGAAATTGCGCACGGCGCTGGAGCTCAATCCCGGCCTCGCGGTGATGCATTACACGCTCGGCATCGCCCATGTGCTCAAGGGTGAACCCAAGACGGGGCTGCTGGAGATGCAGCGCGAGGGAGAAGAATTCAGGCGCTGCGGCCTGCCCATCGTGTACCACGCCCTCGAGCGCCGAGCTGATTCCGACGCAGCACTGAAGGAATTGATCGACAAGGATGCGGAAGCTGCGGCCTACAACATCGCGCAGTGCTACGCGTATCGAAACGAGAAAGACAAGGCATTCGAATGGCTCGACCGCGCCAACGACCTGCAGGATCCGGGACTCAACATCATCCTGATCGACCCTCTCCTCCAGAGTCTGCATGACGATGCACGCTGGAATGCGTTCCTGACCAGGATCGGGCGCTCCCCGGAACGTCTCCAGAAGATTCAGTTCAAGGTGACGCTCCCGGCCGGCGAGGGAAAGGCTTCTCCATGATCGGCCGCACACTCGGCCACTACGAAATCACAGCGCTCAACTCATAGCCCTCGCCTCTCTCTCCCGGCGCGTGAAGCAGCAGACCGTTTTCTGTTAGAATTGAAACGGGCAAGGGACGCCTGATGGCCCTTCCCACCGTTTTGATCCTTTACTACGAACGACCCACGCCCCCGGCTGCCGGCGGCGCGTACGGTCACCACTCGGGAGACTGCCTGTGCGAACGATTCTGCGCCTTGCCCTGTCCACCGTCCTGGCAACCGCATCCCTCGTCACCGCCGTCCACGCCGGACCGCCTGCCTTCTCCTGGCAGAACGTGGGTGGCGGAAATGCCAACGCCCAGATCAACGACATCGCCGTCGTGCCCGGATCCGGCGACATCGTTGTGATCGGAACGATCTTCGGAACCGTCAATTTCGGCGGCGCCACGGTGACGGGCAACTCCAATGGGTCCGCGTTCGTCGCCCGGCTCACGAATCGGGGCGTGGTGAAGTGGGCCTTTGCGTCCAGCGGTGGTACGGTGAGAGGCTCATCGATCGCGCTCGACCCGGCCGAGAACATCTATGTCTCGGGGTCAGTCTCCGGAACCACAAGCTTTCCATCCGGAGGTTCTCTCGTCAGTGCGGGTGGCACCGACGTTTTTCTTGCTCAGTTCAATGCGAACGGCTACGCCCTCTGGAGCAAGCGCATCGGCGGGACCGGCAATGAAACGCCCGGCATCCAGATGGCGGTCGACACGTCCGGCAACATCTACATCACGGGCGCATACACGGGCACGATCAACATCGGCGGACCCGCGGTAGCGAGCGCCGGGCTGGAAGATATTTTCTTCGCGAAGTTCAACTCGAGTGGCACGTGGCAGTGGCAGCTCCTCGCCGGTAACACGGGCTCGGACTACGGCGAGGCGTGTGCCGTCGATGCGAACAACCTGCCCCACGTCGTCGGTTATTTCAACGGAACGATCCTGCTCGGTGGTTCACTGACGAGCGCCGGCGGCGAAGACATTTTCCAGGCCAAGTACAGCGCGAACGCGGTGGTGCAATGGTCGCAGCGCCGCGGTGGAACCGGTAACGACGAGGCGGGAGGCGTCGCCGTCGACGCTTCGGGCAACGTCTACACCACCGGCCTGTTCACCGGTACCACGAACCTGGGAGGCGGCTCCGTTCCCTCGCAGGGCTCCGCGGATGGCTTCCTCGCCAAGTACAACAGCCTGGGCACGCACGTGTGGAGCAAGGCGATGGGTGGCGGCGGAGACGACGTGACGAGCGCTGTCGCGCTGGATCCGTCGGGCAATCCGATGGTGTCAGGCCTCATGACGACGACCATGGATTTTGGCGGTGGCAATACGATCGCCACCAACGGTGGGTTCGACGGTTTTTTTGCGAAATTCACGTCGGGCGGTACGCACATCTGGAGCCGCTCCGTTGGCGGCAGCAGCAGCCCCGGCACCGGCGATGACACCGGTTCGGCGATCGCTTCCGACGCACTCGGCAACGCCATCGGCGGCGGGTACTTCTCGGGCAATGCGACGCTGGGTGGACCCGCGGTGACCGTGAACGGCGCATGGCATGATGCGTTCCTGGTGAAGTACGGCGTGGGCGAACCCGCCATCACCCAGATCAAAGACATCGGGAACGACCAGGGGCGCAGCGTTCGCATCAGCGTCAATCGTTCGCTTCTCGACGACGGCACCTCCGCAAAGCCGATCACGGAATACCAGGCCTTCCGGCGCGTACTGCCCCTGCCCAACCTCACGATCGGCGGCCCCACGACAGTACCATCGGGCACATGGGAGTACGTCGCGAGCGTCCCGGCGAGCGCCGCGAGCACGTATCGTATCGTGGCACCGACGCTTGCGGATTCCACCAAGACACTGGGAATGTACAGAACCAAATTCTTTGTGCGCGCCGCCACCGCTGATCCAGTCGTGTTCTTCGATTCGCCCGTCGACAGCGGGTACTCGCTCGACAATCTTTCTCCCGGGGTTCCGGCCAACTTCGTGTACACGGCGGGAACGCTGCACTGGAATCCGTCGACCGCGGCGGACTTCGACTATTTCAGTGTCTACGGTTCCAACACGAATTCCTTCGCAAGCGCCACGCTCATCAATTACACAACCGGCGTGGCGATGAATGTCAGCGCCATGGTGCGCAATTACTACTGGGTGACAGCCACCGATTTCTCGGGAAATGAAGGCAAGCCCGCCAAGGTGAGTCCGCTCAGCGGCAGCGACGTTCCTCTCGACTACATTCTCTCTGTGTCCGCTTACCCCAATCCGTTCAATCCCGAAACCACGGTGCGCTACACGCTCCCCTCGAAGGGGCATGTGCGCCTCGAAGTATTCGGCCTCAACGGCGAGAAGATTGCAACGCTCGTCGACGGAGTGCGGGACGCGGGGGCTTTCATGGCGAACTGGCGCGGCCTGGACGATTCGGGCTCGCGGGTGGGATCGGGTGTGTATTTCGCGCGGCTCTCGACGCCGTCGGGGTCGAAGACCTACAAGCTGGTCCTGCTGAAGTAATCGCAAGACAAGAAGAGAGGGCGCGCCGGGAGCGCGCCCTCTCGACACGATCTGAATAGTCGCTCACTGCCGCTGGCTGTGCCCCTGATCGTGCGCCACTTTCACAGTGACCTGCCATCGTCAAGCGGTCCCGACTCACCTACGCACTGAACGTGAATCGATTACACGCGCCCCCTTCCCGGGCCTGAGCACCCGGCGGATGGCGTCCCCGGCCGGACCGCCGTTTTAGCCGTCGACAAAAGCCTTGAACCGCCACTACATTTTCGGACACGGCCTCTGCACATGCCCCCCTGACCGGAGGATCGAGCGTGACCGGAAATTCCATTCGAACCACCATTGTGGGGACCGGAAGTTACATCCCCGATAAGGTCGTACCCAATTCAGCATTCCTCGCGCACGAGTTCTACGACGCAAACGGCCAGCGCATCGATCGCGCGACCCCCGAAATCATCGACAAATTTCAGGCGATCACAGGAATCAATGCGCGCCAGTACCTGAGCGAGAATCAATGCACGTCTGACCTCGCGCACCTGGCGGCGGCCGACGCGCTCGCGAGTTCGGGATGCGACCCGGAAACGCTGGATTACATCATCGTCGCGCATAATTTTGGAGACGTCCGCGCCGACAACCGTCGCACCGACATGGTTCCGACGCTGGCCGCGCGCGTCAAGCAGCGCCTGGGAATCCGGAACCGGGCAACGATCGCGTACGACCTGCCGTTCGGCTGCGCGGGCTGGCTGCAGGCCGTCATTCAGGCCGACTATTACATCAGGTCCGGCGACGCCAGGCGCGCGCTGGTGATTGGAGCGGAAGCACTCTCGCGCGTCTGTGATCCGCACGACCGCGACAGCATGCTCTACGCGGATGGTGCCGGCGCCTGCCTGCTCGAGGGCATCACCACCCGCGAGCCGGTCGGCATCCTGGCCCATTGCACGCGTTCCGACACGCTCCAGGCCGCGCAGCTCCTGCGGCTCGGCCCGTCGAACAACCCTCATTTTGCAGGCTCTGAGCTGTTTCTCAAGATGAACGGGCACAAACTCTACGAGTATGCGCTGCGCTGCGTGCCGGATGTCGTGAAGGAGTCCATAACGAAGGCGGGTCTCCACCTTTCGGATGTCTCCAAGATCCTGATCCACCAGGCCAATGCGAGGATGGACGAAGCCATTCTCGAACGGATCTATGGCCTATTCGGGGCCGAGCCGGCGCCCGACCGGGTGATGCCCATGACGATCTCGTGGCTCGGGAACAGCTCGGTGGCAACCATCCCGACACTTCTCGACCTGCTGATGAAGGAGAAGCTCGAACACCAGCGCCTCGAGTCCGGCCAGCACATCGTGCTCGCGGCCGTGGGCGCCGGGATGAACATCAATGCCGTGGTATACGCGCTCCCGTGAAGCGGCGGTCGATGTCGGGATGTGGGTGGAGGAGAATGGCGTTCCCAACGGGATTCGAACCCGTGTCGCCGCCGTGAAAGGGCGGTGTCCTAACCACTAGACGATGGGAACGCGTAGTGGTCGAATCGCGGCCAACAGGGTACGGGAACGGAGCTTATGAAGCAAGGACTACCGCAGGCGCGGTGTGGGTCGGCCACACCGCCTTACTGCGGCCCTAGACTTTCGCGCGGATGAGCCCGACGACGCGGCCCACGATCTGAACCGACGCGTCCACATTCACAGCGCCGCTTGTCGTTACGAGACGACGGGATTCCCCCTTCTCTTCGTAACGCTTTACCGACGTGCCGCCGTTGATCCTGGCCACCACGACGTCGCCGTTTTTGGGCGCGGCGCCGGGCGTTACCACGATCATGTCGCCGGATAGAATGTGGTTATCCATCATGCACTCGCCGTCGACACGCATGAGGTAGTTCCCCGTGCCTTCGAACAGCTCGCGGTCGATGAGATAGCTCGTCCCCCGCACTTCGGCGCTTGCGGTCGCCTCCCCGGCGACCACACGTCCACGCACGAGGAGCGGTACAGCGTGGGCGCCGGTCGCCGGGACGGGCGAGTCGGGGCGATCCAGCACGCGGATGGCGCGGGACTTTTCGCGGCCGCGATGGATGAAACCTTTGCGTTCGAGTGCTTGCAAATGCTGGCTGACGGAACGTGGGGAGCGGAGGCCGGTGGCACGGCCGATCTCGCGAACCGTGGGGGGATAGCCGGTATCCCGTGTGAAAGACGCGACGTACTCAAGTATCTCTTGCTGACGACCTGTTAGAGGATGCCTGTCCAAATCCAATCCCTCCCTCGCTGCTGATCTCCAGCGCGTCGCACACCTGGCGTCCGTCCCGTCGCCGAACTACACCGCGTACAACGACTTCGTTCCCGTCCTGGATCAACAACTCGAACCGCTGATAGGGGTCTGCCGGCACATAGACCCGGACGGTACTACTGGCATCGAACAGCTCGAAGTAACCAACCTTTTTGTCTGCGCTGGACCTGAAGGTCTGGAGGTTCCGGACCCTTCCGGCCAGCTGGACCGGTGTGGATGCCGGGTGGGGATAGAACTCCGACACTGCTGCTAGTACGACGAACCCATCACTTTGGTTTCGCGAAACGTTTGTGTACCGCGCCTCACTCTCGACCCTGCTTGCCCCGAAAAGGTCCTGAGGCGCAGGCTCTGGCGCGCCAGACAGCTCCAGGAGCGCCTTCGTAGAGCTTCCCCCCCCGATCACGTGGGCCGACCCGCTTCCGGCGTCAGTCTCCACCGGGGCGGTCGGCAGCTCTGTCGCGGCCCGGCGCTCGCCCACCCCTCGGGTTGCCAGCTTCGCAAAAGCGTCCGGATCGGCGTGCCTGGCCACCAGACACCGCTCGGTGAGCAGGCACTCCGCAATGATGCGCTGTCGGTCCAGCGCCTGGGCCGACTCGCGCACCAGGCGGGCGAACCAGGCCGTCGCATCTTCGAGCGACACCGATTGCTCCACCGTCTGCTTGAAGAATTCGTGACGAAGCGTGGCCAGGCTGCCGGGTGTGTGGTCGTGCAGGCGCGCCAGAAACGCGTTGGCCTGCGCGCTCGTCCAGCCGGTGAGCGCGCTCAAGACACCCCGCAACTGATCGACGAACAAAAGCCAGCCTCGTGTCTCGTTCAGAATGTCACCGACGCGATCCGCGGCCGGAACGGCGCGCGCGTTGTCACGGAACTGCGCCATGCGGCTTGCGAGCGACAGCCCGCTGCCCCGCCAGCGCATGAGCGCAACGAAATGCACGAGGTCGTTGAAGTTGTGAATTCCGAACGACGGCGCCAGGCGTCCCGGCGCGCCTTCGAGCAGGTGGATGCCATCGAGATCGCCGGCGGCGATGAGCGCGTAGGCCGCGGGCGGCGCACCCGCGCGCGCACTTGTGGACGGCAACACCGCCAGCACCCGCAGGAGCGAGAGATCGATGCGCAACACCGCGCCCAGCGGAAACGCATCGCGCGTTGATTGAATGAAATGTTCGCCGCTGGTTGGACTGACCGTGTATGCGAAGAAGTCACGCAGCGGTCGCGGCGAAACGATCACGGTGCGCTTAGCGCGAATGAAGCCGAAGGGTAGTCCTTCCACGGACGCCGCATGCGCGACGATGTCGCGAAACCCGGGGCTTTTTCTATAGAGGGCGCCGAAGGCGCGGTTGTCTTCCGCCAGCTGTCGCAGTGTGGCGCCGTGGAAGCGGCCCGCGATGCGCACGGCCTCGTCCACTTCCGGCGTCGAGATCGCCATCCACCGGGCCACCATCCGCATTGAGCGTGCAGCGGTGAGGTGTTCCACGCTCGGTACGTAACCCACGCTGGCGCCGGCAAACGCGCGGTTTACAATGGCGAGTACGGCGGGACGGTCTTCGGGAGAAATCTGAACGTCGAAGATCCTGCGCTCGGCTTCCGACACTGCGAAAGATGGCTCGAAATGACCGTCCACTTCGTAGGGCTCGAACGACGTAATCCCGAGGAGAAACGCCGTGCGTGATTGTACCGACAGACCGGTCGCGGGACCGAGCCTCGTGCCGACGTCACGCAATAGCGCCACCACCCGCTCGAAACGAAGCAGTGTGTGTTCGAGTCCCGCGTTCTCGATCAGGGTGAACTCGTCGTCGATGCGCCGGCGCGCGAGCTCGCGGGCCGGCGCGGGAAGCGCGGCGGCGGCCTGTTCACTCAGGGCCTCGACGCGGCGGCGCAGCGTCGTGTCGGACGCTGACAGCGGAAACATTTCCCCGGTGGCGGACGACGGCTCCTCCTCGAGCACGCCAAAAAGGTCGGGCTGCGCCAACGACGCAATCAACGACGCGTTCGTGAACGCTTCCGGAAACTCGTCGTAGAACGCCGACATTTCGGCCGCGGTCAACATGCCATGATCGGGCGACGCGTCCCCGGCGCGCCTGTCGCTGAACACGCGGTGCTCGAAACCGGATTCATCCAGGCTCGCCATCAGGTCGATCAGCTGGGCGCGCGCGGGTCCCACGAAACGCAC
>CAZULB010000012.1:18604-42073 GCA_964621155.1 uncultured bacterium | reverse complement strand
GCGCAACCGTGCAAAGAGCGGCCCCAGAATCGCAAGCACGATGGCCGCGACCAGAACGATGGCCGCTCCGCCGCCTCCACCGCTGCTCGAGTCCTTGCGACGATAGCGCCGCGACGCGCCGCCGCCCGTGTACCACATGCCGCGCAGGAACACCTGCGAGATCAGCACGATGCTTCCCAGCATGATCGACGCCAGCGTGAGGAACTGCGAATCCCGGTTCATGATGTGGGACGTCTCGTGCGCGATGACGCCCTGCAGCTCGTCGCGATTGAGGCGCGTCAGCAAGCCGGCGGTGACGGCGATGGAACTTTCTTCGGGACGCAGGCCGGTGGCGAATGCATTGGGCGCCTTCTCGTCGATGATGTAGATCTTCGGCATTTTGGGGAGCCCGGCCGCCACCTTCATCTCTTCAACCACGTTGAAGAGTTGGGGCGCGACGTCGGGTGTGACCTCGCGCGCGTGGCTCATCTTGAGCACGAGCTCGGGACCACCGAAGACGCTGGCGGCCGACATGATCACCCAGACGGCGGTGGCGACGATGATGCCGATCCATCCGCCACCGCCCTGCCCGATGGTTGCCTCGCCGATGAAATAGCCGAGGGAGAGCAGCAGGGCTGCCATCCCGGCGAAAAGCAAAAATGACTTTCGCCGATTGGCGGCTATCAGTTCCCACATCATGGCCGCGTTACACTCCGCCTAGCGCTGGAACGAAACCTTGGGCGCCTCGCGCTGGGTCGCATCTTCGACTTCGAAGAACTCCTGGGGACGGAAGTTGAACATGCCGGCGATGACGTTCGACGGGAACATCTCGATCTTGTTGTTGAAGAACAACACGGCGTCGTTATAGGCCTGGCGCGCGAACGAGATCTTGTTCTCGGTCGAGGTCAGCTCTTCCTGCAGTGCCAGGAAGTTCTGGTTGGCCTTGAGGTCGGGATAATTCTCCACGGTCACCATGAACTTCGAGATCGCACCCGAGAGCTGGGCCTCGGCCGCACCCTTGTCCTGCACCGTGCCCGCGCCCATGGCGCGACTGCGCGCGTCGGTGATGGCGGTGAGGGTTTCGCGCTCGTGCTGCATGTAGCCCTTGGCCGTCTCGACCAGATTGGGAATGAGGTCGTGCCGGCGCTTGAGCTGCACGTCGATCTGCGACCACGCGTTCTTGACGCGGTTGCGCAGCTGGACGAGCGAGTTGTACATGCCGACGAAGGCGAATACCGCCACTGCGATGACGGCGAGAAAGATAAGTGCTGCTGCTCCCATTTTCGTGTCCTCCTTGGAACCGCGGCGGCGCTAGTTGCCGCCGAACATCGAGCGCAAGAACGCGTGAATGCGGTGCGCTTCCGGAAAGCTCGAAAGTTTGACCACGGCGTCGAGCTCTCCGCCGTCGAGCCAGGTGCCGTGGTGCTTTTCGCACCGGTCGATGAGAATACTGGTGTCTTTGCCTTCGCGAGTGATGCGCGCCTTTTCCATTTTCTTCGAACAGATCGGGCAGCGCCTTTTTTCTTCGCTGCTGTCCTGGATGCGCGTCGCACGGCGACGGATTTCTTCGCGGCCTTCCGAGCCGTCGAGGAGAAGGTCCATTTCTTCCGCGTCGAGCCACACACCGCGGCATTGCAGGCAGTGGTCGATTTCGACCTGGTCCATTTCCAGGACGATCATCGGAACATCACAAACGGGACAGTTCATGCGGTATTGGGCCTATACAACGCACCGGCGGCGGTATTCAGCCGGTTCTAGTTTTTCCGGGCCGGCGTGCGCTTGCCGAGTGTCGCGAGGGCAATTTCGACCACGTTCTCCACATTGAAGCCCAGCTTTTCCATGGCCACCGGCCCCGGCGCCGAAGCGCCGAAACGATCCAGGCCGACCACGGCGCCCTTGTCCCCCACCCACTCGCGCCAGCCCAGCGTGGCGCCGGCTTCGATGGCCACCTTGCGGGCCGACTTCGGCAGGACCGAGTTGCGGTAGCGCGGCTTCTGCGCGCGGAAAAGCTCCCACGAGGGCATGGACACCACGCGGGTGGCGACGCCGCGCTGCATGAGTTCGGCGCGGGCAGCCATGGCCAGGTGTACTTCGGAGCCGGTGGCAATGAGGACGACAGCGGGCTTGCCGCTCTCAGCGTCGGCAACCACGTAGGCGCCCTTCGCCACGCCGGCGTGAATGCGCTCGCGGTCGCCCTCGAACACCGGCAGCGCCTGGCGCGTGAGGACAAGTGCGCGTGGTCCGCGCAATTCGAGCGCGCACGCCCACGCCGCCGCGGTCTCGTTGGCGTCGGCGGGACGGAAGACAGTGAGCCCCGGGATGGCGCGCAGGCTCATCAGATGTTCGATGGGCTGATGCGTGGGCCCGTCCTCGCCCAGCCCGATGGAGTCGTGCGTGAAGATGAATGTCGACGGCACGTTCATGAGCGCGGCGAGGCGCAGCGACGGCCGCATGTAATCGGAGAAAATGAGGAAGGTCGCGCCATACGGAATCACACCGCCGTGGAGCGCCATACCGTTGACGGCTGCCCCCATGGCGTGTTCACGCACGCCGAAGTAGACGTTGCGGCCGTCCGCGGCCTCGACGCCGAACACGCCGGAGCCTTCAATCCTGGTGTTGTTGGAACCGGCCAGGTCGGCGGAACCACCCATGAGCGTCGGAAACAGCGGCGCGAGGGCGGTGATGGTCTTGCCGGAGGCCGCGCGTGTCGCCAGCGGCTTTTCGGATGAAAAAACCGGGAGGGCTTCCTTCCATTTTCTGGCGAAGCGCTCCGTGCGCGCCGCTTCGAATGCAGCCGCGAGGTCGGCGTGCTTCTTCTTGTATTGATAGAGACGCGCGCTCCATTCGCTCTGCGCTTTGACGCCGCGATCCGCCACCGCGCGACAGTGCGCCTTGACATCGGCCGGGATGAGGAAGCGCGGTTCGAGCGGCCAGCCCAGCTTTTCTTTGGTGGCACGCGCCGCCTCGGCGCCCAGGGGTTCGCCGTGCGATTTTTCCGAATCCTGTTTGGGGCTGCCGTAACCGATGTGCGTGCGCACGCGGATCAGCGAGGGGCGGTCTTTCTCGGCCTGCGCGGCTCGAAGCGCCCTTTCGATGGCGTCGACATCGTTGCCGTCCTCGACCGACTGTGTGTGCCAGTGCAGCGCGTCGAAACGGGCGCACACGTCTTCTGTGAACGACAACGCCGTCGATCCGTCGATGGTGATGCGGTTGTCGTCATAGAGATAGATGAGCTTGCCGAGCTTCATCGTTCCCGCCAGGGACGCCGCTTCGTTGGTCACGCCTTCCATGAGATCACCGTCGGACACGATGGCGTACGTGTAGTGGTCGACGACTGCCGCCTCTGCCGGAATATTGAAACGCGCGCCGAGTTGCTTTTCCGCGATCGCCATGCCCACGCCCATCGCAAATCCCTGCCCGAGCGGGCCCGTCGTGGCCTCCACACCCGGGGTGTGGCCGTACTCGGGATGACCCGGTGTGCGGCTCCCCCACTGGCGGAAGTTCACCAGCTCCTCGAGCGGGAGGTCATATCCGTACAGGTGGAGGAGCGCGTAGAGCAGCATGGATCCATGGCCGGCCGAGAGAATGAAGCGGTCACGGTCGAACCAGGCCGGGTCGGATGGGTTGTGCTTGAGCACGCGGTCCCACAGCGCAAAGGCCATGGGTGCGGCTCCCAGCGGCATTCCGGGGTGGCCCGACTTGGCCTGTTCGACAGCGTCGACAGCGAGAAAACGGATGGTGTCGATGACGCGCGGGGCGTTGGTCATTTGCTCTTGTCTCCCGCGCACTCGCAGGGCCTGGCTCCGTCCATCCCGTTGGTCCTCGCTTCGCTCAGCCCAACGTGAGCCCGGTCCGTCGCCACCCGCTCGTGCGCCAGTGCAGAAGAAAACGCAATAAAGGCCGGACGCGACACTACTGCCGGTCCAAGCTGTCGAGCAAGCTGGAATTGGAGAACTGGAAAGGGCCGGGCGGACTCACCCCCGCCGTCGTATTTCGGGCGGCGCCCCACCAGAGGAGGTCAATCGAAAGGTGGCCGGTTGCCCGTTTTTGCGCCGCTGAAATACGTGACGGACGGGGAAATGTGTGCATCTGATTATACGATGTTTTTAGTGCCACGTAAACACGATTCTCGCATAAGGACGCCACAAAACGGGCGCGCGCGCCGCGCACCGGTGCGCGCTTCGAAGTGACCGCGCCGTACGCCATGGCGGCCGGCTACTAGCCGCGCGCGACGTCGACGAGATCGGCCAGTGTCTTCAGATCCGCGACGGTGAGATCGGGTTCCGCGCTCGAAAGCGCGGTCGCACCTTCGCCGTCCTTGTCGTGGCGGCGGTTCACCCACACATTTGCAATCCCCAGCGCCCGCGCGGGTGCTATGTCATGAAAACGGCTCTGCGCCGCGTGCAGCCACTTTTCTTTGGGCACGCCGATGATCCGGTGCGCGTGCACGAAGTTGCGATGCGATGGCTTGTACGCCCCCACCTGCTCGGCGGTGATCACGAAATCGAAGGGTACCTGCAGCACGCGCGCCGTCTGCGCGAAGAGCTCGTCATCGGTATTGCTCAGGATGGCGAGCTTGTAGTGTTTCTTCAGACGCCGGAGTGAGTCGACCGTGTCCGGAAACGCCGGCCACTGCCCGAGTGAATTCGCGAGTGCCTCGAAATCGACCTTGTCGGCCTTCGCCGCGAAGCGCTGCGCCAGCCCGCGCATCACCCCGCGCAGCACATCGCGGTATCGCGTGTACTCGCCCGCCTCGAGCGCGCTCTCCAGAAGACCGTAGGCTTCCAGCATCTCGTTGTCGGATGCACGCAGTTGCGCGCCGTCACGCAGCGGACGCAGCGCGTTCAAGATGCCGGTTTCCCAGTCGATCAGCGTTCCATAACAATCAAATGTGATCACTTCAAAGCGACGAAAATCGAGCAAGGTGTTTCTCCGGGATGTAGGGATAACGCGGTGTCAGCGCGCGTCGCCGCCGCGGCGGACGTAGAGCTGCCACGCCGCTTGCTGCGGCAGGTGCCGCACGAGCATGTACGCGGCGACAACCAGCAGGATATAGAAGTCGGTGCGCTGGCGCAGCATGATGAAGAGTGCCAACCCAAGGACCGCGGGACCCTCGGCGAGGGCCGCCGTCACGATGGATGCCACGCGCAGGCGCGCCAGCCTTGCCACCGGGTCGCTCGTGGCCGTGCGCAGCAGCACTCCCTTGATCACCGTCGACGTGAAAATAAAAACGCCGGCCAGGATGAAGCAGGTGATGCGCAGCAGCCCCATGGCAGCCATCGGCTGGGCAGCGGCCTGCGTGTGGCGCAGCACTTCAACCATGACCACGTAAACGGGCAGCGACGCGGCAATGCCCGCGTAGATGAGGAGGGTTTGTCGGTAAGCAGCATTGATTTTTTCCAGCGGGAATTCGGCGGCGGGAATGTTTTCGACCATCAGGACTCCTTCCATTCATAGCCGCACTGCTTGCACGTCCAGCGCCGTTTGCGCCACGGAACCATGAATCCGAGCAGCAGAACCGACATGGCTTCCATGCGACGACTGAAGCGCGTGAAGTACACATCATCGCAGTGACAACGTGGACAGATCATCTCTTCTTCGGAGCCGGCACCGGCCACCACCACCAGCCGCGGGCGCGGGCGCAGGATTTCCCTGGCACGCTCCGCCTCCCACGACGGAACCATGAGCTTCACGCCACCCACCGCGTTCGAGAGCAGCCAGTCCACGCGGATCAGATACTCGTCGCTCACCACACACGTGATCCCGTCCGCCTCGAGCTGCGTGCGCGCGAGGTGAGCCTCGACGGGCCGGCTGTAGGACGCAACGGTGATCCAGTTCTCTTTCATGGCTAGTAGTCCTGATCCTCCAGCAGATGCTGCCATTCGCTGATGGTCTCCCACACGTACTTGTCGCGGAAGCGCCTGTCGTATTCGCTTTCGAACGACTTCGCGGCCGCGCCGGAGAGCGTGGTGATGTCGCGTGTGCCTTTCAATACTTCGCTGAAAATCCACTGATCGGCGCTCTTGCAGCGCCCCGACCAGCGCGCGAGTTCGCGAAACGTCATGTCGAAAAAGGCGACCACCGGGATGCGTTCCCTGCCGTTGGCCGCGTACTCGTTCATGAGCTCGGGGGCGTCTTTCTTGAGCACCACACTGAGCTCCATGCCCGGCACTTCGTCGCACAGGCGTGCGCACACGGCCAGGTTCTGGACCACGTCGGGACACCAGTCCTCGGCAATCGCGAGGACTTGCAGCGGCGTGCGCCCATTGAAGAACGAGATGATGTCTTCGTCGAAGTCGAACGCGCCGTAGTATTCCTGCATCTGGCCTGCGTTCTTCGCGCCGGTCATGAACTGCTTCCAGGAGAGGCCGCCATTGTAGTACGGCGCCACGTCGATTTTCGGTTCGGGCATTCGGGGCTCCTTCTATAGAGGTCCTGACTGAAGTGTAAGCGTTGAAGCTATGATGAGCAATCCCAACCGACCCCAACCCGAGCGCGACGGTCGCGCCGCTCGCGCTATTTCAGCATCATGAACCCGCCGAAACGGCCGGTGATCCCCTTTTCAGCGCGGTGCGAATAGAAAAGATCCGTGCGGCACGATGTGCACAGTCGCGATATCTCGATCTGCGCCTCGGGGACACCGACTTCCGCCAGCATGATCTCATTGGCGCGCCACAGGTCGAAGTGCTTCCGGCCCGCGTTCACCGATTGACGAAAACTCCCCGCCGACGCCATGTCGGGTTCCACGAGAACCTCGTCGGTGTAATCCGGCAGAGCCTCGCTGACGGCGTTGATCACTTCTTCGCCCACTTCGTAGCAACACGGCCCGATGGATGGCCCGATGCAGGCGACAATATCGTGCGGGAATGTACCGAACGCCGCGTGCATGCGCCGCACGGTGTCGGCGGCGATGCCAGCCACCGTGCCCCGCCAGCCCGCATGCGCAATGCCGATCGCGTGATTGTGGGCATCGCAGAGAAGCACCGCCGCACAATCAGCGGTCAGAATAACGAGCGGTGTTTGTCTGGCGTCCGTGATGAGCGCGTCGACATCGTCGAAAGCGCCGCCCCCGTATCCGTGCGGCACGTGGGCGATGTTGGCGCTGTGGATCTGCTTCGCAAAGGTGAGCTGCCTGGCTTCTTTTCCAAACAGCGCCGCGACGCGCTTCCGATTCTCGCGCACATTCTGGGGATCGTCCTGTGTCTTCCCGCCCAGATTGAGAGTCGCAAACGGCCCCGCGCTCACGCCACCGTGTCGCGTTGTGACGAACGCCTGCACTTCACCCTGCGCCTCGAGCAACTCACCCGTGAAAAACTTGATCCCGTTCTGCTCGCGTTCGATCAATCCGCCCACCGCCCATAGCGCGTGAGAAACGCGCTCTCGTAGAACTTGTGCCGCCCATCGACCCCCACCGGTGTGTTGCGATACGTCCGGGTCCACGGCCGCCGCGCCCGCCAGAATGCTTCGCGTGAAATATCGCGGCCGAGCTTCGGATCGGTCACCGTGTTGTCATAGAGGGTGTTTTTTCGAGCGGCAGCCTCTGCGTCCGCGCCGTAGGCGATGATTGTGCTCGCCGGCGGCTTGATGCTCCCGGTGGCGACAATGATATTGCGGGTTGCCGTTTGATCGCCGTTGGCACGAACGGCAATGCCCGCGTTACCACAGTTGTAGATGACGTTCCGTTCAATCCTGACACGACCGAGCTTGCCACCAGGGTCAGGGATATTCTTATCGGACCACGGAGACGTCTGATATGCGCCCGCCATGCTTACGCCGGCGTAGTAAACATCTTCGATGATGTTTTCGTTCAAAATGAGCGAAGACGTGTCGCCCAGGTGCATACCGCCCGTCAGGCCGCGAAAGTGGTTCCGTTCGACGATGGCGGTGGCATCGCACATCAAGCTTAGCGCTTCGTTTCCTATCTTGTCGGATGCGCCGCTGCCTTCGATCAGATTGTTCCTAATCACGGCATGTGTATTCTCACGAAGAACAATCGCGGAGAAATTGCGCGAGAATTCGTTGAACTCAATAATCAGCTCGGCGTCTTTCCATCCAACTACGCCATTGGCCGGGCGAGTGCCGCGGACAACCTCGCCAGCACCCTCAAGCCCTGACGCCGAATCTTCCTTCATGACGCAGTTGGCAATTCGAACTCGACTCCCTGTAATCAAGACCGCGGCCATCGTGCTCCCGGCAATCAATTCCCCGGACACACTGCGATTGACGTCGTTGCCCGTAATCGCGACATGTTCGAGTTCGCAATCTGCGCAGTCCTTGAACCAAACTCTGAAATAGGCATCGCTGACCAGGACCGTGGCTTCTACCCCTGAGCCTATCAGGCGAACTCGACGCCCCGACACCACCACTCCGACATGAACAGCATCGTTCGTCACGTAGCTATTGCAGGGGCCAAGCCCGGGATGCTCCTCCCTGCCCGGCAATACGTAGCGGCCTGGCGCAATTTGGATCGTCACGTCTTCGAGCGGCGTCCGCAGGATATTGACGAGCTCATCGACGGTCGTGACATTGATCACTCGTGCCGATTCCCGTCCCGAGGTCGCGGCAAACGCTGCTCCAAGAAGAAAGGCCCATGCAAGAGAACGCATGGGCCCATGCTAACGCGAAGAGCGCCGGTTCGCAAACATCGACGCGTGGCACTGAGAAAGGCGCGGGGAATCGTGGGTTTCGGACGATCACCGCGCCGGGGCGAAAGAGGGTTCGGGAGTCTCTAACGCATGATGACGAATTTTTGCGTGCGGCTCTGGGCGCCGACGGACAGTCGGTAGAAATAGACGCCGCTCGGGAGCTGATTGCCCTTCTCGTCGCGGCCGTCGAAATAGAGGTCTTGCACTCCGCTGTCGGCCGGGACAACACGTTCCACGACGCGACGACCCGAGACATCGAACACGTCGACGTGTGCGCTGCCCGCATTCTGCGGGAGACGCGCCCGGAACATCGTGCCGCTGCTGAACGGGTTGGGTGAGTTGGGAAGCAGCGTGATATCGGACGCGGACGGTGTGTCACCCACGCCGGTGGCGGTGGTGCTCACGCCAACTCTGACGTTCTCGATGCCCCACGATTCGTCGAAACCGCCCTGCCATTGGTTGGCGGCCGGTCCCGAGATGGCGCCGATTTTCCATACGATGGTCACAGCGCTCGCCGTGTGAGCCACAGTGAAGACAGGATCGACGCCCATGTTGTAGGCGCGGTCCTTGTAGAAATATCCGCCGCCGTTCCAACCGAGATTGACTCCCGAACTCAAGAGCCCGCCGGGCGGCGCAACATAATCGCTGTTGTCGCCGACTGCAATTTCCCACCAGTGGGAAAACACTTCCGTGCCGTCGATGGTGATCTTCCACAACTCGGTGCCGTCCCACGAATCAATGATCGCGGCGAGGAAGGCGAGGCTCAGGTGATCATGCGCGGGAAGTCCGGTCAGCGTAAGCTGGGTATCAAAGAGCGTCACCGCATCGTAGCGGAGTAGATTGCCGGCGAACTTGTTACCGGCCGGACCCAGGTTGTTGTAGCCCTGCACGGATTCGATATGGCAGCCCGGTGCGGTCATCTGCGCGGGGAGGCCGCTCTCGAAGTCGGTAAAAAACACCTGCGTGTCCGCCCGTGCGGTCGCAGCGAGAGCAGTGAGTGCCAGGGCAAGGAGTAGAAAACCGCCCAACTTCATCATGAGACCTCTCGGGTTTTGGCTGCCGCTTCCAGATGGGACGCAGCCGCGCGCCGGATGTCACATGATGGGCGAACAAAATACGGCGCGGCGATCCTGTTGGTGTGCTGGACCGCCGCGCCGCCGGGGGCGAACCTCACTACCCTCTCGTAAACTACTCGAGGGTCAACGACGCCGGTGGCGACGTTGCCATCTCATCTCCTCCTCGTAGCGCGCGGACGCGCCACGTCAACTCGGTGCCGGGCGGAATGTTGACGAAAGCCGACCGGTCCACGCTGATGGTTGGCGTGGTTACCGACGCGCTGTGCAGAACCAGGTTGAGCGCGTCGTCGAAAATTTCCACTTCATAGGCATCGGCGTCGGGCACGGCTCCCCACTTGAATACAACCGCAATACCCGAAACATGGGGCGCCTCCAGCGACCAAGTCGCCTCCGGGCCTCCGCGCAGCACCGGCTGGTCGGTACCACCGCGCCAGACCGAAATCGCAACCACTGCCACGACCGCAGCCGCGGCGGCGATCAAACCCGGGCGCAGCCACGAGAGCTCGGCCCGCCGGCGTGTCGCCAGTCGCGATGTGCGCGGCGCCACCTCGGCCGTGGCCGGACCAGCCTGGCGGCGAATGACCGCCTCCAACGCGCGGCGTGCACTGTCGGCTCCGGGAGCACCCGAGAGGTCCGCCCTCAGAAAGGACTGATATGAGAGCCACAGGCTCTCGCAGCGCGGGCAATCAGACACGTGCTGGCGCAGTTCCGGCGAACTCTCGACGTCCGCAATGCGTTCGACGTCGATGCAATTGGGGCTCATCAGATCATCCTCCCGCTGTCACGATCCAAGGCGGCCCGCAACTTCCGGCGCGCGCGCTGGAGTAGCGCACGCGCACCCGATACTCCCGACACACTCAACACTCCAGTAATCTCCTCCACCGGCATTCGCTCGATGCAGCGCAGCCAGATTGCCTTCTGCTCTTCCGCATCCAGTTCGCGCCGGATCAGCGCCAGCAGGCTGTCCTCGTCGAGCGCGCCCAGCACGGACTCATCGACAGGCGGTGCGGGATCCGGATGCGCCTCGGTGATGGATTCATCCGCCAGCACATCCACGCGGCGCGATGCATCGATGCAACGGTTGCGCGTCACCGCGAAAAGCCACGATGAAAATTTCGAGCGTCCTTCGAACGAGCCGATTTTCTCCCACGCGGTGACCATCACGTCCTGTGACAGGTCGAGCGCGCGCTCGTGGTCGCGCGTATAGCGCAGGCACCACGCGTACACGGCGTCGCGGTAGCGGAGTAGAAGCTCCGCGGACGCTTCGCGGCGCCGTACCGGATCGGTGTCGCTGCGGGCGACGCGCAAGAGCGCGGCGTCGTCGGACGACATATCCAGCCGTATTGATTTGGACGGATCGGACATGGGTGTTGTCACAGGCAAACTTCACCCTCGAAGAACCGTGATGGAGGGGCGAAGTCCCGTGGAACTATACTCTAACAGGTTTTGGTGTCAGGCAGTTGCGGAACTATCCCGGGGTTCATCGGGCGGGCGGATCCGGCGGGCCGTCATGATGGCGAGGCCGATAGCCAGAGCCGCAGCCCCGAGGGCGATGGGCCATACCGCACGTCTGTGCTCGGCTACGAGCGGCGGCATGATACGCGAGCCGTCCCCCACCACGGCAAATCCGGCCCAGTAGAAAGGGTGACTGGTCCTGGGGTTGGACCGTATCGCCAGCTGCGCCCCGCGCAGCGCGGCCGCCACGTTCTTTCCGCGCGCCAGGCCCGCATAGAAGTGATTCATCAGGTCCGCGGTGACCTTGTCGTCCACCGCCCACCGGCTCGATACCACCACCGGCACGCCGGCGGAAAGAAACGCGGATGTCAGACCCAGCACACCTTCACCGGTGGTGGCGCGCCCGGCGGCCGTTTCGCATCCGGCGAGCACCGCCATTCCAAACGGCATTCTGGTGCGCGCAATCTCCCACGCGCGCAGACTTCCCGGCGCTTTCCTGCCCACCCGTGTACCCGGTCCCGACAAGGCGCTATCGTCCGCCAGCACAACGAAACCGGACTGCCACGGCGAATCGTCATTCACGCGGGCGTGCGCAGCAATGTGCAGGATGCAATCCGGACGCGCGCGGCGAGTGAGGCTGTCGAGCACGCCGGCGGCGGCGTCCAGGCGCTGAACATTGTCGAAGCGTTCCTGCAGCGCGCTCACTTCCTGGAAGGAATGCTTTGACCGGGTGGGATCGGTCACGGCGATCATGGTTGTACTAGCCGCGCTGTCGGGGGACGCGCCGCGCGCCCAGTGCAGCACCGAGGCCGACGGCACTTCGATCACGTCGCGCAGCTCCATGAGCATGCGGTCGTCCTCGCCATCGCTGATAGTACCGATCGGAATTGACGCGTAGTACCCGTCCGGCGCAATGAACACACGCGCCGAATTCGCAACCAGGTCTGCCACGGGGCTGATCACGGCGCGGCCCAGCGCGCGTTGCATCGCGGCGACGCGTTCGGACGTGTACGCACTGCGAGTATCCGCTGCGCTCGCCGAAATCACATCGGCGTAGAGCCTCAGCTGTTTCGCCAGCGTGGAACGCGCTCCCGGCAGCAGCACGAGGCGGCAGGAGTCCGGCGAAACCGCGAACAGGTACGTTTCGCGCTGTCCCACAAACATGTCGAGCAGGAGTTCGTCATCGCGCAATACATCGTGCTGTAGCCGCTCGAGGGCAACGGTATCGACCATGGTGCCTTCGAGGGGAGCTGCCCCGTTGCCGCGCGGATCACGAATTCGTTCCAGCAGGGTCCGGGTCTTGAAGCGCTGCAGCGTGTCGTAAAAGGAACGTACGCGATCGGCACGCGGCGTCTCTGCGGGATACTCGAGCACGACGCGGCATGCTTCGATGACGTCATTCATCATGTGCTGCCCGTATGCCTCGCGCCCTTCCGCTCTTCCTGATTCCACCCGTGCCACTTCGAGTGAATCCATCGCCGCGCGCAACGCCGTCATGGCGGCGGACCCGTCACCCAGCGCGCGATGACAGGAACTTTCGATCAACCGCGCGGAAACGCCGATATCGGTGCGTCCGGCCCGGTCGGCGTCGGCCCGCACCACGGCGGCGCGACCCAACGCATCGCGCTCACGCCCGTCGCGACGCAGGAGCTCCGCGTAGGTTAGTTCGGTGAATAGCTGTTGCATGTGATCCGGAGTTTTCACGTGGGGGGCGACGAACGGCTCCAGCTCATTCACGGCCGCATGAACACTGTCCATTTCGGCCAGCGCCAGCGCGAGGCCATAGGCGGCGAGATTGCGCTCCACCGCCCTGAAAACTTCCGGCTCGCGCAGGATGCGCCGGCAGGTCTGGGCGACCTGCCGGTACTGGCCGGTTTCGAGATAAACTGCTGCCAGGACGTTTATGCTCGTTTCTTCGAGGTCTTTGAATCCCGCGCGGTGGCAAACCTCGATGGCTTCGTCTATGGCGGCGCGCGCGCGATCGAACTCGCCGAGGTAGCTCAGCGACGCCGCGAGGTTCATGAGCGGAAGCGCCTGCCCGCGATCGAAACCGACGCGGCGTCCGATCTCGAGCGCCGCTGCGTAGTAGGCCACTGCAGACTCATGGTTTCCGAGGTCGGCTTCGAGCCAACCGAGATTGTTGAGCGACCACAGCTCGCTCATCGGGTAGTGATACTGGCGTGAGACGCGCAGCGCCTCGTTGTACCAGTAGCGCGTGGAATCGACGTTCCCGAGGGCCTGCTGCAGCATGCCCATGTTCGTCATGGAACCGACCACGTTGTACGTGCTGCCAGCCTTCTCATTGAGCCGCAGCGAGCGCACGAAGCCGATGCGCGCGGCCTCGAGGTTGCCGCGACGAAGGTCCTTGTAGGCCAGGTTGCCCATCCCGGCGGCCTGCGCAGTGAGAATATGGGCACGGTTGCCCAGATCAAACTCACGCTCGAAAAGTTTCATGGCGTCGGCGGGCTGACCCTTGTCGCGCAGCACGAATGCCTTGAAGTGCAGCGCGCGACACAGCCCGGCCGTATCACGCGCGGCTTCGCACAGACGAATCGAGCGATCGAACAGATCGCTTGCGACGGCCTGGTGACCGAGCGTGATTTCCACGCGGCCGCGCTGGAACGTGAGCATTGCAAGCGTGGCGGAATCGCCGCGCGCTTCGGTGGCGCGGATCAGCGCGGGCAGCAGGCCACGTATGGTGTCGTAGCGCGCCGCGTAGAATAGTGAATCCAGCGTTTTGTGTAGAGGCGTGCGGGTATCGGGGCGTGCGGCGGTCAGGCCACACACCGCCACGGTCGCCATGATCGTGATGGCAACTTGCCTTGCCCTTGCGTGCCGGGGGAGCACGAAGGGAGTCTATCGCATCACGGGTGGAAAAGAAACCGGCGGCCCGACTTGATCAGTCGGACCGCCGGAACATACGAATATGGGGATTCGTTCAGGAATTCCCGCTCGAAGGCTCGCGCGAGAACTCGGGGCGCCGGATCTCCATGGGGCGCTCGCCCGGGCGATCGGTACGGTCCTGGCCGCCGCGATCTCCGCGCTCGCCGCCGCGATCCCCGCGGTCTCCACGGTCTCCACGGTCGCGATCATTGCGCCCGCCACGCGAACCACGACGGCCGCGGTTACGCATGTCGCGCATGTCGCGACCACCCATTTCACTGCGCGGCTCGCGCGCCTGACGGGGACCGTCATCGGCGCGAAGCTGGTTGGCCTTGCCACGCATGAAGCGCTTGGTTTCGAAGAGCAGGTCAAAGAGGTCGTTCCAGAACTTGCTCAGGAATCCGAGCACGACGCCAGTCACCACCACGCCGACAACATCGTCAAGAATGTCGACGCCGTAGAAGGCGAGGTACGAATCGAACGCGGGCGTGATGCGCAGCATCGCGAGAATGTTGAGCCGCGCCACGGCGGCGAGAACCACGCCGATCAGGGCGGCGCGCGCATAAATCGTCCGCATGTTGGCGTAGCGCCCGGTCAGGTCAAGGTCACCGTGACGCCAGAAATTATTGACGACGGTGACGAACATGCTCGCCACGGCGAGCAGGCGCCAAACGGCGCCGAAGGCTTGATAATCCACGAAATCCCTCCTTGGGGAATTGGCGCTCCATACTAGCTGCCCGAGCGGCGCGGCGTCAACCGCGGGCTAATCCGCTCACTTATGCTGACCCGTCGACTCGGAAAGGGTGCCATCGCGCAGTTCGAGGGTCCGTTCGCATGCGAGCGCTCCGCGGCGTTCGTGCGAAGCAATGATGACCCCGGCCCCGCGCTCCGCCGCATGGCGAACCAGGTTGTCGAGCACGGCCCTGCCGCCAGCATCGAGGCAGCTGGCCGGCTCGTCGAGAAGCAGCAAATCGGGATCGAGCGCCGACGCTATCGCGAACGCAACCCGACGCATCTCGCCGAAGCTCAACTCGAACGGTGAACGCGGCGCGAAATGGCCGGCGTCGAGACCGGCACGATCTAGTGCTTCTTCGGCGCGCTGGCGCGATGTTTCACTCGAGAGACCGCGGCGCTCCAGACCGAAGCAGATCTCTTCCATCACAGTTTCTGCGAAGAAGAGGCGCTCGGGGCTCTGCGGAAGGTACATCACGCCACGTTCCTTCACGCTGCGCGTGATACGCCCGGACGAGGGCGCAATCGCTCCGCCGACAAGCAACAACAGCGTCGATTTACCGCTACCGTTCCGGCCCGAGACTGCGATTCTCTCTCCGCCCATCACGGTCATGTCCGCCCTCCCGATCACACGCCGCCTGCCGTACGCAAAGGAGACCGCATCGAACTTCACACGTTCCCCGGTGGACTTGTGAACCGCCCGCGGTGACGCATCGGCGCGGGGCGGCGCTTCGGCCGCCGGGGCGCGATTCGCAACGCGCCCGTCGTGCAGCACCAGCGTGCGCTGCGCCAGACCGACGTCCTCACCGCCGGGCGTCGCCCATACTACGGCGGTGCCGGCGGCATTCATCTCCCGCACGAAAGCGATCACACGTTCGCGCATCAGGTCGTCGAGAAATGAAAGGGGCTCGTCGAGCAAGAGCACGTCGGGTGCTTCGAGCCACACCGTGGCAAGAGCGAGGCGTTGCTTCTCACCACCCGAGAGGCGGTGCGGATTGCGCCCGAGAAACTCGCCGAGCTCGAAGCGATCGATCGCAGTCGAGATGCGCGCGCGACGGGTGGCGGCGTCAACGTCTCGTGGCACCGACAAGACGAGTTCGTGCTCGACGCTCGATGCCACCATCTGGTCGTCGGGGTCCTGCAACAGCAGGGCGACACGGATCCCGGATGCGCGCTCCATCCTGCCCGTCCGCAGCGGCAGCACGCCGCCGAGCGTGGCGAGCAATGTGGTCTTGCCGGAGCCGTTGTCTCCTTCCAGCGCCACCCAGTCGCCGCGGTGGAGCTCCATCGATATTTCGTGGATGGCGGGGGGCAGTCCGTCGCGGTGTGCGACGGATGCATCGGCGAGAGAAATCAGCGGGAGAGCCACGCGCGCCTCACGGCGTCCGACACTTCGGCCAGGGTGCGCCCGGTGCGTTGCGCGATCTCGCGGCAGGACTCGTACTCCGGGCTTGCGGTCTCCGAACCGTCGGGGCGTGTCGCCACCTTGATGCGCGCGGGACCCCATTCGGTCTGCACGCTCTCAACACGGCGCGGCAATTCGATGCGCTCTTCGCGCGTCACGCGCAGTCCCAGTGTCGTGCTGTGCGTCAGCACCACACGGCTCATGTGATCGACATCGGCGGGCTCGCACAGCACCGTGATCTCGGTACCGGGCCGGTTTTTCTTCATCATGACCGGGGTGTAATAGACCTCGAGCGCGCGCTCGTCGAACAGCCGCTGCATGAGATCCCCGTAAAGCTCGGGATTCATGTTGTCGATGGTACAGCGGATGACGCTGACTTCGCGCGCGCCGGAACTCGCGGCCGGAGTGACGTCTGCCAGGGAAACGCGCACCACGTTGGGCATGCCCGTCGATTCACGCGTGCCGGCTCCGTAGCCCACCCTCCCCTGCACCACGCCGGCCGTGAGCGGCAGCGGTTGGAAGGCGCAGGCGATGATGGCCGCCGCCGTGGGCGTCATCAATTCTTCCTCGCGCTCGGTGTACGTGATGCGATGCCCGGCCAGGAGCTCGAGTGTGGCCGGCGCGGGGACGGGCATCTCGCCGTGCGCGCCATGGACAGTGCCGCGCGCGCCCACCGCAAGCGAGGTGTAGTAGAAACTTTCCACCCCGAGCGTTTCGGCCAGCGCAAAGAATCCGACAATGTCGAGAATCGCATCCAGTGCACCCACCTCGTGGAAGTGAACTTTCTCCACCGTGGTGCCGTGCACTTTCGCTTCCGCCGCGGCGAGCTTCGCAAAGGTGTTTTTCGCGAGCACGCTCACGCCCGGCGACAACGACGCCGCATCGATGATTTTCGTGATATCAGCAAGGCCGCGATGGGCGTGCTCGTGCGGGAGCGTGACGGCAAGCTTCTTGGCCGCAAACGGACCGCGACGGACGTTCTCGGCGTCGACACGCACTCTGGCGAGCGCGGGTATCGACGCCGCCACCTTCTGCAAAGCTTCCAACGAAGCGCCGGCGTCGAGAAGCGCGGCGATGAGCATGTCGCCCGCCGCCCCCGAGAATGCGTCGACGACGAGGCTGCGTTTCAACGCGCGGTTTCCTTGTCGATACGCGCCGCGAGCTCGCGCGCTTTGGCGACGACGATGGCCGCTGCGCACCCGGCGCCGAAACCGTTGTCAATGTTGACCACGGTGACACCGGCCGCACAGCTCGTCATCATGGAGAGCAGCGCGGCAAGGCCGCCGAAGCTGGCGCCGTAGCCCACGCTGGTCGGTACTGCAACCACGGGTGCGCGCGACATCGCACCCACCACGCTCGCGAGCGCGCCTTCCATTCCGGCGACCACGACCACCGCGTCGGCGGCTTCGATCATGGATTGATACGCCATCAAGCGGTGGATACCGGCGACGCCGACGTCATAGATCCGGTCGACGTTGCAACCAAGCAGATCAGCCGTCACCGCCGCTTCCTCCGCCACGGGAATGTCCGTCGTGCCGGCCGTGATTACGAGAATGTAGCCCGCGCGCGACAGCGCGCGCACTTCCAGCGTGAATGCGCGCGCTTGCGCGTGCCATTTGCCCTCCGGGAAACGACGCGTCAGGGCTTCGCCTGCTGCCAGGTCGCAGCGTGTCACCAGCAGGTTGGTTTTCTTGGAAACCATCGACTCGGCGATGGAAACGATCTGGTCCACCGTCTTCCCCGCGCCGTAAACGACTTCAGGAAAACCGCGACGCAGCGAGCGATGGTGGTCGACTTTGGCAAAGCCGAGATCTTCGAACGGGAGCGTGCGCAGACGCTCCAGAACCGCTTCCTCGCCCAGACGCCCCGCTTTGAAGTCGTTCAATAATTCTTTGAGAGATTCGATATTCATGGCAGGTGGGAACGCGGCCGAAAGGCTGCGCAGGAAATCAACACTCAGTCGCGAATTCTTCCAACGTCACTTCCTGGACACAGGGGACGTCGGCGAGTGAGCCGATGTAGTCGAGGTAGGCTCCGCACAGGTCGGCTACTTCCGCGACCGTTTTCGACTGCATGAGGCCGGCACGCAACGCGCGCACGTCGGGCATGCGCTTCAAGTACGCGGCCATCACCTTGCGCGACGCGATCACACCGCCGGGCTCGCCGTCGAGGCGCGCCGCTTCACCCACATGACGCAGCAGCACGTTGACGCGCTCGCGCGGCGTGGGCTGCGTGAACTCGCCCCCCGAGAGGCGTGTCTTCACTTCGTTGAAGATCCAGGGATTGCCGATGGCGGCGCGTCCGATCATCACCGCGTCACAACCCGTTTCGCGCGCCATGCGCGCGACGTCGTCGGCATTGCGCACATCGCCGTTGCCGATGACGGGAATCGACACCGCCTGCTTCGCCTCCGCGATCAGCTCCCAGTTGGCGCGACCCGTGAAGCCCTGCTGGCGCGTGCGCGCGTGCAGTGCCAGCATGGTCACGCCGGCATCTTCGATGGTGCGCGCCAGCTCGCGCACCTTCTCACCGGTGGGGCGGTCCCAACCGGCGCGAATCTTGGCGGAAACCGGCACCGGGCTGCGTTTCACCACTTCACGACAGATTTGTCCCAGGAGGTCGACCTCGCGCAGGACGGCGGACCCGCCCCCGCCGTTGACGATCTTCTTTACCGGGCAACCGAAATTCATGTCGATGAACTCGGGCTGGCGCTCGGCGATGCGCGCGGCGGTCTCGCCCATGCGCACCGGATTGCCTCCGAAAATCTGGATGGAAAGCGGCCCCTCGCGGTTGTCGAGCCCGCGCGTGGCCTTGCAATCGTCGGTCTTGCCGCGCGTGACAGCTTCCGAGCTGATCATCTCGGTAACCACCATGTCGGCGCCCTGCTCGAGGCAGATGCGGCGGAACGGCGCCGTCGTAATCCCGCACAGCGGGGCCAGAATGACGCGAGCACCGTTGCGCAAACCGGGTAACTGATTGAGAACCATGCGCTGAATGATAGCCGAGTGGCTGCGCGGTCGCAACCCTAACTCTTGCAACGACAACGTCCATTGCCTATCTTCGGGCACGTCATGGAACTCTACGAACCGGCTATTCTCTCGATCCCGACGCGCGACCAGCACCCGGTGCTGGCGGACTGGTACGCTCCGCTCATCAACGACACCAGTGTGCGGCACCTTGTCGTGATGTCCCACGGGTTCAAGGGATACCGGCGCTGGGGGTTCATTCCTCTGGTGGCAGCGCGGCTGGCGGCCAGCGGGTTCGGCGCGCTGGCCATCGATTTTTCACACAACGGGCGCGTCCCCGAGGACGGCTCGGCGGCGCCGGGCAGCGCCCGCATCATCGCGCCATCGCTGTTTCGCGCCAACACCATCGCGCGCGAACTCGATGATCTTTCCGCCGTGCTGCGATGGATTCGCGACCCCGCGCGCGGCAAGAAGACGCTCGGCCTCGATCCCGACGTCACCATTGGATTGTGGGGACACAGCCGCGGCGGCGTGGTGTCGATTCTCACCGCGCTCGATGACGATTCCATATCCGCGCTGGTAAGCTGGTCGGCTTCGGCGCATCCGGATCATTTCACCGAACGACAGAAGATGTTGTGGCGTGAAAAAGGCGAGCTCGCGTTCAAGGATCTCAACAGCGCGACTCCGCTCGCACTCGACGTCACGCTTCTCGACGACATCGAGCAACACCGCGACGACTACGCGGCCGCCGATCGCGCACGCGATCTCGCCATACCGCATCTCATCGTGCACGGCGAACACGACCCCACCGTACCGGTGAAGGACTCGTATCGCTACTACGACACGCCGACCATCCGTGCCGACAAGAAGCTTCTGCGGCTCCTCACCGGGCACACGTACGGCTATGACGATGGATTCATTGCGAGCGAAGCGCTCGAGAACGCGACCAAGGCAACGGTCGAATGGTTCGAAACCTATCTGCGGGCTACTTCTTCGCCGTCTGAGCCGGCTTGAACTCGGACGGCCAGTTCTCCACGATGCCGATCTGAAGACGCGGCTTCACCGCCAGTTCGCCACTGTAGGACGCGATCACACGCTTGCCTCCCGGGAAGAAAGCATAGCTCTGAAGTCGCCCCATGACGATATGGGAGCTGGCAATGTCGAGCACGAGACGCGGAGTTCCGAGCTCGAGGGACGGCGCGGTGGTCACGTCCACTTCCATGATCGAAGTCGGCGAGGTGTAATACAGCACGCCGCGGCCTCGATCCCACTGCGGGCGCGAGCCACCATCCGTGGAGACCTGCCACTTGCCGCCCGGTTCGGGGAATCGAGTCAGGTACACCTCGTTCTGCCCGGACTCGTTGGAAACGTAGGCGACGTACTTTCCATCGGGTGACACGCGCGGCACGCCCTCGCTGGCCTTTGTCGCCACCAGGGTCACCGCCATGGTGCTTGTGTCTGCCGGCAGCGGAACGGCGAATATGTCAGAGTGCGTATCCCGGCCGTCTTCGTCGTACAGAAGCCACTTTCCGTCGGATGAAACCGAGCCCACAAACCCATCGCGCACCCGGCGTGGCGTTCCACTTCCGTCGGATGCCACCTCCATGATTTCGCTGGAAGAAGCGACCGTGTAATAGAGAGCCTTCCCATCCGGCGACCAGGTTGGAGCGATGTCCCACCCGGGCGCAAAAGTGATACGCGTGCGCGTGCCGCGCGCGAGATCGAACACCCAGACATCGCCGTTGTTCTTTTCGCTGATGACCGCAGCCACCCGCTTGCCGTCGTGCGACAGGGCCGCGCTCCCGATCAGCTCATAGGTGTCGCTGATCTTCGCTTCGAGCTTCCCGTCGCGCGAAAGAATGGCCAGGTTCACGGCGCCGCGCTCGGCGCCCGTCCGATGCACCAGAAGCCCGTTCGGACCCGGACACGGCTCGCCGCCATCCGGCACCACCAGGAAGGGCTCGCCTGTCACTTTGAGTTTTGCCAGCGAGAAAGGCAGTGCCCAGACTCCGGAGTTGTTGGGGGTGCGCCGATACGTGATGTAACCCGACGAGGAGTAGCGCGGACACCACAGGCGTTGGTCTTCGAGCCTCAGCAGCGTTGTGAACTTGCCGTTGGCCCAGAGCGCGATTTCACAGGGCCCGCCTTTTTTCAGGTGCGGCACAAGGAGAAGGCCCTTCCCGCCCGGCAATTCGCTCGGATCGTGCATATCGGAGGCATTCTCGGGGAGCGGAAACGTTTCCACGGGGTCGCCGCCCAGCGCTGGCACCTGCATCACCGACGTGCTCCCGGTGGTGAGAAGAATACGCCCGTCTTCTGTCCAGCACAGAGCCGACCCGCCCGTGAACGTGAGCGACGTTGCACTCACCACGCTCGGCGTTCCACCCTCCGCGTTGATGCGATGGATGGTCGCGCCGGCTCGGTACGCGATCTGAGTACCGTCCGGGGACCAGCAGGGCGTGTCCGCCCCGTCGGTTCCGGGAAGCTCGAAGGCCTCCGTCTTTGCCAGCTCACGAACCCACAGCTTCTCGTTGTGCACCATGGCAATGCGTGATCCATCCGGTGAGAGCGCAAGTCGCACGTCGCGCGGAATCGTCCCCTCTTCTTCCAAATCGATCAGAAACTTGCGCAGCGGCGCCTCGGGTGGTGCGGGTGTCATCTGTCTGGCGCCGAAGAACGCGACAGCGGCCACCGTCACAAGCGCGGCGCCCCATACGAGGTCGCGGCGGCCGCGCCGGGCGGGTGCCGCAGCCATCACGGCCGCGGCGGGAGTCTCTTCGGTTCCGCCGTGGCGGGCCTGATCAAGCATGATGCGCGCCTCGCCGATGTCACGCAGGCGCAGCTTCGGATCTTTTTCGAGACAACGCTTCAGAAGGTCGCGGACGGCACGCGGCGTTTCCGACGGAAGCTGGGTCAGGTCGGGCTGCGTCTTCAGCACCGAGGCCAGCGTGTCGGAAACGGTTTCGCCCTCGAACGCCTGGTGGCCCGTGAGCATTTCATAGAGCAGGCAACCGAATGCAAACACGTCGCTGCGCTTGTCCACGCTCTTGCCGCGCGCCTGTTCGGGGCTCATGTAGGCGGCGGTGCCGAGAATGACGCCGGCGATGGTGGGTGAGCTGTGGAGCAGCGTGGGCGATTGCGACAGGCGCGGGTCGCGCGGGTCGTCGGAGTCGAGTGCTTTGGCGAGACCGAAGTCGAGCACCTTGACGCGCCCTTCCGGCGTGAGCTTGACGTTGGCCGGTTTCAGGTCGCGGTGCACCACGCCCTGTTCGTGTGCAAACTCCACGGCTTCGGCAACGTCGCGCGCAATGGGAAGCGCTTCGTCGAGCGGGATGGCTCCGCGCGCGATGCGGGCGGCGAGATCCTCGCCGGGAACGAGTTCGAGCACGAGGAAGCGCAGGCCCTCCGCCTGCTCGAGGCCGTAGATGGCTCCGATGCCGGGATGATTCAGGGCCGCCAGCAGGCGCGCCTCGCGCTCGAAGCGGGCCAGGCGGTCGGCGTCGTGGGCAAAGACTTCGGGAAGTATCTTGAGCGCGACGTCACGACCCAGCCGGGAATCACGGGCGCGGTAGACCTCGCCCATTCCGCCGGCGCCGATCTTTTCGAGAGTCTCGTAGTTTCCGAGTTGTTTGGGTACCATGGGGAGCGACAATTATAGATGAAGCAGCCTCTCCCGCCACTTCAAAATGACTTCGGGAGCATGGCCCGGCTCCAACCGCATACTTCCTCTTGCACCACCGGGCCCGCCCGCGACATATTCTGGTTCTCCGCAGGACATTCATGAAACAACGCCTGATCTTCTTCATTGTCATCGCAGCGGTCGCCGCCGGCGCCGGCGTGGTGTCGTGTGGAAAGAATCATTCGCGTGCCCACCGTGAAAAGCTCGTCGAGCAGTTCATCACCATCCTTCCCGACAGTCTGGACGACGCGCACATCGCGGAGATCCGCAAACTCTTCTACGTGATGTGGGAACGCGAAAAGCTCGGCAAGATAAAGCCGGAAACGATCCAGGAGACCACGAACGAACTGGCGGGGTACGTCAAGAAGGGCAAGATCAATCAGCGGGAACTCATCCGCTTCATGGCGTTGGTGGGCTACAACACGTACAAGGACGACAAGAAGTACAACCTTGCCGATGGGTCCAACGACAACCCGATTCTGAATCCGAGCAGTGCGAGAGTGCCTACGAGATTCGACTCCACGCAATACGACTCGGCGTTCTGGGCGGACTTCAAGAAGTGGCAGGAGGACAACCCGGAACGCGTCGACTCGCTCATGCGCCAGTGGGACAGCCTCTACGTCCCGCCTCCTCGTCCCGAGCGCAGGTA
>CAZULB010000012.1:0-18504 GCA_964621155.1 uncultured bacterium | reverse complement strand
CGCAGAACCTCGCGCTCCACGTCGCGGAAATTGCGGAATTCGATGCAGTTGATCTGCTTCTCGCGACAGTGCGTGAGCAGCTCGCCTTTCGCGAACACCAGGTCCGCGTTCTCCGAGGGGCAGCGGTCGGAGAGACCGTTGCCGACGTAGACGATGAAATAGCCGCGACGGCGGTAGGTGAAGAGATGGTGCGTCTTGCAGCAACCGCACTCCGTGCACTCGCGCAGGTTGTACCACGGAAACTCGACGCGGAATGTGCCGCCCTCGATGCTCAGTCGGTTGGAGAAGAATTCGATGGATCCGCAGCCATGGCGTGCCAGAATGCGCTCGATATAGAAATCGAGGCCGTCGCTCAAGACGACGACCTCGATACCGCGCCGGCGCGCGAAGTCATGAAAATCGCGGAAGTACGGGTCCAGACGGCAGGCGTGGGCAAAGGATCTCAGCTCTTCGGCCGTGCAATGCGTGGCGCCGGCCTGGCGCTCGAGACACTCGCGCGAATCAATCTCTCCGCGCTCCCACTGCGAAGCTGCATCGTGCGCAGCGGGGCCGCCGAAGCGGCGGAAGAGAAGGTCGCCCACGTCCTTCTCCGCCACGGTGCCGTCGAAATCGCATAGCACGACGACTTTTCGCATGTCGTGATCCAGGGGCGAAGCCGGCCCGCGTAACTACTTCTTCTTCTGCGCCGGTTTTTCGTCCGGCTTGGCGGCCTTCTTGACGCTGTCCTTCTCCTCGACACCATACGCAAACAACGACTTGAGCGTCGGATGCTTGTCGAGCATCTGGAGGACTTCCCTCACTTCCGGATCCTGGTCGACCACAACCTTGTACATGGAGTTGCGGCCGAACTTCGCGTTCACGACTTCGCGCGCAACCATGGTGCGGATGTAGTCCACGTTCTCCGGCGTGAGATCTTCCTTCTTGTACTGGAATTTCTTCGCGTCCAAGAACCTGTAGAAGTCGTTCAGCACCGCGTCGGACGTGGTGAAGTCCTGCTTCACGTCGTTGTGCTTCTTCAAGTAATCCATCGCGAACGAGAACCCGAGGTAATCCTTCTCGAGGTTGCGCTGGAGCTCGGTGTACTCGCGCGGGCTGAACTCGAGGTCGGGCGTGATACCGCCGCCGCCGTAGACAACGCGTCCGCTCGAGGTGTAGAACACCGGCTTCTCCTTGGCTTCCTTGACTTCCTTGAGCTCACTATTGGCGTCGGACTTGGTGTCCGGCGCATCCGGCGCGACGTTGTCGACATCGCTGCCGCCGTCGGTCAGGCTTGCCACTTCATCCGCCTCGTGCGGGTGATCGTTCTCGTCCTTGTGTATGCTGCGACCGCTCGGCGTGTAGTACTTGGCCGTGGTGAGCTTGACCGCTTCCGTATCGGAGAGCTTGAAGACCGTCTGCACAGTGCCCTTCCCGTAGGAAGTCTGGCCCACGACAAAGGCCGCGTCCCAGTCCTGCATCGCGCCCGCGAAAATCTCGGAGGCGGAAGCGCTGGCGCCGTTCACCATGATGACGATGGGATAGCCGGTGTGGACACTCCGGTTGCCCGAGTAGTACTTGCGATTGGAGTTGGCCAGGCGCCCCTTGGTGTAGACAAGCAGCTTGTCCTTCTCGAGGAAGAGCTCGCTCACTTCGGTTGCCGTCTGCAGAAGTCCGCCCGGATTGGAGCGGAAGTCCAGCACCAGCGCGCGCATGCCCTTGCCCTCGAGCTCTTCGAGGGAAGTTTCCATTTCCTGCGCCGTCTTCTGCGCGAAGTTGGAAACACGAATGTAACCCACGCCTTCCCTGAGCATCCCATGATAAGGAACGCTGGAAACGTTGATCACTTCGCGCACGAGCACGTATTCGGTGCTGTTGTTGTCGGCGTCATTGGGATGGCGGATGCGGAACTTGATCTTGGTGCCGGGTTCGCCGCGCAATTGACCGACAGCCTTGTCGACCGTCCAGCCCGCCGTGTTCTGCCCTTCGATTTCAACGATCTGGTCGCCGCCGCGAATGCCCGCGCGCTCGGCGGGCGTGCCGTCGATGGGCGACATCACAGTGGGATAATTGTCGCGGAAGGAAATCAGCATGCCGAGGCCGCCGAACTCACCGCGTGTGGAGACCATCAGGTCTTCATAATCGAGCCCATCGAGATACTGGCTGTGCGGGTCGAGCTCGGAGAGCATCCCGTCGATCGCCTTCTTCATGAGCTTGTGGGTGTCGACCTCGTTCACGTAGTTCTGAGAAACCTTCTCCAGAATCTTCGTGAAGATCTCGAGATCATGATAAACGTCGGTGCGTTCCGCGGTTTTCGGCTTTTCGCTCGTTGTGGAGCCCTGGCCGAAGGAAGCCACCGAAATCGCGAAAATCGTGAGAAAGGAGATGGCGACGATGAGATGACGGGGTGTGAAGCGCTTCAATTCAAGCCTCCGGAAACTCGGGATCCACGGTGTCTAAAAGGCGTGGAGGTCGGTACGTGCAACATACATTCCAGAACCAGGGCCGCTCTCGGGCGGGCACCGTCGCGGACCTCGCGTCGGGGCTCGTATCCTGCTAAGCGGGCGAAATATAATATGGATCAAAGAGGCCCGGCAACTCGACCTTTTCCCCGCGGCCGTCCATTGTTAGACTCCGCGCTCACCCGGCCTCCTGCCGGGTGAGGATCATGCCCCAGAACAACGCGCGTTTTATCGTTTTTGAAGGCCTCGATGGTGCGGGCACCACGACGCAGGCTGCCCGCCTCCATGCCCATTTTACGCGTGGCGGCGCCAATGGTTTCCTTACTAATGAGCCCACCCCCGAGCCCATCGGGACATTCATTCGTCGCCTGCTGACCGGGAAGGAACAGGGCCGCGACGGGATTCCCTATCGTCCCGACGAACGGGCCATGGGGCTTCTGTTTGCCGCAGACCGTCTCGCGCATTCCCGGACGATCGAGTCGCAGTTGGCACTCGGCGCACAGGTGATTTGCGACCGCTACCTGCTCTCGTCGCTGGCCTATCAGACCCTGGATGCCTCGATCAGCGCCGAATGGGTGATCGATGTGAACCGCGGCTGCGCGATTCCCGACCTTACCCTGTTCGTGGCCGTGCCCGTCGACATATGCCTGGCGCGCATCGGCGCGCGCAACGTCGAACAATCAATCTACGAGACGAAGTCTCAACTCGAAACCATCGCGGCGAACTACGAGAAGATGCTGGGCATTTATGAAAAGCACTTCGGTCGCGTGGCGCGAATTGACGGCGCTCGTTCCGTCGACAAAGTGCACGCGGCTGTACGCCAGGCCGTCAGTCTTATCTGACCTGCTACGTGACAATGGCGCTGTAACTGCCGGTGCGCAGCGGGGGAAAAAACGAAAGGACGGGCCGATGCCCGTCCTTTCTTGAACGGTGGTCAGACCACCCGTGCTAGTTGCGATACAGAGACTTGATGCGCCCCCACGTCGATTTCTCGACCGCCAGCGGGAAATCCTTCAGTGCCGGCGTACACAGACAATCGGCGTCGTGGATCTGGGTCTGCCAGTATCCAAACTGATCGATGGTCGTGATCGAGCGGAAATCCGGCTGCGGATTCTGGAACGTGTAGCACGCAAGATGCGCATTGGGGTCGAGGATCGGGTAGGTCTGCCCGTCCGCGTGTTTCTCCACGGGGTTGCAGAACCACCGCGCCTGCAGCACCACCACGTTTACGTTGCCGAATTGATCAACGAGCGTTACCGGCTTGCCGACGAGCGGCCCGGTGAGCACGTCATAGCACAGGTAGTGATTCCATGGTGGAACTGTCTGCGGCGGCGGCACGTTCTTGAGTGACGGTACGAGCAGGTAGCGCGCGTCACCGACGACCCACGGGCCCTTGCCGAACTGGTCCGTGACCATGATAGTTCGCGAGGGCTCGGGATAGGCGATCCGCCACCAGTCCATGTGAATGTCGGGATTCACCATCGGAAACGATGTGCCGTCGGGCAGGATCTTCTCCGCCGGAGTGGAGAAGCGATCAAAGGTGAGCTGATCCACGGCCGCCGTCCCGAATTGATCGGCCAGCGCAATCGGCTTGATGATCGGAATCGGCAAACTGTTGTAAACCTTGTAATGGTTCTCTAGCGGCAACGGTTGGGCGAGGGCCCCGGTCGCCACTAGCGAAAGCACGAGCGCGAGCAATATCCCGCGCAATAGCGTGATACGCATAGCAGAGCCTCCTGGAGAAAACCTCCTACTTGGCATCCCAAAAGCAAAGACTACGGGATTGAGCTTCTCGCGGGCGCGATGGATGGACTGCCGGTGGGAATCGAACGACTAGCTAGGGGCAGGGCGGCGTCCCGTTTGAGGCAGGCGGACTGTATCAGGAGCCGGCACGCCTGTCAATGGGTTGCTGGACGGTTTCGCGGGTGGCAGACGCGCGCTGCACGTGAATAACCCTCTGCACCACGGTAACCACGGTGGTCACGGCCAGCAGCATCATGACGGCCAGCAGGAATTTGTAGCCCGCAATCAACCCAACCGCGAGCAGGCCAATACGCTCCGGCCGTTCCATCACACCCACCTTGCACTCGATGCCGAGTCCTTCCGCGCGCGCGCGCGCATAGCTCGTGAGCACCGAGCCCATCAGCGCAATCAGAATCACCACCGGCTCGTAGGCGGGAACGTCGTTGGGGCTGCGAATGACGAAGATGAGAATCCCGCTGAAGTAGGCGAACTCGCTGACGCGATCGAGCATTGAGTCGATGAAGGCGCCGAAGGAACTCGCCTTCCCGAGCTTGCGGGCCAGATCACCGTCGAGCACATCACACAGTCCCGCGATGAGCAGAAAAATACCGCCGCCCAGGAGTGACCCGCGCGCGACCACCACCGCGCCCCAGACGCTGAACGCCAGCCCGAACGCCGACACCAGCATGGGCGAGACACCAAAAGAGGCCAGAGCGTTGACGACAGGTTCCAGCACCTTGCGGGCGCTGTGTTGTAAGGATCGTTTGTCCATGAGTGCGGCGACGCTAACAGGCGACGTGAGATGCGTCAAGCCGACGGCGCGGGACGATGCCGCCAGCCGACACCTTTTACAATGAGAACGAACTCGCCGCGCGGCACGGTGGGCCCGATCTTGATCTGGACGTCGGCGGCGGTTCCGCGCGCGACGTGTTCGTGGAGCTTCGTCAGTTCCTTGGCAACCGCAAGCTCGCGGTCCGGAAGCCGGTCGGCGATGGCATCGATGACTTTGCGCAGTTGGTGCGGCGCGACATAGAAAACGGTGGTGCGGGGTTCTTCCACAAGCTCGTCCACCAGCTTCGCCAGCTCGCCGGTTTTCTTCGGCGTGAACCCGACAAAGATGAATGTCTCGCACGGGAATCCGGAAACGGTCAGCGCTGCGAGCAGCGCACTCGGCCCGGGTGCCGTCGTCACTTCGATGCCGGCCGCGAGGGCAGCGCGCACGAGGTAGAAGCCCGGGTCGGAAATGCCGGGCGTTCCCGCGTCGGTAATGAGCGCCATTTTCTCGCCGCGCTGCATGCGTTCGACGAGCGACGGCGTAATGCGCGCCTCGTTGTGGTCGTGATACGCGACCATCGGCGTCGAGATGGCGTAGTGGTTGAGAAGCACGCGCGAGTGCCGGGTGTCTTCGGCGAGGATCACGTTCACGCTCTTAAGAATCTCCAGCGCCCGCACGGTGATGTCGCCGAGATTGCCGATGGGCGTGGCAACGAGGGTCAAGGACCCGGGAGTGGAGGCCATGGGCTAGGAACGAACGGTGGCCAGGCCGGCCAACGCCTCGCCCGCGCGTTCGATGTCGTCGGCGGAAACATCGAGGTGGGTAACCATGCGAATGCGCCCCGCACCGAAGGGCACCGCCATCACACCGCGCTCGCGCAGCGCCGCCAGCAGCGCTTCCGGCGTCCAGCGTTTCGGGTCGACCGCCACCACGACGATGTTCGTCTCCACAGGAAACGCGAGCGAAAGGCCCGGCACCTGCTCGACGAGTGACGCGAGGCGCCGGGCGTGGCTGTGATCGTCGCGCATGCGCTCGACGTGGTGGTCGAGGGCGTGCAGCGCGGCCGCGGCCAGAATGCCGGCCTGGCGCATCCCACCACCCAGGCGTTTGCGCAGGCGCCGCGCCCGGTCTATCACGGCCCGCGTCGAAGCGAGCGCCGACCCGACCGGCGCGCCGAGCCCCTTCGAGAAGCACATGCTCACCGTATCCGCGCACGCGGCGTATTCGGCGAGGGGTACGCCTGATTCCACGTGCGCGTTGCACAGCCGCGCGCCGTCGAGGTGGACACTGATGCCGTGCTGCAGCGCGAGCTCGCGCACCCGCTTCATCTCGGCCACGGGAATCACGCGGCCGCCACAACGGTTGTGCGTGTTCTCCATCGCGATGACGCGCGTAGCGGGCGTGTGCAGGCTTTCCTTCTTGATGTGAGGTTCGATCTGGGCTGCGGTGATCATGCCGCGGTCGCCATCGAGCGCATTGAGCTGCAGACCCTGCAGCGCGGCCACCGACGACACCTCGTAATTCATGATGTGGCACTGCCGCTCGAGGATCACTTCGTCGCCGGGATGCGCGGTCGCAGCCAGCCCGAGGAAGTTGCCCATGGTTCCCGACGGAACGAAGAGCGCCGCTTCCTTGCCCAACAGGCTGGAAACGCGGGTCTCGAGCGCAATGATGGTGGGATCATCGCCGAACACGTCGTCGCCGACTTCGGCTTCGGCCATGGCACGCCGCATCGCGGCGGTGGGCCGCGTGACGGTGTCGCTGCGCAAATCGATCAAGCGAGTCGGTGTCATGGCAATGCGAAGGCGCCGGCGCCGCAAGCGACGGCGCGCCCGGTCAAAAAGAGTCAGGGGATGGGATTACGCGTTCGCGACGAGGTCCTTGAGCTCTTTCGAGACCTTGAACACGGGCACCTTGCGGTCCGGAACGGGAACCGCATCGCCGGTGCGCGGATTACGCGCCATGCGCGACTTGCGCTTCTTCACTTTGAACGTACCGAATCCGCGAATCTCGTAATGCTTGCCGTCAGCAAGCGCCTTGGAGATGGACTCGAGGAACATGTCCATCGCCGTCGCGACGTCCTTCTTGGTAAGGCCCGTCTTGCTGGCGATGTCCTCGACGATTTCTGCCTTCGTCATCGATAGCCTCCTTGGGGCAGGAAGTCAGAGCCCATTGTAACCATAAGTCCATGCAGGTCAAGGGGGTTGTTCGCTCGGAGGGGACCCCCCCGGCGAGCAACCCACGCGGCCCGCCCGCCCGGACGCATCCGCCATTTTCGGAAGCTGCAACGCGCCCGTGTCATTTCGAAACAGTGAGGAGGCGCGATGCGGCGTGATGGGAAGCAGTGCGGACAGAGGAACGCGATGTCGCGCGCGGTGGGTTGCGACACGATCGAGAAGTTGGCGTCCTCATGCGGATCGCCCGGCTTGGTACACGGGTTGCGTATGCGCCCTCCGTGCTGCGGGGCAGTCGCCGCTAATGCAACTGCATTGAAGAGTCCACCGCACTGCTCCGCAGCCAAAAGAAGACATCGGCCGCGACCGGGAACAACCGGATACCGCGGTGATAGTTGAGAAGGAGAAGTATCATGCTGTTTCGCAAGCAGGCAGCGCTGGTGTTGGCGCTGGCATCCGTAGTTGTCATGTTCGGATGCACCGATGAGCTCAACGCCCCGAGCACCACGGATGAGCAGCCGGTGCTTCCCCCGACGAATGTCTCCGCATTCGCGCTGACCGACGGCCACGTCCGTGTGAAATGGGACGCGAGTTCGGAGCCGACCATCAGCGGCTACAATCTCTATCGCCGCGAAGTCGGTCACGGCAAGCCCAACAAGCTCAACAACAGCCGGATTCAGGCCCACGAGTACGTGGACGACAGCACGCTGGCGCTCAAGAACTACGAGTACCGCCTGACCGCGGTCAACTCGAAGGGCAAGGAAAGCCGCTTCGTGTCCGTCGTCATCGAGACACGAGCCATCTACGATGGCTCCTCGGGCAAGTATCCTGCAACCGACACGAACTAGTCGTCACGAGAGCAGGTACGCACGGGAAAGCCCCTTCGCGCCAGGCGGAGGGGCTTTTCAATTTTCGCTGAGCGGCTAGAGCGCCCCGACGACGGCCATCACCAGCCAGTAATAGAGTGAGACCACGGCGCGCAGCATCGGGCCGAGAAAACGCCACAACACGCCCGACCACAGAAGCACCATCAGCACCAGGAAACCCCAGCGCCCCACCGAGGCCAGCGCTTCGCGCGGACCGGGCGGCAGGTAGCGCATGAGAATCCAGTGCCCGTCGAGAGGGGGAATCGGGATCAGGTTGAAAAGCGCCAGCACGCAATTCACCTGGATCATGGCGCTGAAGAGTGTATTGAAGAAGAAGAGCGAACGCTCGCCGCTGACCGCAAGCCCCGGCACATGCTTGAAAAGCAGCCCGACCCCGATCCACAGAATGGAACAGGCCAGCGCGAGCAGCAGGTTCGACGCCGGTCCGGCGGCGGCCACGTAGGCGTTGTCGACGACGGGATTGCGGAGGTTGGCGGAGTTCACCGGCACCGGTTTGGCCCAGCCCAGGAACGGAACGCCGGACAGATACGCCGCCACCGGCAGCAGAACGCTTCCGATTGGATCCAGATGCGGAAGCGGATTCATCGTGATGCGTCCCATTGCGCGCGCGGTGGGATCGCCGAAGTGTTCCGCGGCCAGACCGTGGGCGTTCTCGTGCACGATCACCGAGAACAGAAACGCCACCAGACCCACGGCGGCGGTGAGAAAATCAGGTGTCATCGGACGTGGAGCACCTTGTGAGTTTGAGGAATGACGCGCACGACATCGAGGTGCACGCTGGCCGCGCGCGCACCCGACTGCGCGAGATCGAGCAGGGCAGCGCGTCCTTCGCGCGTGGCGTGCTTGCCCAGGAGCGTCTCACTCTCGGGCTGAATGACGAAGGGAATTCTGCGGCCGGCTTCGGCCACCAGCCGCGCGGCCGCTTCGATCTCATCCACATTGGCCTTGAGATCCACGATGACTTTCACGAAAACCGGACGCGCATTCTCGCGCGCCGGATCGAAGGAGCTCCCCCGCAATACGCGCAGAAAGGCGCGGTGGGCCTGCGCGTGATCCACGCCGGTGGCCGACGCAAGTTTCACGTCGGCCGCGATCACGTCGACGTCGTCAATGAGCGCGGCCAGCGCGTCCGCATGCAGTCCGGCGGTTTCGAGATAGACGCGGAGCTCGCGGGCCCGCAGCGCCCGTGCCAGTGAGCGCACGACCTCGGGTTGTTCCAGCGGCTCGCCGCCGGTGATGCTCACGGTGGATACCGGCGCGTTCGCCTTTGCCATGGCGAGCACATCGGCAACGACGTCTTCCAACCCCACGGGATTGGGACGCCAGGGCTTGGGTTCGCCGTGCGCGCCGGAATGAATCACAAAACGCGGCGTCTGCACCTTGCTGTACACGGTGTCGCACCACGAGCACGTCGCCACGCAGCCGGCGGTGCGCACAAAGATGTGACGCTCGCCGACAAAGAGTCCTTCGCCCTGCACCGAGCAGAAGAGCTCGGAGAAATGACCGCGCAGACCGCCGGCGGCAGCGCTTTCGTCGAGTTGTTTCCCGAGTGGTGTCGTGGAATGCGTCGAGTTCATGAAACCGTCTTTACCTTGGTGGCCGCATGGGCGGCGCTTGCCAGTTCGCGCGCGTAGCGCGAGAGCAGGTCGTGCAGCACCGCGCGCGGTTCAACGCCCAGCTCCTCGAGGCCGATCGCTGGAACCGGCGCGCCCGCCGGATCCACGTTGATGCCGAGGTGAATCAGGCTGGATACCGGCGACGGCGCAGCGATCGAAACCGTGAGCTTGCGGCCGTCATAATATAGATCATCGCCCTCGCGGCGCGCGACTCTTCCCCGCTCCGCGAGCACTTCCCCCAGCAGCGCCACCAGGATGCGCTGGCGCAACACCGCCAGCTCGAGCGAGCACGCCGGATGTTCGACGATCACGTGGGCCATGGATGCCGCCCTGATGTATTCACCGGCACGGGCATCATCGAGATCGACGAGGTTGGCATTGGGCACATCACAGGGGCCAACGAAACCGGCCGCTGCATCACCCTCGAGCCCGGTTCGCTCGAACACCCATCCGCTGCGCAGCTCGGTGCCCACATACGGAACGGTTCCGTCGAGAATGTGGAATGACAGTGTCACGCCTGGAACTCGATCCGGGGGCGGTCTTGCGCCGGAAGCGACAGGAGCGCGGCGTGCAGGCGCCGGCATGACGCGCACGTTCCGCACATGCGCTCACCCGACCGGTAGCAGCTCCATATAATGGAGAGGGGCGCCTTGAGCTCTATTCCCAGACGGAGGATGGCGGCCTTGTCGAGATCGATGGTGAAGCTCTCCACGCGCACGCCGTTACGGGTCGACATCGCGAGCGCGCGGTTCACGCGCTCCACGTACTCGACACTGTTGTCGGGAAACTCCTCCGCTTCTTCGCGATTGAAGCCGGTTACGATGGTTTCGCAGCGGGACCGCTCCGCGTAAGCCGCCGCCGTGTTGATGAAGACGCCGTTGCGGTTCGGAATCCACACCTCGTCGAGCGACGAAAGCGAGCCTTCCCCGCTGCCGGATATCTGCATTCCAGCAGGTGCCAGCGACTCCAGCCAGCGCATGTCGACGTCCTGGAACGACAGCCCATAGAAATGAGCGGCGTTCATTGCGGAGACGCGCTCGCTCGCTCGCGCGCGCTGCCCGTAATCGAAGAACATCACCGCTTCGACGCGCCGTTCCTTCACCGCGCAGGCCAGCGAAACCAGCGAATCGAGCCCGCCGCTCACGAGTGCGATCGACTTCTGACGCGGGCGCGCCTCAGCGCACATGGCTCACTCCTCGTACGCGGCGCACGCTTCCGGACCTTCCCACACTTCGACGCGCGCGAGGCGGCCGCTGCGTCCCGGGCTGAAATGCTCCGTTACGACGCGGAACACTTCGCGCGCGAGATTTTCGGCGGTGGGCGCAACACGGTCGAAGGGCGCGATGTCATTGAGGTGCCGGTGATCGTAACGCTCGTGCACTTCGCGGCGCAGCACCTGCTTCAGATCGCGAAAGTTTGCACCCATGCCGTGCTCGTCGAGATCGGTGAATATCCAGAACGCGCGCACGGTCCAGGTGTGCCCGTGCAGGCGGTCGCACGGCGGACATCCGGGCAGGATGTGCGAAGAAGCCAGCCGGCATTCGACGGAAAGAGTGAACCTTGAGCTCAAAATGTGATGGTTCGGGTGAGCGTGGGTCCGGCGCGGACCCGGCGAAAAGTGCCGCAGTGTCACAACGATTTGTACCGAAGAATAGCGGAGGCTCGCGGGAGGCGCAACCGATCGGAGCCGTTCGCGTGCATTTTGCGTCCCGTGGACACGTCGCGCGCAAATCGCGCCCCGCCCATCCAGGAATGTATCAGTTTATTCTGCAACTGCTTATGGTGCTACTCCCGCCCCGGCGACGGGCGGCCCGGTCTGGTATGCGATTCGCTTCTCCCGGACACCCGCGAGCAACTTCTCCGCGGCCGTGATCATGAACGACAAAGCTGCTTCCATCATTCAAAAGGCCCAGCAGGAACGAAAGCGGGCCCAATTCGGTCGCGCGCTCAAGCGCCTCGAGCAGGGCATCGCCGCGCACGCGGAAGAGCTCGACCTCTATCTGGAAGCGATCGATACCGCCATCGAAGGCGGCGAGCTGCTGGCTGCCACCAATCATCTGAAGACTGTGCAGGACAAGTTTGCGCGCGAGCGGGAACGCGTGCAGCGGTTCGTGCGTGAGAAGTTGCGGACCGTGCACGATCCGTCACTCGCGCGCTGCGCAGTCGAGCACGCGGTCAAACGGCGCGAGCTGGAGGCTGCGCTCGAGCTGTTGGCCGACGTGCCCGACCACACCATTCGCGAGTTGCTCAACCGCGCGCGCACCAAGGCGCAGTCGCTGAAGTCGGCGGCCGGGAGCGGTTACGCACTGCGCGGCGAAAATGTCGTCAATGAGCTGACCAACGCCATTCTCTCCGTGCGCCTCGGTAATATCAAAGAAGCGATGGCAACCTTTGTGGCGTTGGTCGAGGAAAAACCTGTCGAGCACAAGGCTCTCGACCCGTTCCTGGCCGCACTCGCCCCCAAACATCCGAAGGCGGGAAGAATCCGGCATGCGCGCGGTTGCGTGATGCGCGCGGCGGCCAATGAGATCGAAGCCATCAAACTTTTCGTCGAAGCGGCCCAACTGGAGCCGGCGTGTGCCGCGAGCTGCATCGAACAGCTGCAAGCCATGCTGGCGTCGGCACATCATCCCGGCAAAGTGCGCCGCGCGCTCGCGGAATCGCAGTTGCAGAAAGGCGACCTGGATGACGCGGCCGGTACTCTGCGCGAATATCTCCAGGACAATCCGGAAAACAGCCGCGAAGTCATCATGGTGTTGCGCCCCTTCATCGAGCCCGCCGCCGAGCTCAACGCCTGCACGTGGCTGGCCCTCGAGCTGGCGCTCGGCCTGGAAAATTCGACGGTCGTGATTGAATTGATGCGCCCGCTGCAGGCGCGCGGGCACGGCGAGGACCTGTTGGCGTGGCTCGAAGAGCATCCCCTGCCGCTGCCGCCGGCGGAACTCACCATCTTTCACGCCTCGCTTGCGCTCGACGCCAAGGAGTACAGCCGCGCCGCCGATATGCTCGGCGATGTGTGCGCGGCTTCACCGCCCGATGTGGCAGCAGTGCTGGCGCTGATCGAGCGTCACCGCGACGACGTCGAGATCGAAGCACTGCACAGGAAATATTCGCGCACGGAGGACACCCGCGCGGCGGGTCCGGCGGGACACGAAGGCGATTTTCAGACCTTCGAACCCGGCGAGTTCAAGCTGGAGACGAGTTCGACCGGGCCCGCGCCCGCGGCGCCGGCGGGTTCGTCCGCGAAGGAAAAACCGAAACCGCGTTTCAACTCATCACCGTTCTCGAGCGCGAAGAAAACCAACGGCGGTTCCGAGGAGTCGTTTATCGACCGCGGAGAGCTCTCGTTCGACGACGACGGTGCCGTTCATCGTGACGAGCAGACGCCGATGTTCGGGTCCCAGACCGTCGAGATCACGGAAGAACACGTGACCAACGTGGCGCAGAAACTCTACGAAACCGGGGCGGCGGCGTTCTTCCACATCGACGACGAGCACACGGCGGCAAACGCTGAAAGCACGAAGGCACCGACGGCGGTGGAGACAGTCGCGGAGACGGAAACCGCCGCGTCCGTGGCTGCGCAGGCGCCGGAACCGGTGACTGCAACCTTCGAAGAGCGCTTCGCGCGCTTCTCACGTGGCGAACTTTCCAACAGCGCCGTGCTCGAACTGCTCGCGGAGGCGGTCGAGGATGGTCGCGCGGACGAACTTCACGAGCTCCTGTACTTCGAACCGGAGACCGGCGAGGAGCATTTTGCCCGCTACTATTACCAGGCCGAGTACCACGTCATGTGCAACCGGCCGCTGCAGGCGCTCGAAATCCTCGCCAAATTGGACACGCCCGGGCTCGAAACCGTCCAGAAACAGCGTGTGTGGTTCAAAATTGCGGTCGCGCAGCGCATGACGCACAACTACTCGGGGGCAAACGAGACGCTTGAACGCCTCGTGCAGGCCTTTCCGGGCCGGGAAGATTTTGCGCGCCTCAAGAAGCGCAACCACGAGCAGTCAATCGAAGCGCAGTCCTTCGCGGCCACCACCCTGGAAAAAACTTCCTCTCTGGACTGACGCAAACCGACACCGCGCACGAACGGTGCTGTGTCCCGCCGCCGGTTCCTCGCGCCCTCGATTGCGGGCACAAAACCTGCTAACACGGTTTGAATGACCTCGCTTTGACCCGACGCCTGGTAGTTTTGGAGCACGCGTTTTAGGAGCACAATCATGAAGATCTGTCCGTTCATGTCGCACATGCTTGGCAATGAAGCCAATGTCCTTGAAATCGGGGCCGGCGACGATCTCGACCACAACGAAGACTCGCGTGGTGGCGTCGGCGTCAAGTCCAGCGCGCGAACGGGTGTGAAGGAATCCAAGCCCGCGGCAACGCATCTCTACTGCCTGCGCGACACCTGCCGGTTCTATCGCAGCAAGGACGGCGAGTGCACGTTCGACGCCATTCTCGAAAACGCGTCGAAGGCCAGCGAAGCCGGCGCGTCGGCGCAGAAAGAAGCTTCGGCGTCGGTGGCGCGCGAGCTCGACAAGTTCTGGAAGTTTCAGACCAAGAGCGCCGCGGAGATGATCTCGTCGTTCGGCGAGGTGGAAAAACGCCAGGAAGAGGCGCTCGCGAAGATTGCGCACGATCTCGAGTCGAAAATCACCGGCATGAAGGGCGACAGCGACAGTGGCGCCATGCATTCGATCCGCGACGGAATCGCGGAGATCAAGGACAACCTGGAAGCCCGTAACGACGGGGTGGAAAGCCTCACCACCACCGTGTCCGACCTCGTGCTCGGGTTCGAGGACAGCATCAAATCGATCAAGGAACAGTGGATGCAGGTGACGAAGCAGATGGCGGCGCTGGAAGAAATCGCGCCGCGTATCGAGCGCATGGAATCAACCATGAGCAAGACCGTCGAGAATATCGACCGCCTCGAGCGCAACTGGGCCGAAATGATGGACGTGGTGCGGACGCGCAGCGAGGCCGAGAAGAAGAAGGCCGAGGACACCGCGGTCGCCCAGCAGGGCAACCGCCGGGAAGCGATGAAGTTCAACAACCTCGGCGTTACCAGTTTCCACAACGGACACCTGGAACTGGCGCGCGATCAGTTTCTGGATGCAGTCAAACGCGACGGCTCTTTCGCCGAGTGCTTCAACAACCTCGGCCTGGTGTATACCGAGCTGGGCGAAGAAGCGAAGGCGGCCGCAGCGTACCTCAAGGCCATCAAGTTGAGCCCCGATCTCCACGCCGCGTACAACAACCTCGGCTACGTTTACTACAAGCAGGGGAACTACGAGAAGGCGATCGAGATGCACCAGGAGGCCGTGTCGCGCAGCGCCAACAATTCTTCCGCGTACACCAACCTCGGCAACGCGCACTTCAAGCTGGGCCACAAGGACGAGGCCCGCGCGGCGTGGAAGAAAGCCATCGAGCTCGATCCCGCCAACGAAAAGGCGCAGCGAAGTTTGAAGTCCCTCAACGACTGAGGACCGAAAAGGCCCGCATCACACGATGCGGGCCTTTTTTGGAAGTGGTGCGATCCCGCGCACGGGCTTGCCGACGCACGGAAACTCTGGAAAACACGATCCCCGTACCTGCGACCTGGCGCGGGTACGGGGATCCGTGTCTCGAGTATGGTCAACGAAGCGACCTAGGCAGCCTCTGCCTGGGGCTGCGCCACGCCACGTTTCTGGCTGCGCAACACCGACTTGGCCTGTGGGCCCTTGGGGCTGTCCATCAGTTCGTATTCGACGACTTCGCCTTCCGCCAGAGTGCGGTAGCCGTCATCGCGAATCTCGGAGTAATGGACGAAGATATCCTTGCCACTGTCTCCGACGATGAATCCATAGCCCTTATTTTCGTTGAACCATTTCACCTTACCAGTAATACGCAAATGCCGTCCCCCTTTCCGTAAAAACAGCAAATCCACCGCGAGCGTCGGTGCGCACGGTGGATACGGCTGGGTTATCTGTCACTGGTTGCAAACACGTGAGTCAATCCCTTGCGTGAGATACCAGCATCTTACCACAGGACGCGTTTCCACGTCAAGACAGCACCTGGACTTTATCGCATGAGCGAGCCACAAATGGGCCTTGGTGGAAACCACGAGGAAGTCCGGCCCGGCCCGTGTGAGCCGGCTGGTTGACGCGGAGCGGGCAGGCATTTTCTGCCGTTCCTGGCCGCCGTTTTTCCGCGCCTTTCGGCGCGGTTCTTGCCCTTTTCTCCTTCGCGGACAACGTGTTTCGTCATCGTCCGCGGGAGCGTCCACGTCGTGAGAATTCTGATTCCGCATGTTTCGATCATCCAGGAAACCGGCGAGCTGACCCGCGCCGCGCTCGACGACCTGATTCGTCGCGCGCTTGCAGAGAGCACCTCCCGGCCCTGCGCGGTCGAAGTCTTCGATGCCACCGCACAACGCTTCCTCTTCTTGCGCGAGGGTCAGATCTACGCCGCGGCCGAAATGGCGGGCGGTCAGATGAACCCGACGTCGATCCGTGAGTTTCTCACCGGCTCGGCGCACATGAGTTTTCCGCGCGCCGCTCTGTTCGAGCTCAACGCGCGCATCCTGCATTCGCTCCTCGCTATCGCACAGAAGAAACCGGCGCTGCGCGTCATGACCAACCTTGTCGATCTCGACGAGATGCTGGACCGCATTGAAAAAGAAGGCAAGAGCGCGATCGTATGCGCGGCGCGGGACGAGTATCTCGCCATCCTGCGCTACGAAAAGGGCAAGACCGCGGGAAGCTATCATGGCCGCCTGTCCACCACGCCGCGCGAAACCACCGCGCGCGAAGAGTTCCTGGTCGGTGTCTACACGCAGGCCGCGTCGCAGCCACTCACCGTGAGCCTGTACGAGGATTTCCTGGTCGCGTACGCGAACGACGCGCGCAATGTTCCGGCGTCGTTCTCCGGCCGTTTCGACGATCTGTTTCTTTCCAAGCCGCCCGTTCTCGTGCTGCGCCTCAAGGACCGCGAGATCGGTCGCTGGGAAATGGACCGCCCGCGCCTGCGCATCGGGCGCACGCCCGACAATGACATCGTGATCGACAATCTCGCCGTATCGCGCCTACACGCGCTCATCGAAGAAGAAAAGGGTGATCACTTCGTCAAGGACTGCGACAGCCTCAACGGTACCGAGGTCAACGGGCAGCGCATCGCGCTGCGCCGTCGCCTCGCCGACGGCGACGAAATCTCCATCGCCAAACACACGATTCTGTTCCGCGTTCCGTCCGGTCACGCCGTCGTGGAGGCGGAAGAAAAGGATGGATTCGACAAGACCATGATTTTTTCGCGCAGCGCGGTGACGCCGGCGCCGACGAACGCCGCTCGTCCTGACCGCGCCCCCGCGACGGGGCCGGAACGACCGAAGATCGACATCAATGCCACGCTGGTGGCGACGGCCGTGCGGCGCCCGCGCCTGGTAGCGCGTGACGCTTCCGGCGAGCGCGTGATCGAAGTAGGCGAAAACGGCATCGCGATCGGCTCGGACGAAAATGCCGACATCCGCATCGAAGGCATGTTCGTTGCTGGGAAACACGCGCGCATCGTGATGGAAGCCGGACGGGTCGTGCTGCAGAAGCTCGCCGGCCTGCGCCCCGTCAAGGTGGGCGGCAAAGCCGTACGCGAGATAGAGCTCAAGGACAACGACGAGATCCAGATCGGCAACGAGTCGTTTGTCTTTCACGAATAACGCGCGACCGGAGGCGTCGATGCGATACTTCCTCATTTCCGACATCCACAGCAACCTGGAAGCTTTGCAGGCCACGGTCGAGTTCGCGAAGAAGTACGAACCGTTCCAGCTCATGTGCCTGGGCGATGTCGTAGGGTACGGCGCGGATCCGCAGCCATGCATCGACCTGGTCGGCGACAAGGCCAACCTCATGCTGGCGGGCAATCACGATCTCGCCGTCGCCGGGATCATTCCGACCGACGAGTTCAACGCCATTGCGCGCCGCTCGGTGGAATGGACGCGTGACCAACTGAGCGCCGAGGACCGCGACCTGCTCGGAAATCTGCCGCTGCAGTACGTGGATGGCGACTACTGTTACACCCACGCTTCCCCGCTCGACCCCATGCGTTTCACGTACATCCGCACCCTGGAGGAAGTGGGCGAGGTGTTCTCGCACATCGGACAGCGCTTCTGCTTCGTGGGACACACGCACCTGCCGGTGATCGTGACCATGAGCAAGCGCACCGGCAAGATGGAAGTGGTGCGCGACCTGAAGGTCCGCCTCAAGGACAACGAGCGCTACTTCATCAATGTGGGCTCGATCGGACAGCCACGCGATTCCAATCCGGATGCCTGCGCCGTGCTGCTCGACGAAGAAGCCGGCTCGCTCGAGTTCGTCCGCATTCCGTACGACATCTCGAAATCACAGGGAAAGATTCTCTCCAACGGACTCCCGTCCTATCTGGCTGAACGCTTGATGCTGGCGAGGTAACCCCCGTGTCCGAGGGCAAGAGCTACCGCATTCTCGAAACCGTCGCCTCGGGTGGCACGGCGGTGCTCTATCGCGCCCTCCAGATCTCGCTCGAGCGCATCGTCGCTGTGAAGCGCCTGCACGCGCACCTCACCCAGGACGAGAATTTTACGCGCCGCTTCGTGTTGGAAGCCAAGGCCGCCGCGTCGCTCGATCACCAGAATATCGTGCGCGTGATCGACTTCGGCATCGAAGAGGGCAGCTATCAGATGGTGATGGAGTTCGTCGAGGGCGAGAGCCTGAAGGACGTCTTCGACCGCTGGCGCCCGATGCAGCCCGAGCTGGCGCTCGCCATCGTGCACCAGGTGTGCCGCGGGCTCGAGCACGCGCACGCCAAAGGGATCGTCCACCGCGACATCAAACCCGGCAACATCATGGTCACCGATCAGGGCGAGCCGGT
>CAZULB010000011.1:0-44218 GCA_964621155.1 uncultured bacterium | reverse complement strand
CCATGGACAACCCGCTCGGCACCGACAATCTTCTCATTTTGTACTCGGTGTATCTGGGCTTCGAAGGTCGTTATGAAGAGGGGCTGGAGGGTTTCCGCCGGCTGCAGCAGGAATTCCCGCTGCACGCGACGTTCGTGCGTCCCGACGCCATCATGGCGCCTCTGCTTCCGCGCCAGACCACGGAGAACTCCGACAGCCTCGATGCGCGCACACAGGTGGTGTCGTCGCTGGGCGAGCACAAGATCGACAGCTCCACGTGCACATTGATCCGGCTCGAGCGCGCATTTGCAGACCGCTTCTACAATCCGCAGCGCGCCATCGAGCGCTTCGAGCAAATCCTGCAGGACGATCCCAAACACCCCGACTGGGTGGTGGGTTTCTCCGCGTATGAGCTGGGCTGCCTGCGCGCCGCACAGGGCGATGCCGCGAAGGCGAAGACAGCCTTTGAACTCACCATCAAGGATAAGCGCGTCGAGTATCTCCATGGCGATGCCAGGGCGGCGCGCGATGCGCTCTCCAAGTACCCGCAGGGCACCGGCCTGGGACCGTCAAGCCTGACCGCTGTCTACGGAACCGACGAGGAGGCGCGCAAGGTTGCCCGGGAAGCGCTCGCCGCACAGCAGAATCCGACGCTGGCGGATCAGTTCTATCTCGGCGAAGCGTGGCTGATGTCGGGAGAACTGGACAAGGCGCTGACGGCCTTCACCGGTGTGATCAATCTTTCGGCCGCGCCCTGGGATCAGCCCTATCAGCTGGTCGCGTGCACCCGCGCGGGCGAAATTCTCGCCGCACGCGGCGACTTCAAGGCGGCCGCCAAGCACTACGAGCGCGCGGTCACCTTCTGGCACAAGGAATATCTGCTCGACTGGGTGCTCGGCGCCCGCAAGCGCTACTTCGAGCGCGTCGCTGAAGGCAAAGAAACCACGCGCCCGAAACTTCTCACCGCTTCCGCGCAGTAACTCCACAGATTGTATTGGATTCACACGCGACAGGATCGCGTGTGTTCTGTCACGCCGATTCGGGTCCGTTACCGACCTGACGATGGCGACAGGGTGACGGTTTGTTCCGCGAAGGAATAGATCGAGCCCACCTGTACATTCGAAAATCCGGTGGTCGACGTCGCGCAGAAGAAGTAGCCCGTGCCCTCATTGGGAACCGGTCGGTTCCAGTCTTCGCGCCGTGCATCCTGCACCGCATACGCTTTGCTTTTCACCACGGGGTTCGGCCCCACCACGGCGACGGCAAGAGAGTCGAACCGCTCGCATGACACGAGATCAAGCGAGAAAGTGCCGTCGGGAGCGGTGCGGTCGGATGGATGCCCGGGTTCGTTGCCCTGGCTACAGGCGCAAACATTGGCCGCGTTGAGCACCACGAGCTCACCCCGGCAATGCGCCGCAAAGGCAACGGGCGCACCGGCGATGGGCGTGCCCAGTGAGGTGACGAGACGGCCACTGAGCCGATACGAGTTGAGGGGTGGTCTGGCCGGGGGCGTGGACGTAACCGTCAGGGGAAGAAACACGAGAAGAAGGCATATCCACGGGACAAAACGCCGCATGACCCGTTGATTGTAGCACACCGAAAGGTGCGCAGGAGCTATTCCGGCTGTTCCAGCGCCAGGCGCGCGTTGCGGCGCATGCCTTCGGCTCTGGCCCGGCGAATGGCGCTTCCCTTCGTCTTGTCGCGGAATTCTTCATCGCTGATGGCCGCCAGCTCTTCCAGCGGCATGTCGATCAGAGCGCTGCGCTGCTCGCGGTGAAACACGACGGATTCCGTCGCCACGCGATTGAAGGGACACACACTCTGGCAGGTGTCGCAGCCGTAGACGTCGGCACCGAGCAAGGGCGCCAGTGCGGGGTCGATCTCGCCGCGCTTTTCGATGGTCAGATACGAGATGCACCGCCGCGCATCCAGCACGAACGGTGTGTCGAGGGCACCCGTGGGGCAGGCGTCAATGCACTTGCGGCAGCCGGCGCACAATGTCTCCAGCGGCTCGTCGGCGCACAGATCGAGATCGGTCAGAAGCGCGCCCAGAAAAATCCACGAACCAAACTGCGGCGAGATGACGTTGGTGTTCTTCCCCAACCACGCAATACCCGCGCCGATGGCAAGCGCGCGATCGGACACGGGATGGATGTCGCATACAGCACGGGTATGCGCCGCGGGGAACCCGGCGCGCACGCGCGCATCGAGGTCGCGCAACATGCGCTGCATCACCTCGTGATAGTCCTCGCCGTGCACGTAGATGGAAAAACGCCCGTGCCCCTCGCGCACATCCATGTCGCGTTGCTCGCGCTCGACGCTCTGATAGTAATTCAGCCCCACACATATCGCGGAACGCGCCCCCGGCAGCACATGGTTGGCATCCTCGCGCAGCGTTCGGTGGCGCTCCAGCCAGCGCATCTCCCCGTGATGACCGTCGCGGAGCCAGCGCGAAAAGATGGCGTCGGAATGGGGATCGGGATCGAGACGGGAAATTCCGCACAGCGAAAACCCGGTCTCGAGGGCGAGGGCTTTGACGCGTTCTTCGGCGCTGGGCATGCGCCGATTATATCATCCGCGGCGGGGACGTTCGCGGCGACGTCGCTTGCGCGGCGGGCGCGGCTTGTCTTCTTTCGCGGCCGCTTTCTTTTCGGTCGCCTTGGCCCTGGGGGCCTCGGGGTGCCCGTCCTCGGCATCGCGCAGGCGGTCGTGAAAGTGGCGCAGTCCCTGGTCGACCAGAAAGTGCATCGTGCCCGGCTCGTAGCCCCGACGCGGAATCCAGCGTCCCGCGCGCTTTCCAGTCAGCACTTCGATGCCTTCATCGATGGTGCGCACCGCGTAGATGTGGAAGGTTTTCTTCTTCACGGCGTCGACGATCTCCTGGCGCAGCATGAGGTCGGGCACGTTGACGGCGGGAATCATGACGCCCTGCTTCCTGGTGAAGCGCTTCGCCTTGCACACATCGAAGAAGCCTTCGATTTTTTCATTCACGCCGCCGATGGGTTGCACCTCGCCCTTCTGGTTCATGGAACCGGTGACGGCGATGTCCTGGCGCAGCGGCACGAACGCAAGGCTCGACATCAGCGCGTACATCTCCGCGCACGACGCGCTGTCTCCGTCGATGAATGAATAGCCCTGCTCGAAGCACAGGCTGGCCGAGACCGTGATGGGCTTGTCCTGCGCATACATGCGGCGGATGTACCCCTCGAGAATCAACAGCCCCTTGTTGTGGATACGACCGCTCAACTCGGACTCGCGTTCGATGTTGATCACGCCCGAGCGTCCCACGCCGGTTTCGGCCGTGATGCGGCTGGGTCGTCCGAACGCGTAGTCGCCGAGGTCGTAGACCGCGAGTCCGTTGACCTGTCCGATCTTCGAACCGTCGAGGTCGATCAGGATGGTCCCCTCTTCGAAGGATTCCTGCACCTTGTCCTCGGAAAGATTCACGCGACGGCGGCGCTCTTCGAGCGCAGTGTCGACGTCTTCCTCGCGCACGAGCTCGGCGCGACGACGACGCGCCCAGTGCACGGCTTCGCGCGCGACGTCGCCGATGTCGCTGAAGCGGGTGGACAGTTTGTTACGCCGTCCCGCAATGCGCACGCCTTCTTCAATGATCGCCGCCACCGCGCTCTTGTGGAAATGCGGCAGCGACTCCTGCTCCGAAAGCGTGCGCACGAACCGTCCGTACTTCTTCCGGTTGGCCGGGCTGTTCTCCATCACCGTGTCGAAATCGGCCTTCACCTTGAAGATGGTTCGGAAATCCTCGTCGTACTCGTAAAGGTACTGATAGCTGTACTGGTCGCCGATGAGGACAATCTTCAGGTCGAGCTCGATGGGTTCGGGCTTGAGAGACGCGACCGGCATGAGCAGCAGCGAATCGAAGCCGCGGATGGTGTGGCGCTGGCTTTTCAGCGCGCGCTTGAGTGCGCTCCACACCATGGGTTCCTCGAAAACGTCGATCAGGTTGAGAACCAGGTAGCCGCCATTGGCGCTGAGGAGAGAGCCGCCGCGGATCGCCATGTGGTCGGTAACGCGATCGCCGTCACTGGTGGCGATACGTTCGATAGCACCGAATACGTTGGTGTACGACGGGGAGGTTTCGATGACGACCGGCGCCTCGGTGCGGCCGGCATTGTCGACTAGCACGTTCACCTGGAAGGGCAGAACGGCACGGCGACGCTCTTCGTCCTGGCGCGGGACCGCAAAGAGCGGCAGATGGTCGAGGACGAAGCCGCGCAGGCTTTCGAGAAAGCGCGTCAGCTTCGGATGCTTGAATTCCTCCGCGATGTCCTTGATGGAATAGTCAACCAGGGGCGAGAGCTGCTTTTTTTCCAACTCTGCGGTGCGATGGTCGAGCTCGCGCTGGAGCTCGCGCCCCCGGATCAACAGGTCATCGAGGCGCCGTGACAACGACGGATAAGACGACTGCAGGCGGTCGTATTCCGCCTGCTTGATTTTCCCCTGCGCCAGAAGACTCGGCAACCGGTCGACGGGCACCGGCTCGTTGGCGACCACGGGCACGATCTCGGGTCGCGTGTAGTCGCCATACTCGATCTGCTGCACCGAGAAACCCTGCTTGACCACGTCCTTCTCGAGCGCCTGCTGCAATTCGTCGCGGCGCTTCTTGATCTCATCCGCGATGACGGCCTGCTTGCGCTTGAAGGCATCGCTCTGCAGGGCCACCGGAATCACCTCCGTGATCGTGCGCAGCAGGTCCTGCATCTTCTCCTTGAGCGCGTTGCCCTGCCCCTTCTTGAGCATCAGGTACTGGGGGGCATCCGGATCGTGGAAGTTGTGGACGTAGCAAATGTCCTTGAGATCGTTGCGGGAGAGATCCATCGCCTCGAGCTCGGAGCGGATCGCAGTCAGCTTGCCGACACCGGTGAGGCCGGAAACAAAGATGTTGTAGCCCGGGCTGCGCAGCCCGAGGCCAAGCCGGATGGCGTGGAGCGCGCGATCCTGTCCGATGATGTTGGCTTTGCTCTCGAGCGACGCCGTGGTTTCGAACCCGAGTTTGTCGGGATCACACTGCCAGCGCAGGTCGGCCGGCTTGATCTCAAGGCGCGAGATTGGACTCGCCTTGCGGCCCTTGGTCGCCATCGGGAAGGAACCCTTCTGGTATCGGTTACGAGACCGACGGTGCCGCGACCGGATCGATCGCGCGCATGCGGACAGCCGCGAAGGCGAGCGCCAGCGTCGTCAGTGTCTCCCAGGCTGCAAACCCCGCGTGCGCGGGCACGGTGAGCCCGAACACCGCGAGCGCCGGAGACCCGGAAAACGCGAGCTCGATGGACATCAAACCCACCGCGGCCATCACGGAAGCAACACTGGCAAGGGCGGTCGCCGCAAGTAGTCCGGAGGTTCCCGCGCTGCGTCCGCGAACCAGTCGCAGGGTGACCGCGGCCACGGCGACGCCGGCCACACCCATGTTCAGGATATTGGCGCCCATTTCGGCCACGCCACCATCGTGCATGAAGAACGCCTGCGCCGCGATGACCGTCGCCATGCCCATCAGCGCCAGCTCGGGACCGGCGAGGAGTGTCAGGAACGCGGCACCAATCGGATGCACGGCCACGTTGCCAAACAGAGGCACGTCAAACATCTGCGCCATGAATACGATCGCCGCTCCCAACGCGGCCTTCAGGAGACGCTCGCGCGTCACCGTGGAACGAAGGCGGGTGGCAGCAAAAATCACGGCAACCGTCGAGGCGGCGGTGGTGGCGGTGCAGAGATAGTTGTCGATGGTTCCGCTGGCGAGATGCATGAAAAACCTCCGGGTCGCTGAGAAAAAACAGGACCCGGAGGTTATCACAGCGTCGCGTCGCGTGGCAAGAACGCGCCCCGTTCCCGCCTTGCGTCACAACGCCGCGTTCGCGGCCGGATGCCCGCGCGCGTTACTGCAAACACGCGCAGAACACTGCTCTAATCAAGCGCGAATTGCTTGCGCCAATCAACGTCGTCGTTGAACGGCTTCTGGTCCGGCTTGTACATCACAAACTTGTCGAGCACCAGCACGTCCATGTTGGTGCGCATGAAACACGTGTACGCCTCGTCGGGCTTGCACACGATGGGTTCGCCGCGCACGTTGAACGACGTGTTGATGATGAGCGGGCAACCCGTCTTCTCATCGAAGCGTTTGAGAAGCTTGTAGTACCGCGCGTGCTCTTTCTCGTTCACGGTCTGAATGCGCGCCGACTGATCGACGTGCGTGACCGCCGGAATGGTGCGCTTGCCTTCGCGCACGTCGGCAACCAGCAGCATGTAGGGAGAAGGAATGTCGAGTTCGAACCACTCGCTGCACTTCTCCTCCAGCACCGACGGCGCAAACGGACGGAAGCTCTCGCGGAACTTGATCTTCAGGTTCACGACGGTCTTGTTCTCGGGATTGCGCGCGTCGGCGATGATCGAGCGCGCGCCCAGGGCGCGCGGCCCGAATTCCATGCGGCCCTGGAACCAGCCAATCGTCTTCTGGTCGACGAGGGCCTGCACGGTGGCATCCAGCATGCCGTCCTCGTCGAACTCCTTGTACACGATGCCGTTCTCGTCCAGGAACCGGCGAATCTCGTCGGTCGAGTACTCGGGACCGAGGTACGCGTGCTCCCACTGCCAGTTGCGCTCGTTGCCGAGCACGGTGTGATAGAGATACGTCGCGACACCCACAGCGCCGCCGGCGTCACCCGCGGCGGGCTGGATGAACACATCCTTGTACGGCGTTTCCTTCACCACACGGCCGTTGGCCACGCAGTTGAGCGCCACGCCACCCGCCATGCACAGGTTCTTGGAACCGGTGATCTCGTGGGCGTGGCGAACCATGCGCAGCACGATCTCCTCGGTAACCACCTGCACGCTCATCGCCACGTCCTTGTGGAACTGCTCGAGTTTCGACTCCGGCTCGCGCGTGGGCTGGCCGAACAATACTTCGAAGTTCTTGTTGGTCATGCGCAGGCCGTAGTCGTACGCGAAGTACTTCATGTTCATCTTGAACGAGCCGTCGTCGTTGTAGGTGATCGTTTCGAGCACCTTGTCGACGTACTTCGGCTCGCCATAGGGCGCGAGACCCATCACCTTGTACTCGGCGCTGTTGACCTTGAAGCCGAGGTAGTAGGTGTACGCGCTATAAAGGAGGCCCAGCGAGTGCGGGAAGCGGATCTCCTTCAGAATGTTGATGTCGTTGCCCACGCCGTGGCAGATGGTCGACGTCGCCCACTCGCCCACGCCGTCCACCGTGACGATGGCCGCGTCCTTGTAAGGAGAGACGAGGTAGCTGCTGGCCGCGTGCGAAAGATGGTGCTCGATCATGAGCACGTCGCCTTCGTAGCCGAGCTCTTTCTTGATGAGGCTCGGGATCCACAGCTTTTTCTGCAGCCACATCGGAACCGACTTGATGAAAGAGGGGAACGAGCGCGGCCAGGTGGCGATGTAAGTCTGCAGGATGCGCTCGAACTTGATCATCGGCTTGTCGTAGAAGCCGATGTAGTCAACCTGGTCGATGGTGATGCCGGCCTGCTTGAGGCAGTACTTGACGGCCTGTTCCGGGAAGGCCTGGTCGTGGCGGATGCGCGTGAAGCGCTCTTCCTGCGCCGCCGCGATGATCTGGCCGTCTTTGAGAAGCGCGGCCGCAGAATCGTGGTAGTAACACGAGATACCGAGAATGTACATCGTTGGTCTCCTGCGCGCGTCGCGCTAGAACGAAAACGTGCGCTTGACCGTCTGGAGCGTATCCTTGAACGGCTCGCGATTGTGATAGTAGGACGCTTTCTTATCCATCTTACGGTCAAGCAGGTCCGCGCGCGAAATGAGGACACCGATGAACGCGACCGCGAAAATGACGAAGTAAGTGGCGGTGAGAAGAATGCGCGTGTTGACGATTCCGAGGATGTGGGCGAACTTTTTCCAGCCCTTCCACAGGAGCTTGAAGAAATCCAGAATTGGCTTCATCGGGGTTTGACTACCTCAGTCTGAGCTCGCGCGGAACAGCCTCCGCCCGAGCCATAAGTAAAAGCGCGCGGGGCGGGTGGCCGGGCGCGCTCGGAACAACGAGGAACTATTAGAAACGGCCACCAGAAGGCGGCAGGACAGGGACAACGGCACTTAGCTTACCATTTCCACCGCCGGCGGGTCAACCATGGGACCGGGCTCATTTGACCCACCGCACGATGCGGACGCCATCGGCGTTGGCGTACATCTCGTAGAGATCCGCGCCGGTGGCAGTGCCGACGAGCTCGTACTTGCGCTCCATGACGGGCGCCTTGAAGGGCTTCCACGCGCGATTGGGCCGCGGGGCCTGGGCCAGCGGGTCGCCGTCGGAATTGAAGACGGTGATTTTCCAGTCGGCGCCGCCCGCCGTCTGCATCAGCGCAAAATCGCTTCCATCCGCGGAGACGGCAACCAGAACCCCGGCGCCCGGCATGCGGCGCAGAATCTTTCCCGTCGAATCGAGCAGGTTGATGGTCGAGGTGTTGTCGTCGGTGCGAACGCGATACGTGCTTCCCCATCCAAAGACGGGACGATGCGACAACTGCGCGGGATTCGCCGTCGAGATTTCAAACGTCATCTGACGGATCGAATCCACGAACCACAGCGTCTTGCCATCCGGGTGCAGAAAGTAGGCGTCGGCACCGCGCGCCGTGGCAGGCCCCTGCGCCAGCGTCGAAGTGTCCAGTGACCGCACATCGCGACAGGCTCCGGAAGCGAGATCGAAGGTGGCGATGCGCATCGACGACGGCATCGTCTTGGAGCCGTCGCTCTGATCGTCGACCAGAACGTAGAGGGCGTCACCCCCGAGTGCTATGTCGCGCGCGCGTACGGTGTCTGCCTTGGCTCCGGTGAGGCGCAGGCGGATCGACTTGTCGAAGGCGCCCGCCGTCGTGTACAGCTTCACGTCACGCTTGATGCGATCGTGCACAGCGACGTAATTCGGGCTCGCGGCGAAACAGTTCACAAGCCTCACCGTCTTCGGTGAAGCACCCAGGTTGGCGCGGCCGTATTGCTCGGGCGCGGCGCCGAAACCACCGGTCACGAGGTTCTTTTCGGTGAGCTGTGGTGTGGCGGCAAAGAGTGGTGTCGCGGCCAGAATACCGGCCACGAACCCGAGCGCGCGTATTTGCTTCATTGTTCCTCCCGGCATAAACTATGCACGTGCAACGGAATGTAGTGGGTTGAGGTGTTTTGGGGCAAATGGTAAACTTGCTGCGTTCGCCCGCCCCGGGAAGGCATCCATGAAGCTGCGTTTACTCGTATTGAGCGTGCTGGTCGCGTCCTGCCTGGCCTCTGCGGCGCAACACGCCACGGCGTGCGTCGGAGGCGCGGCGCGAGCTCCCGTCGCCCAGCTCCTTCCCAACCACCCCAATCCATTCAATCCCAATACGACCATCCGTTACGTGCTGCCCGCCGAGATGCGGGTCACCCTTGTGGTGCACGACGTCAGCGGCCGCGTGGTGGCGAAGTTGTTGGATGAGGTGCGCCCGGCCGGCGCTCACCAGATCACGTGGAATGCGGACGGCATGGCGAGCGGTGTGTATTTCGCCCATCTGCGTACGCGGAACACGAATGTGTCGCGCAAGATGGTGCTGCTGAAGTAGCGGAAAGAAGAGATTCCAAGCTGCAACGCGGCGGGCGATTTCGATCGCCCGCCGCATTTTTTTGCGGATCAGGCCTGGGAGCCGGCCGTCAAGCCGTGCCTCTGGCGGTACGCCTTGACGGCGCTGTAGCCGACCAACTGCTGCGCCTCTTCATCCCACAGGCGGAAGCGCAGCGAACGCAGGCTCGACTTGAGCGTGATGTGCTTCACGTTCTGAAACATCGGATTCTCTTTGTAGCATTTCTCCAGATAGTAGTTCGGTATCTTCGGGCTCAAATGATGGATGTGGTGGTAGCCGATGCTGCCGGTGATCCACTGCAGGAAACGCGGGAGCTTGTAGTATGAACTGCCGTCCACGGCCCCCTTCTCGAATTCCCATTCGGTGTGACGGGCCCAGTACACGCCCTCGAACTGGTGCTGCACATAGAAAAGCCACACGCCGATGGCGCAGGCAATGGCCATGGTCGGCATCTGGATAAGCAGATAGGTCTTGGCACCCAGCGTGAGCCACAGCGGCACAACCATGCCGGCGATCATGGCGTTGGTCTGCCAGATGCTCCAGTGCTCCTTGGCCGTCATTTTGCGGCGCGCGAACCTCTGCAGGATCATGAACTGGATCATCGGCCCCACCGTGAACAGAACCCAGGGACTGCGATGCACGCGATACTTGAGTCGGGTCCACCATGACGCCCGCGCGTACTCGGCCACCGTCATGGTGGCGATGTCGCCGATCCCACGGTGATCGAGATCGCCGCCGGTGGCGTGGTGCTGCGCGTGCTCATAGCGCCACTGTTCGTAGGGCGTGAACACGAGGAGAGAGGTGATGATCCCGGTGATGGTGTTCGCGCGGCGGGAGCGAAACAACGCGCCGTGCCCGCAGTCGTGCGCAAGAATGAAGGTGCGGATGAGAAATCCGGCCGCGAGCGGCGAGAGTATGAGCGCCCACCAGATCGAGAGAAACTTGGCGACCAGCACCATCCCCACCCACAACACAAGATAGGGACCGACCGAGGTCACGATTTGCGCCGCGCTTTTTCCATGGTGCGGCCGGCGATAGCGCGCGACGGCATTGAGCCATGTAGGACGTTTCTCGGCTGCCGGAGCATCGGTGTGTTGTGGCTGCTTCATGTTGATCTCCTGCCTAGAAAAAGAAAGGGCCCCTGCACGAGCAAGGTCCCTCATTCAAATGGTCCTCATCGACGACCCAACGCGCACGGCCGCCTGTTGGAAGTATAGGTAACCCGCCAAATAAGGTCCAAACAAAGTTCGCCCCTTTTGATGCTTTATGTAGCAAAACACGAGCCCCGGCTGGGTCAGGCCGCACGCGCGGCAGAAGATTCCGGCCTTCCGCTGCGTGTTCTTCGGAGCGCCGAGATGACGAGATAGAGCGCAAGCGCCACCAGCACCGCCGCCGAGACCGCGTTGAACATGGCCACGTCCAAACCCTTGGAGAGCGCCGCGTTGGCGAGGGTCAGCTTGATCAGCGACCACAGCGTGATGACGAGGACGAATAACATCGGAATAAGGGTGAATGCAATCCGGTGCCGCGCCTGATGCAGCCAGACTGTGATCACGAGCAGCGACAGCGCGGCGAGCAGCTGGTTGGAGGCTCCGAAAAGAGTCCAGAACTTGAGCCAGCTTCCTTTTTCTCCGAAAGCAAGGAAGTACACGGGAATCGCCACTGTCATGAGCGTCAGCACCACGCCGCCCAGGCGCGAACGCCATCCGAACAGCTCCTGTAGCAGATATCGCCCCAGTCGCAACGACACATCCAGCGTGTCGAACACAAATGTCGAGAACGCCATGGCGCCGAAGGTGACGGCGAACGCGAGCTTGTCCTCCCCGATCACCAGGGTAAGGAAACGACCAATGCCGTTGCCGTAAATGGTCCCGGGAGCCAATCCTTTGGTGGAATCCGGGGCGGCGATCATGATGGTCACCAGCGCAATCAGCGCTACGAACGCTTCCGCCAGCATGGCACCGTAGCCGATGGGCTGCATGTGCGATTCCTTCTCCACCTGCTTGCACGTGGTCCCGCTGCACACGAGGCCGTGGAAGCCGGAACAGGCGCCGCAGGCAATGGTCACGAACAGGAACGGAAACATCGCACCCGTCATACCGCCCACGTTGAAGCCCTTGAACGCGGGCTGCTGCACCTCGTAGTGGCCGAAGAGGACGCCGATCACACCCACCAGCAGCGCGGAGTAAAGGACGAACCCGCCCAGGTAACCGCGCGGTTGCAACAAGGCCCACACCGGCGTCACCGACGCCACGCAGCAATAGGCGAGAATCAATACTCCCCACACGCGATGGTCGAGCACGAGCAGGTGCGAGATATGGGTGCCGAACCATGCCACACCGAAGGTTGCCGGCACGAATACCACCGTGAGCAACCACAGCGGGACGCGCGGTGCGAAGCGCTGGATGCATCCCATCACGATGGCGAGAATGAGATACATGGTGCTGGCCGCCGCCACCGCACCCCCCGCGTTGAAGGCAACACCTCCCTGCTGCAGCTCGTCGGTGCCGGCAACGAACGTCGCAGCCGTGATGTCCGTGAAGGCGACGATGACATAGATCAGCGCCAGCCAGATGAACGCCATCAGTGCCCGCCCCGCGCGCGTGCCCAGGTGCTCGCGAGCGATCTCTGCGATGGAGGTGGCACCGTGGCGCACGCTCGCCGTCAACGTGGAGAAATCGTGGACGGCGCCAATCAGCACCACGCCCAGGCTGATCCACACCAGGCACGGCAGCCAGCCGAACGACTGGCACGCGAGAATCGGCCCGGCAATGGGGCCCGCCGCCGCGATGGCGGAAAAATGCTGCGCAAAAAGATAGAACGGTTTGGTGGGAACGAAATCGACGCCGTCTTTGAAACGATGAGCCGGGGTTTCGCGCCCGTCATCGGGGCGAAACTGGCGCGCAACCCAGCCACCGTACAAGCGGTAACCGGCAACCAGCAGGACGATGAATGCGACGGCAAGCAGTGACAGCGACATGGTTGCAGCCTCGTCGTGACTGCGCTACGCGGAGCGTGTTCTCTGCCCCAGGCGAACTCCTCCGGCCAGCGCCACAATCAGTCCCACGAAGATCATGGTCAACCCGGAAGCCGCGCGCACATTCTGTTCTCCCGCCAGCTGCACGAGCCGCGCCGCGCTGGCATCGTGCGGGATCACGAACAGCCCGGCACCGGCGAGCAAAAATCCAAACGCAACCGCGCGCTGGACGCGCGAGGGCGTCCGGGGCCTGCCCGCGAGCTGGCCGATCTGTGAATGGTTGTACCCGAACGAAAAGTAGATCGACATCCCCAGCACCAGCCAGCCGATGAAACGCCACCATGAAGCGGGTGGCAGATGAATCATCAGAAACACGCAGGAAACCACGCCAAGCATGGGGAAAATCCATGCACCACCCGGCACGCGGAAGGGCCGTTCGCGGCCCGGATCCTGGAAGCGCAGCACGGTGACGCCGATGCACACCAGCACGAACGCAAACAGCGTCCCGATGTTGGTGAGATCCACCACTTCGTTGATGTTGGCAATGCCGCCGAACAACGCCACCGCCCCGCCGGTCAGACTGGTGGTGATGTGCGGCGTTCGATACTTCGGATGCACGCTCGCCGCCCATCTGGGAAGGAGACCGTCGCGCGCCATGGAGAAGAAGATGCGCGGCTGTCCGAGCTGGAACACGATCAACACAGACGTGGTTGCAAACACAGCGCCGAGCGCTATGACGATGGTCGGCCATACCATGCCGCGCGATTGGAACGCAGTCGCCAGCGGCTCCGCGGTTCCAAGGTCCTTCCAGTGCACCATGCCGGTCAGCACGGCCGCGACGGCTATATAAATGACCGTACACACCACCAGGCTGGCGATGATGGCAATCGGCATGTCGCGCTTGGGATTCTTGGTTTCCTCGGCCGCCGTACTCACGGCGTCGAATCCGATGTAGGCGAAGAAGATGATGGCGGCCGCGGAGAATATGCCCGCCGTCCCGTTGGGCGCAAAGGGGTGCCAGTTGGCGGTGTCCACGAACTTCGCGCCGAAGATCACGAAGAAACCGACGATGGCGAGCTTCAACACCACCATGCTGGTGTTGAACCATGCGCTCTCGCGAATGCCCACCACCAGCACCCAGGTCACGATCACGACGATCGCCGCCGCCGGAAGATTGAACAGAATTGGAATACCGAGGAAATGCGGCGCGTGTGCAAATGCGCCCGCTGCGCGCACAGTGGTGTCACTCAGGGTGCTGGTGTCGGTGGTGGTGGCAAACACGTGCGCCGCCTGCGCTGCGCTTCGATAGTCGATACCCAGCCAGTCCGGCCACGAAAGCCCGATGGTGCTGAGCAGCGCTTGAAAATATCCCGACCACGAAATCGCGACGGCGACGTTGCCGACCGCATATTCGATGATCAGATCCCAGCCGATGATCCATGCGATGAACTCGCCCAGAGTGGCGTACGCGTACGTGTACGCCGAACCGGCGATGGGCACCATGGAGGCGAACTCGGCGTAGCACAGCGCGGCGAATCCGCACGTGACGGCCGTAATAATGAAGGAGAGCATGAGCGCGGGACCCGCGCCCTCGTGGCCGGCGCCGCCGGCGGCGGCACTTCCCACGGCCGAGAAGATGCCGGCACCGATGATGGCGCCGATTCCCAGCAGCGTCAGTTGGACGGGTCCGAGCGTGCGCTTGAGCGACGCGTGGCCGTCAGCCGTGGCAATAATGTGGGAGATGTTCTTGGTACGGAAAACGTCTCTGAACATGATTCCTCCCGGATTTGCCGGCTAGTTTCTCCGGTTCGGCCAGACGTGGCAATGGGAAAGATCAGTGCAGCAAGCGGGGATCGGCGGGTTCGGATCAGCGGACAAAGACGAGCTTGCGCGTGGCCTGCGTCGCGCCACCCGCGCGGAGTCGAACGAAATACACACCCGACGCCACACGCGCGCCGCCCGCATCGCGGCCATCCCACTCGAGCTCGTAGTCGCCCACGGCCCGCTCGCCCGAGAACAGAGTACGAACCGCGCGACCGCCGGCGTCGTATACCTCCACCTGGTGGGAATCGCCACGATGCGGCACACGGTAAACGATGTGCGTCGCACCGGCGGAAGGATTGGGCCAGACCGCCTTCAACTCCCATGGAGTGCGCAGCGCCGGGGTTGGAACGCCGGTGGAAACACCGAGCATCGCGTTGTAGAACACCCGCGCCTGCCAGACCGCGGCATTGAATGCTTCCTGCGATTGTGCAAACGGAAAGTACCCATGCGCGGTGAATTCGGCGTCCACCTCGTTCAGACGATCGAGAAAATAGAGCGCCGCCTGGACGCGTTGCGCGCCCCCCGCCTGCGGCGTTTCGGCGGCGACCATGCCGAGGGAATAAGGCGTGATGTAGACGGGTGCGGTTTGCGCAAAAAGTCCGTTGGCGTCGATCAAATGCCAGCTCGATACCGATCCCGTCGCGCGCGCGACCACCCACGAGATTCCGCTGGCCGGAATGGTGAAAGTCGTCGCGAATGATTTTGCCGGTGCCGGCGGTTGCAGCACGCTCAAAACCCCGGTGTCACCGATAATCTCAATCTTCGTGAAAGGTACGGCGCACTGTACCGACACCGAGCCCTGCAACTGCACCCTGGTCGTGGAAAGCGTTTCTCCCATCGTCTTCCCCTCGATATCGAAATGGGTGAAGAGCGGATGGTTGGTCACGAAGGAGCGTCCGGCTTTGAGTCCGGCGATCCAGGAATCCATGGTGAACGCGCCCGACGGGGACACGTACACGCGGTAGCCCGCGAGCGGCTTCGAGGTCCCGGTGGCAAGGATGCAGTCGGTTCCCGCCGATGGCGCCAGGTGGAACCCCACGTTGAGCGCATGAAAGTACGGCATGACGGCATTGGGCTGGCTGTCATTGGTGTAGGTCAGAAGGTCCATCGCATCCACAGCGCCCGCCGCGAGATCGATCGGCATCCCCCGCCACATTCCCCCACCCGGCCACGGGCTCGCGTCGGCAACGTTGTACGTGGTAAACGGGTGGGTTGCGATCACCGCATTCTCTCCCGATTGCAGGTTCACCATGTCGTGAATGACATCATTCAGCGTGCGGCCACAGGCCAGTCCCTGCACGGAGCATCCCTGGTCGGCAATCCACTGCCGCAACCCGAGCAGAGAAAGGTGGCCGAAGTGCGCGTTGCGCTCTTCCTTGCTGAACTGGAAGATGTGATCTGATTGACTCAACGGATCAACCTGGCCGGTGAAGTTCGCCTGCTCTTCCATCGCGTTCACGTAGTTCACGTCTTCGGCACGCATGGCCAGCAGGAGATCGCTGGCGCCGAGATTGTAGATGGCAGGCTGGTGTGTGATGTGGGCGTGCGTATCGCCCGAGTACCACCCGGACGCCTTCATGTCGATGAAGCGCGTCAGAGTGACCACAACCGTGGTGGGCGCGGAGACGTTCACCGTGGTGTCACGGGCGGTGTACTCAAAACCCCTTCCACACTTCACGGTCACGGGACCGGCCGGCACGCTGACCTGCGCCGAACCATCGCAGTAGAAGTAACTTTTCGAAGACAGGTCCTGGTAGAGCTGGGCCGCCGGGTTGACGGGAGGACACGTCTGGGTCGGCGTAATCACAATGGCGCGCACGGGCAGGGATTGCCCGCCTTCGTCACGAAACTGGAGTGTGAGCGTTACCTGCGCGGAGGCCACCGCCGGCGTCAGCCCCAGCGCAATGACCAATAATAGTTTCATGCAGCCGGGTGCGGCTCTGACTGTGCGTTGCATTGGACGCCCTCGCCCCGGGTGTTCATTGCTGCCCGCCTCGCGCCGGCGCCGTCGCGCCGCCGAGGCTATCGAAGTTGCAAGGCGACAATCGTATCACATTTTTGAGGTCGGGTTGGGTGTGCGCCATCGCGCGCCACACCCGCACCAGACGGACCGTTCCTTGCACTCCACGGGACGCTATTTGTAACGCCGGGGCATCGCGCGGAACGACGAGGATATCCCGGCCAGCATGAGGAGCGCAGGGGCACAGCCATGTGGGGCCACATCATTATTGCGGCAAGCGACGGACTCTACGAGCTTGTCAACCGGTTGGCCGGCCATTTCTGGTTGTTCGACAACCTGCTGGCGCTGAGCCTGCACAACCAACTCGTCAAGGCCGCGATCCTGGGCGGATGTTTTCTGGCGGCGTGGCATGCACAGGGCGACGAGCACAGCCGGGTTCGCGCGCGGCGCATCCTGCTGATCACCATCATCGCCTCCGGGCTCGTGGTCGCCGTCACGAAAGCGATTTCGACCCGTATTTTCCACCCGCGCCCGTTCATCTATTCGCAGCAGACATATCATCTGGACGGCGAGAGCCTGGTACCGGGGCGTCACCTGAGTTACCGCGTTCCGCTCGACAGCGCGAGCCAGAAGAAATACCACCAACTCGCGCAGGGTGAACTCGACACCGGCGATCTCGATGCGTTCCCCAGCGATCACGCCGCGTTTTACGCCACCATCGCCGCCGGCATCATGCTGGCCTCGCCAATCATCGGGCGCTTCGCCGTGGCGTGGACGATCTTGGTGATTATCGCCGGGCGTGTGATCACAGGGCAGCACTCGCCGCTCGACGTCGTTGCCGGCGCGGCCATCGGCATCCTGATACTCACCGGCTGCCAGACGGTGGTGAGTGTGGCGTTGCGACGCATCGCCGACGCCGCCGCACGGTGGACGTTGCGGCACGAGGCGATCACGACAGCAATCGTCTTTGTCGCGCTCTTTGAAATCTCAAACACGCTGCAGGATCTCAATTCCCTGATCGATACCGGCGCCGCGATCGCGCGCTATTTCCGGGTGGGTTGAGCATGAACACGGACATGCTCTCACCGCTGTTGCGCAATATCCTGTTGGTCGCCTGCATGGTTCCCCTGGCCGGTTGCGGCGTCGACGAGCGCGGCATGGTGCTCGTCGTTGACCGCTCCTATGTTCCTGCCGTCACCGTCACCACGCACGACGGCATCGCCATGCCCGACGGCATTCTGTGGTGGCACGGAAAGCTCATCATGGCCGACGAAGGTGGAAGCGCGATCCGGGCGTGGGATCACGCGCAGGGCATGACCACGTTGTGTGACCGGTCGCTTGGCATTGTGGAGCCCGAAGACATGGTGGTCGACAATGCCGGCAACCTCTTCTTCACCGATGACACGGCGGGCGGTCTCTGGGAGATCGATCGCAACGGCCACGCATCGGTTGTGGCGGGCAGGAGCAAAGGATTGTTTTCGACCGAGGGCCTGGCGCTGGCGCCCTCGGGCGACATCCTTGTCGGCGACGGCGTGCGTCACGAAATATTCAGTGTGACGCGGGAAGGAACGGTATCGCAATTCCTCGACGCCAGCCGGGGCATCACAAAACCCGAGAGCATGGTGTACGCCGAGAGAGGCAACCTGTACATCGCGGACAATCACGACGATGTACTGTACCGGCTGACTCCGGCGAAAAAACTCGAACGCGTACTCGAAAAACGCGAGGCGTTTTCACCGGAGACGATCTGGTACGCCAACCAGACGCTTTTCATCACCGATAGCAAGCACGGAACACTCTCGCGCTACACGCCCGAAGGCGGCCTCGAGATCATCGCCGCGTTCGGCGGCAAGCTGCATGACGTGTGCGGTGTCACCACCGACGAGCAGGGGCAACTGCACGTTTCCATTCAGGACAATGCCAACGACCGCGGGTACGTGGTTCGCATCGGGCGCGAAGCCACCAGAGACGTCATCCCTCTCGCCTCGCAGCACCGGTGACCCGGGCGCGCACTAGTGATGCGCCGTCGCGCGCAGCCGGTCGCAAATGGGACGGAATTCACTGCTCGTGTACCAGTTTGGTTGCCTCGTATCCTGTGCGATGGCATAACCCGTGAGGAAATAGATCTTCACGTCGTCGGTCACGCCGCGCATGTCCCAGTCCGGCTGCACCTCGTCGCTGGGACGATGGTACTTGTTCTTGAGATAGTCGTCGAAACGCGCCGACAATGCCGGGTCGGGCGGCGGCTCGTCGAGCGGCCCACCGATCGCAAAGATCGCCGGAACACCCTTGCGCGCGAACGGATAGTGGTCGGAGCGGAAGAACGCGCCGTACTCGGGATTAGGATCGTCGATCAGCTTGCGCCCGTACTGCGCTGCCGCTTCACCCATGTAATCCTCGAGTTCCGAACTCCCGAGTCCCACGACCGTCATGCCGTTGTACGGTCCGTACGGAAACAGCGCATCCATGTTGATGTTGGCCATCGTTTTCGCGAGCGGAAACACGGGATGATCGGCGTAGTGATACGCGCCCAGGAGTCCCTGCTCCTCGGCGGTCGTCCACAGAAACACGATGGAGCGTTGGGGCGGTGCGGGCAGCGCCGAAAATGCGCGCGCCAGCGCGAGAAGCGCGGCGCTGCCGGTGGCGTTGTCGACCGCTCCATTATATATGGAGTCGCCGGCCACGGGTGCCCCGATGCCCACATGGTCCCAGTGCGCGGAAAAAAGCACGTACTCGTCGGGACGTTGGCTGCCCTTGATGAATCCGAGCACGTTGCTCGACGGTTTTTGCGCCACGTCCATGTCGACTTCACCACTGAGCGACAAACCCAGCGGTTGCGCGACAAATCCCCGGTTCGATGCTTCGGTTTCCAACGCGGTGAGATCCTTGCCGGCGCGCTTCAAAAGCGCATCGGCCGCGGCGTGATCCATGACCATGGAAAAATCCGGCGCGGGCGGGCTTTGCTTGTCGCGCACGCGTTCGAAATACGGCCGCACGGCGCGCGCGGCAATGGCACTCCACGGATACCCGATGGCCTGCTGGTCGTGAATGATGATCACGCCACGAGCACCGAGCCGGGCGGCGTCTTCGATCTTCTGTAGACTGTAGCCGTGTTGCGAGAGCGCGCGACCGCGGAAGTAGAGGCTGTCGGCTTCGCCGCGCGGGTCGCACATCAGCATCACGACCGTCTTCCCCTTCACATCCGTGCCGGCAAAGTCGTTCCAGCCGACCTCGTCGGCTTTGACGCCGAAGCCGACGAACACGAGATCACTCTTCGGAATCGACACATGCTTCCTGGTGCTGAGCACCTTGATGAGCACCTGGTCACCGAGGAGCAGAGGCTGCGCACCGTCCGCGCCCGTAATGCTGAGCTTCGTGGACGACTTTACACGCTTCTGCATGAGCGGCACTTTCTGGAGATATCCGCCGGGTGCGGGCGCGATGTTGAGCTCCTGCAGGCGCGAGGTGAGATAAGCCAGCGTCTTTTTCTCACCGATGGTGGCCGGCATGCGGCCTTCGTAGGCATCGGAGGAGAGTTCGGTGATGTCGGCGAGAATCCTGTCGCCGTCGATGGTGGCAATGGCCCTGTCGCGGGCATCGTCGGCCAGCGCGGCGCCCGTGTTCAGCGCGGCGGCCAGCGCGACGGAAAGCCCAAGGCACAGCCGTCTCATCAGCGTGGTCATAGCGGTCGCTCCTTGGTTCGTGGGGTTGGGAAGGATACGCGCGCGATGGCGCTCGGGTTGCGAGGTCGATACCCTGGTCGATCAATTCTTGACGGCCATGCGCGGTATGAATATCCCGTCAAAGCTTGCCCCGCCGGCCTGGTGCGCTTGAACGCCAAGCAACCACGCGGCCAACGCACATACGTCCTGCTGGGTGTGGGGCGTCGCGCACTCGTAGCCCGGCTTGATGCGGGGGCCGAGAGCCAGGAACGGAATGCGGCGGCAGCCGTCGCACTTGCAGCCGTGGTTCTGGAATCCGCCGTGGTCGTCGTCGTGGCGACCGTGGTCCGACGTGATGAACATGTACGTCTTTCCCGCGTACGCAGGATTCGCCTGCAGATGTTTCCACGTGAGCACGGCCAGTGAATCAACGATCTCGATGTGGCGCAGATATCCCTGCCAGTTGTCGGAGTGTCCCTCGAGGTCCACTTCGGAGAAAGACGCCATCACCAGGTGCGGTGAATCGCTGTCGAGGTGCGTGATGAGATGTTCGTACGTCTCGATGTCGCTGGCGGGGCTGAAATCACCGAGCGCGCGATATGGCTCGCCGTATGCGGAATCCTCACCGAATGCGCACGCCTCGAGCTTCTCCTTCATGGAGACAATGAGCGCGTCGGGTTCCGGGGCATTCATTTCTTTGCGGTAGTACTCGAAGAGCGTCGGCAGCTTCGGTCGTTCGAGTCCCTGGTTGTTGAGGTACTGCCACTGGCCCGTGAGCATCGTGGCATGACCGGGAATGGTGAGCGTCGCGCCTTCGTTACGGAAATTGGTGCAGATCGTTCCCTGCGGCCGCAGGGTGTTCCACATACCCGGAATGTGCGCGTGCAGCGAGTCGCCGAAGGTCTCCGACCAGCGCGGTCCGTCGATGATGAAGAGCACCACGCGCGTGTCGAAGGGATTTTTTTCCGCGGGCGCAGGCGCGATGGCAGGGCGCTCCCCCGCGTGACACGCACACAGTAGCGCGCCGAGTGTGAGCCAACGCGCCGCATGGAGGCGAGCCATCCTCAGTTGCATGTTCGAAGTCATGATCGGGGCTATCGCAAACCGTGCGACCCGGTTCCAACAACGACAAGCGCTGTCGCCAACTCGAGCGACTGTGCAGCCGTGAATGTAGCAGTTCTTGAGGAGATTATGCCAGTCGCCAGGCGAGACCGAACAAAGCTGCGATGACCGCGCAGCTTACCATCCCCTGGAACACGGAGAAGTAGACCGATGTGCCCAGCAGCATCAACATTGTCACCACGTAGACGGCGGACATCCTGCGGACCACAGCGGGCGGGTGGGGCGCCATCGAAATCGCAACGAAACCCAGCACCGCCGAACCCAGAAGAAGAATGGAAAAGTTCAGGCTGAAGTATTCCCGAAAATCGAGGATGGAGGGTTGGAACCCCGCCACGTTGGTCCTGTGTTCGCGCATGGCGCGCGTAAGGCCGGCCATGGCGGGGTCATGTCGGGCGGCACGGGCCGCCTCCAGGAAACCCAGGAAGTGACCGAGCGCAAACAGGCAACTCGCAATCAGCCCGCTGCGAAACAACCGCACCGCCAACATTCGCCATTACTCCTTTTTTGGCGCTCCGAGCGGACCATCCGGAACGAAATCGAGCACGATCGAGTTCATGCAATAGCGTTTGCCCGTGGGCGGCGGGCCATCGTCGAAGAGATGGCCGAGGTGGCTTTCGCACCGTCCGCACAGCACTTCGATGCGCTGCATTCCGTGCGAATTATCACTTCGATAAATGGCGGCACCCGGGCGCGAGGTCTCGAAGAAGCTCGGCCAACCGCAGCTGCTCGCGAACTTTTCGTCGGAACGGAACAGCTTGTTGCCACACACCGCGCAGTAGTACGTGCCCAGTCCCTCAAAATTCCAGTACTTGCCCGTGAATGCGTACTCGGTATCCGCTTCGCGCGCCACCGCATACACGTCCGCGGGAAGAATCTTCTTCCACGTCGCGTCGGGGACATCGAGCCTGGTGGTGTCAGTTCTCGAATAGTATGGATTGTTCATGGGTTCGCCGTCTTTCATCGCAGCGGCCTTGGATCCGGACTTGCAACTCACGATTGCCAGCAAGGTAATGACGAATAACGCGGTTAGTGCTTGCTCGATTTTCATGCCAGTTTGGTCGGCCCGATGCGCCGCTCCTTACAGCTCACGCATCCCGGTGTACGGTGGCGGGCGAAAAGGCCGGCAGGCAGACGGCGACATACTCGGCACCCTCAGCCCCCGGTGTACTGTACTTCACCCATTCGCCGGGCTTGCACACAACTCCCTGTCCCGCGTGCACATCCAGAGTACCGCCTTCGAACTCGACGCGCAAAACACCTTTCAGCACGACGGTGATCTCTTCGAACTCCGGGCGTTGCCCCGGTTCTTCCCAGCCGCCGGGCGACACCATGTGCGCCACGCTGATGGATTCGTGCCTGGTATTGACGCGACCGGCGAACTCTTCGATTCGCTTCGGCTTCGTGCCGGCCGCTTCGATGATGGTAGGCGCTGCAATGAGTTGGGGCATGGTTACAACCACCTGCGGACTTTCTGTTTGTAAGCCACGTACTCGGCGCCGAATTCATTTTCCATCTTGCGCTCTTCCATCTGTATGAACGCGATCTGAATCACGCCGACAAATACCGGAATCACGAACCACGGCGAGAGCGTTCCCATTGCGAACGCAACGCCGATCAGGATGACCGTCATTCCAAGATACATGGGATTGCGGGTACGGCGGAAGGCGCCTTCGACGACGAGCTTGTTGGACTTGCCAGCCGGCTTGATCGTGGTCTGGCGCTTCTCGAAAAGTCGGCTTCCCCAGATGTTCAACGCCAGGCCGATGGCGATGGGAATTGCTCCTATAAAGCGCACCGGCCCGCTCATCAGGCACGCAATCGGGGCCAGCGGATGCAGCACGGACATCGCGACGATCGCCAGTAGAAGGATAACAGGGGGGGTCATTCCCGTTTCGGTGCTGGTTAGTAATCAGAACGTCTGCTTCGAGCAACCCGCAGGCTGCGGTTCGTCCTTGAGCCGGGCCTGTGTCCATGCGAAAAGCACCTCGGTCAACGCCGACCCGGGAGCAACGATGCTGATGTGGTCGAGGTCGGCGAAGGTCCAGTATTCGACTGGTTGTCCGGCAGCACAGCGCGCATCGACGTACGCCTCTGTCGACGCTGGCGGCACAACAACGTCCGCGAGGCCCTGTACCACCACGAGCGGCGCCGCGATGGCACCGCTCGCGGCGTTCTGCTCGATGCGCGCGACCAGCGCCGCGTTGGTGTCAATGGCCAGCGCGCCGCCCTGGAAAGATTCGGCCAGCGCGTGAATCTGCTGCGAATCTTCGGGCGGAATGAATCCACACAGGTTCACGATCTGGCGCGACGCGTCGAGCGCCACCGGGCGAATCGCCTCTTCGAACTTGATGTCCGGATAGAAGCGGCTGTAAGCCATCGCGATGTAGGGACCCAGTCGCTTCTCGCCGGCCGGATTCGTGCGGATGATATTCATGATATCCGCCGCGGGCGCAATGGCGACAACCCCCGCGATCTTCAGCTCCGGCGCATAGCGCGGCGCGATGATGCCCGCCCATAGCGCGGCGTGGCCTCCCTGCGAATGCCCCCACACCAGAGTGTGACGCCGGTCCAGCGTGAGCTCCTGCATATGGTACGCAGCGCGAACCGCGTCGAGTGCGGAGCGCCCTTCCGCTTCACCCATCAAGTACGGGTGCGGCCCGCCTTTTTCCGTGTACGGATAATCCGTCGCGACCACCACCCATCCCTGACCAACGATCTTGTCGCGGGCTGGAATGCCCTCGCTCGGCGCGGTCAGCAGCGATGGCATGCATTTCTGCATCAGTCCCAGCGTGCCGTGCGCCCATGCAATCACAGGACGCGGCAGCACCGGCATTTCCCTGGGCGCGAATACCATGGCTACCGCGAGGGCGGGCGTCTTGTCGTCGATGGTGGTCGCATACAGAATGCGCCACGCCCGCATGCCCTGGGGCAGAATTACGTTTTGAATCGCTTCGCTGCGCAGCAGCGAACCGGGCTCGGCGGAGATACTGGCGGGCGGATCGTAGAAAGCATCGGGGGGGCGCGCGACGATCTTGAGCGACGGCCGCACCGCCGGCGTCGTGTCCGCGGCTGCACGCTGCGTCGTCGCCGTGTTCGCCGATGATTGCTGCTTCGACTGGCAACCACTGAACGCGAGCACAACAACGATCCACGCCAGGGTGGGAGGCCGCCGGAGCATCGAAATCACGTTCACTAACTCAACCGCATCCCTTCTTGACGATTGTCTCCAACTCGTTCTTCGGAACCGGCCGGGCTCTTGCACTCACCCATTGCCACCACGATCTTGCAAATGCATCGGGTGACTCGCCGGTGACCGTCTGCAGCGCATCGACACCGCGCAACCATACCGCCTGCGCGGCGGTGCGCCCCTTCGTCTCGTAAATGTAACCCATCATGCTCGCCGCTTCGAGATAGGCCGTCAGGTCGTCAAGCTCACGGAAGCGGGACACGAGCGTATCCATGGGAACATACCCGTGAGGTTCGGCCAGCGCGTGCGCGACGTCGTGATTGGTGTACCCGCCGCACACGCCATCGGACCACTGCGCGAGTCCTTCTTCCACCCATGCGCTGGAGGCCTCTCCCCAGATGTGATAGGCATAGACATGCATCAACTCGTGGCGCTCGAATGAGCGCCAGCCGGCGTTGTTCACCAGAAAGACAGCACGCTCTTCGCGCGCCGCCAGCCCGGTGACGCCAAGACCGGTCAGCGATTTCATCTGCTCGCGGCTTTCGATGAAGAATATGTCGACGGGTGGGCTGAACTGGGCGCCACCGAGCCGCCGCAGAATATCGCGACGCGCGACCACGCAACGTTGGATGAGACTATCCTGGTGCGCGGCCGGGAATGAGCCGGCCGCAAAGTAGAAGCGAAGATGGGGCGCGTCGCGCCGGATCCACTCGAACGATTGGTTGTCGAGCGCCGCGCGCGCCAACCCCTGCGGTTCGGGAGCAACGGACTCGGTGTTGTCCGCCCATGCCGCCGCGCAACCGAGGCTCAAGATGATGACAAGCAGGCGCCAGCTCACGATGTGAGCTTACTTCAGCGCGCGGATCGCCTCAACGACCTCGTTCTCTTCCGGGAAGCGTCCGGTGGCATGCTTCGAATACACCGGTTTACCATCGGCGGTGACGTCAAAGATGCCGCCGCGGCCCTTGATCAGCACCACTTCGGCACCGAGCTCTTTCTTGAGGGTGGCCTCCAACCTGGAGGCGCGAGGAAGGTAGTTTCAACTGACGCAGTATGTAATGGTGACTTGCATTCGGGCTCCTCAATAGTCTAACGGCCGGGAAACAGTCTAGTCCGGGTGGTCCACCGCGTCAAACGAGATGGACCGCCACGAGATCATTATCCGTGGCTACCTTCTCGCCTCATAGCGCAACGCCACCGCACCCGAGCCCAGTTCCGTTCGGCCCACGAGCTTGAGGTCGACAAGCCGCGAGAGCCCCGCGAACAGGGTCGGGCCGTGCCCCGCGATTCGGGGATGTACAACGAACTCGTACTCATCGATCAATCCCCGCTCCGTCAGCGCCTGCGCAAGCTGCACACCTCCCACGCCAATCCCGTTCCCCGGCGCCCGCTTGAGCTTTTCGACAAAATGACCCAGGTCCCCGTGCACCAGCTCCGCATTCCAGTCGACACGATCCAGCGTGCTCGACACGACGTACTTTTTCGCGGTATGGATGGTCCGGGCGAACGGTAGCATCCAATCGTCCATCCAATCCGGCTTCATTCCGGTTTCCGCCGGCTCCCGCCACGCCGCTTCCATCATTTCGTACGTCACCCGGCCCAAGAGCAGCGCATCGTTTCGGGCAATGCTGTCGGATGCGAGACGATGCAAGTCCGCGTCCGGGATGCCCACCGTATGATCGATGCATCCGTCCAATGTGACGTTGATAAAAAAACGAAGGGGTCTCATGAGGTGTCAGCCATCATTTTAGACGCGATCCCGTCGCCGGCGGGCCGAATGTCGAACGGAGTTGATGTGCCCGACGACGACGGAACCATTCAGTGAAATGTAGTGTAGGTCGGTGTTTGGCGACGCGTCAACCGGGCGGCGGGCATTGGATCGAATCGTCAGGGCGCGCGCTCACCTGGCTCAATTTGAAGAGCAAAATATTCACCGAGGGGAACAGCTTCCCACAACCGTTGCTCGATACGGCGACGCTCGTGCACCGGCACGATCAAGCACCGGGGCGCCGTCGACCTTACTGCCCCTGGGGCACGGCGGGGAGTTGGCGAGCCCCCTTTATGAGGAGCCAGAATATGATCGGCACCTCTCCGAAGTAGAGCGGCATCATGAACCTGTTGATCATGGTGCGGTGCTCGGGCCAGAGTAGCGATGTCGCACTCGTTACGCAGTACGCAAAGCCGGCGAGAAGGAGAAACACGCCGAGGATTCGCGGGAGGAAACGCGACTGCATCACGAGCAGACCGAACGGAAACAACCACAACCCCCAGAACCCGAGCGGCAAGAGCGACCCGTCGCCTCGATAGCGGAACGTCGCGAGCGCCATGGCCTCCAGTTGGGGCTTGCTGAAGGCCGACAGGTACTTCGCATCGCCGAGCAGCACAAGCGGTGTAAAGCGAGCAACGAGCGTGGAGAGAGCGACGGCGACTCCGACGGAGACCAGGACTACCATCAGCACAGCCTTGCCGCGATCCACCTGCTCGAACAGGCGATACAGGAGCACGACAAGGAACAGGAATACGACATGCGTCGCAAAGCCGAGCAGTATGCCCGCGCGGTAGCTGAACTCGCCGGCCGTGATGTTGCGAGCCGTGGCGGCCGGGTCGCCCGCAACCGAGAAGCTCGGAAAGAGAAACTCGCCGTAAATCCCCATCAGCATGAAGAGGAAGTACACTGCTCCAGCCTGCCGCGCGATTGAATTGAGGGGGCGCATGGGCTCATCCTCCGGAGTTAGCCACTGTGGAACCGTCGTGGCGCGAGGCCGCACAGGTCGTGCGGGACGCCAATGGCAGGAATACGGGGAGAGGCCACGCCGGGTTTCGAGGCCTCGCGGTTACGCCTTGGCAGCGAACCAAGCGCCTTGGCGTGCCTCATCGATCGTTTGTCAGATCGACAGTCCGACGTCGCCTTCGAGCACCGATGTCTTGAGCTGCGGGCGCTCTCCGCTCTTCCACAGTGGAGCCGAATGCACGACTCGATACCGGATGGGTCCCCCGTCGGGCCTTTCGCTGCGCGTGATGGGACGCGGGATGCAAACGAACTCCGTGCTCATTTCATCGGCCGACAGTCGGACCTTCGCATAACCGTGTCCTCCCAGATCCACGAATGCGAGGTGCGGAGCCAGGTCCGGATTGGACAGCGCCCGCGCCTTCTCGAGGTCGAAGCTCTTCGCATATTCGAAGCACGCACGCACCCCGTGCCTCAAGAGCATGTTGTAGGTCCAGTCGGGCTTCGCTTGCCCATCCCGGTCGGCCAGGAACAACGGTCGCAGCGGAGCGTCCTTCGGAAGCCTGTGCTCCATGCCTTCCATCGCACCCGGGCTTACCAGTGACGCGCCGACGAAACTCAGCCCAATCGGCTCGAACTTTCCAGGTGGAAGCTCCGCGCTTGCGTATCCGGCCCAGAAGCTGTGCTTGTCGCCCGAGACAATGGCGAAGCCCGTGATCTTTGCGTCGCGGATGAGATGGTAGATTTCAGCGCGCTCTGCCCACGCGTTGCCGTAGTCACCGCCGCCCATGTTGGCGAACAAATTCGCCGGCCACGATTCCTTGGTGAGACCCGCGGGCAGATTCTGCGGATCGCAGCGCGATTCCAGCGTTCCCAGGGAGTTGCCCCAGATCTTCCACGTCGCGGTCGAGCTCTTCAGCTTGTCCTTGAACCATTTTTTCTGTTCCGCTCCGAGGATGGTTTGCGGCGGCGCCGTGCGGTTCGGGTTGGGCACGTGCGCGTCGTTGAACCCAATCTCCGCCGGAGGATCGCCGCCGTTGAAGGCGCGCCCGCCGTCGAGGACCTGCATCAACTGCTCCGGGAACATCCCCGTGAATTCTTCGCCGCCAAGTTTTTCGAGCGATGGATCGCTGTAGCAATCCGGACTCCGATAGCTATGCTGGTCCGTGATGATCAAGTCCAGGTGCCGGCCGTAGCGCAGCGCACGGTAGGCCTTGAGGCTGTTGATCGCGATCAGGTTGTTCGGTTCCACCCCGAGTCCGTCGCTGTCGAACTCCGTGATCGGAACGTCTTCCACATGCGGTGGATCGAAGCGCTCGAGTGACCCACTCGGCGGCGCGATGCGCGCGGGGATGAATTCGAACCAGGCCTGGTTGGCAGCGATCTTGATGCTCTGGCCCGGGCGTTCGAACGACGGCGCCTTGACGATGCTCTGCCAACCCAGCCACGAAAATTCGTGATTGTCCCAGATGGCGACGAACGGCCAGCGCGCGCGCGCGTCCTGCAGGTCGGGATCAAGCAGATAGCCCTTGTAGACGGAGCGATACCCATCCAGCGACAACGGGATGTGGAAGTTGCCGATCTTGTGGCTCTCGCCTTCCGCGAAACGCGCGACCTCATAGATCGTGCGATCGTAGCGCGTGCTCATCTCCTCCGGATATTCCATCACCTCGTAGATGAAATCGCCCAGGTGCAGGATGAAGTCGAGCTGTTGATCGGCAGGAGCGCGTTCGTCTTCGTAGATCATCCGGCGAAAGGCGTTCAGCTTGCCCTCGTTGATATCCTGGCAACTCACAAAGGCGAAATTCACCGTGCGCGGATCGTTGGTAAGCGGTGCCGTAATCGTGCGGCCGACCCGGCTCCCATTCCCGTCCTTGTCCGTGAACCGATACCAGTACGTGCGCGCCGGCTCGAGTCCGCCCACCAGCACCCGTGCCGTCCAGTCCGAGGCACTCGAGACCGGTGCCTGCGCGTGCGCGATGACACGGCGAAACGCCTCATCTTCCGCAACCTCGACCGTCAGGACCTCACGCGTGCCCTGCGCAAACGGACGCCTCGTCCATAATATGACGCTGTTCGGATCCGGATCGCCCGACGCGACACCATGCGGATAGAGGTCACGCCGCTCCTTCCACTGGACACGCGAACTTCGAGCCACTCCCCCCAGGGCAAGCGAAGCGCCCATCAACACTGCAGCTTTGAGAAAATCCCGGCGATTGATTTCTTTCATTGTGATTCTCGCTGGTTTGCGTGGCGATCCATTGCAAGCCAGTATGGCGGGAATCCAGGCGGCTTTGTAGAGACAACAAACGAATATAGCTACGGCAGAAATCTCTCCGGGTGCTTCAGCTTCTCGGGGAGATAGGTGTCGATCACGTAGTTGAGGCCGTGTTTCGCCAATGCCTGTTGTTCGGCGCGGACGCCCATGGTGACGAGTTGGTTGATGGCGTCTTGCCAGGCTTTGTGGTGGAGGAAGAAGGGGTCGGTCTTGAGCGCGTCTTTGGCGCGCTTGACGTCGACTTCCTTCAGGGGATGGGTCGGGAGTTTGTACTGCACGATGTCGTTGGGGGTGATGCCGAGGAAGCGTGCTTCGGGCACACAGAAGAATTCGTTCAGGTGCGCGGCATTGCCGCTGCCCACTTTGAGTGTGCGATAGATGTTCGAGATTCCATAGGGATCGCCGTCGACGAACACATAGACGGGAATTTGCTTTTCGTCTGACAACCGGCGGATGAAACGTCTGCACGCGCGTGTGGGCACGCCGCCCATGGAAACCAGGATGCAGTTGGCGGTCTTCCAGTAGTTGTGCTTCACGAGGCGCTGGAACATACCGGCGGTCTCGATGACGAGGATGAACTTGGCGTCGGTTTCGAACTGGAGGTCTTCGACGCTGACGGGAATGGAGTACGCACCGCTGCCAAACTTGGTGCAGTCGATGCGCAGCGGCTTTCCGGTGTCGCGGTCCTTATCAATAATGAAGAGCTTGCCGGCAATTTCGCCGCCCTTCTCTTCGGGAATGAAGCCGAGCTGCTCGCGGTTCACAAGGAACAGAGCCTCGACGTCGTCCATGACGGTGTCGCTCTCGGGTTGCTCGTCGAAGCGGGCGTCGTCCCAGTTCTTGGAGACGTAGTAGGCCTCTCGTTTGGTGGCGATGTCGTCGGTGTCGACGAGCTGCTTGGAGAGCGCCATCATGCGCAGGGTCTGCGCAAAGGTCTTCACGGTGTTCACGGTGAGGGTGCGCTCTTTCATGCGCCCCTTCATCTCGAGATAGCCGACCTTGGGCTGGTACCTCACGTTGGTGAGCGCGCGCAGCGGGAATTTCATCTCGGGCTTCTTGCCGTCGAGGATGGACTTCTTCACGCGCGAGGCTTCGTCTTTGATCTTCTTCGAGACTTTGGCGGTCGACATCGAGCGTTCTCCTTAACTGGATGCTCTCTTCGGGCACGAACTACAGCTTCCGGCTTCTCTCCAGCGTGTCGACCAGTGTGTCGACGACGTCCTTCTCTTCCTTCTCGGAAATCCCGAGAATCTCCTGCAGCGCGATGCCGATGTGCGGGATGTACTTCTCGATATAGGAGCGCTTCTTGGCTTCGTCGCGCTCGCGCGCGCCGCGGCGGATGTAGGCACCCAGGCGCCGCCCGCATTCCTGCACGGCGAGCTTCATTTCCTTGATGATGTCGTCGTAGTGCGCGACGGCTTCCTTGCTCTCCGACGTGAACGGCACCCACACCGACGCAATCTGCGCCAGGATGATCATGGGCGCGGTCGGGAGCGCTCCCTTGCTCTGCTCGATGCCGTACGATCGCCACGCCGTGCCCATGACCGCACTGGTGATGGCGCACGCATTCTGCTGATAGATGAGCGGTGCGCGGTTGGCGAAGCGATATAGCGTGACGAGTTCGTCACCCTTCATTTCGGGACCACCGTACGCGAGCGCCACTTCCACCTGGAACGGGTTGCCTCTGTAAACTGTCGGTGGACGCGACACCGCGGTATAGAAGTCGGCTTTGATCTCGCGCTGCAGACTCTTGATGAGCAGATCCTCGCCCACCACCGACAACACGTCGGTGGGCGGACGCATGATCTTCACCTGCGGGAAGGCCTTGATGATGGCCTCGGCCTGATCGCGCGTCACCTTGGCGGGCCTGGTGCTGGTCGGCACCTTCGCAATGCTCAGCACTTCCTCCGATGTCTTCGCGCTCATGCGCGAGAATTCGTTGGAGAGGAACGACTGCACGTTGCGCGCGTTGGAGCCCTGCATCATTTCGATCAGCACGCCGAGCTCGACGCCGTAGGGATGCGGACGAATGGGCACCGATGGTGGCGGCAGCTCCTCGGAGAGCCGCGCGTAGTGCACGGGATCCGACTTGGGTGCAATGAAGCGAATGTCGGCGTGCGGATTGGCCAGCGCCACCTGGTGGAGATACTGGTCCACCGAGCGCTTGCCCTTCTGATAGATCGCCTCGAGCTCCATCTCGATGCGCGTGCCGTGCGGACGCTCCCATTCCACCGCACCGTCGTCGAGCACGATGGGCGCGTTCTTCTTGGTGTCGATCTGGAGTTCGTAGAGATGTGCTTTGGTTTTCGCACCGGTGCGCGATGTGATCTTCACCGCTTTGCCGGTGGTGAGCTGCGAGTACATCACCGCGGCCGAGATACCGATGCCCTGCTGTCCGCGCGACTGGCGCAGCTCGTGGAACTTGGAACCGTACAGGAGCTTCCCGAAAATTTTCGGCACCTGCTGCTTCACAATGCCGGGGCCGGAGTCTTCGACCACCAGGCGATAACGGTTTTCGGAGATTTCGTGGATCTCGACCAGAATGTCGGGCTTGAGGCCGGCTTCTTCGCAGGCATCGAGTGAATTGTCGACGGCTTCTTTTACCGCGGTCAGGATGGCACGCGTGGGACTATCGAAGCCCAGCATGTGGCGGTTCTTGGCGAAGAACTCGCTGACGGAAATTTCGCGCTGCTTCTGCGCGATGCTCTCGGCCGTGCCGTATTCACCAGCGTTCCCCTTCGAACGACGTGGAGCTGGCTCGGAATCCTCTTCCGTCTCGGGAACAACCCTCGCAGAAGCGCGGGATGTTTTTTTCGCGCCGCTCTTCTTGCCAGCCGCAGAGGCCTCGACCACGGCGGCGCGGGTCGATGGCTTCATGGTCTCCTCGCCGAACAGCGGCAACGTCTCAGGCTCTTCGGTCGCGCGCTTCTTGCCTCTGGGGCGCGACTCGGGCGCCGGTTTCCGGGCGGGGCGCCTGGCAGCAGCTTTCTTGCTCACGGGCATCTCCTTTGTGCGATGCGGACGCCCTTTTCGTCCGCACCGTCGTGAAAACGCCCGAATGGTAGGCAACGCCGCCCGGATTCGACAAGGAAAAAGGACAGCGTGGGGGCCCGGCAGGTCCTGAGAGGTTACGGAACGCTAATCGCCAAGCTCGTCGAGAGTTGGGCGCCTTTCCGACTTCCCGACCCCGATGGTCGCATTGAGGCCGGAAGCCAGCGCATCGCGTTCTGTGTCGGTGAGCCGAGCACCGGGGTGGAGGAGGAGGTATTTCTTGAGCGGCATCTTTCCGCGCGTCACCATCTTGCCCGCGTGGTCGGCTTCATCCTGCGGCTTGTCCCACTCGGAGAAGTTGAGCTCGCTGCGTCCCACTTCGACGTCTTTCTGCACCAGCCACGACGAAGGCGCCACGTGGCTGTACCACGGCCACACCGTTTCATTGCTGTGACAGTCGAAGCACGCGCGCTGCGCAAGCGCCCGCGTCTCCGGCTTGTCCCAGTTGGGTTCGACCTGGTGCGACGGATTGGTGTGATCGCGGCCGTATGGAACGAGCTGGATCAAGAGGAACAGACCAACTAATACAATGAGGGTAATGCGAATGAATTTGAGCATGAGTCTCCCTGGAGGGGGTGCGGCAATCCGAATCCTAGGAGACACGCGGGCGGGTTGTCCAGAGCAGGATCAGGCTTGGCCGTAACGGTCGAGATACTCCCGCTTTTCGTTCTGCCATTGGTGCTTGTGGTAGAGCTGGTTGGCGCGCTGCACGCGAGCCTGCGCCGCTTCCGGGTTGCGCGCGACCTCGGCCAGGCGGTCGGCGAGCTGGCCGGCATTGCCGGATTCAAAGTAGAGTGCTGCGTCATCGGACAGGTACGCGGCGACAGCGTCGAGGCGCGACATGATGACGGGACGCTGGAGCGCCATGTACTCGAACATCTTGTTGGTGTGGACGAGTACCGAGTAGGGATTCTTCTCCACCGCGACGACGCACACATCGGCCAGCAGGATTTCCTCGACCATCCGCTCAAATGGAACGAATCCGAGGTGTTCGACGCGATCCGCCACGCCGAGTTTTGCGGCGGTGGCGAGCACTTCTTGCAGGTGGTCGCCGCTCCCCATGAAGCGAAACTGAATTCCAGGGACGCGCTCTCTGGCCAGGGCGACGGCCGACACAATGGTGTCGAAGCCGTAGCGCTTTTCAATCGAGCCGTGCGTCAGGACGCGGAACACGCCACGTGCCCGGTCTTCGCTCTTGATCTTGTCGATCTTTGAGCGCAGATGCGCGTAACGCTCGAGCTGGAAGTAGCGGTCGTCGGGCACGTTGACCACCACGGCGATCTTGGACGCGTCGGCGCCGCGGCGCACGAAGTTGTCGCGCATCTGGTCGGTGACGGTGATGGCGCGGTCCGCGAAGCGAATGGACTGTTGCTCCACGCGCTCCAGCGTCCACAGGAACGGACGCGTGTACCAGCGACTCGGGAACATGGTGCCGAAGAGTTCGGGGATGGGTTCGTGCAGGTGCAGCACCACGCGCGCGCCGGTGAGCTTGGGATACAGCGCGACGAACACGAGGTAATCGGGCATCGTGTTCACCTGCACGGCCGCGTAGCGGTGTTTTCTATGCAGTGACGCCAGCTTCGCCGACGCAAGAATGAAGAACGCGTTGTACTCCCACAAGTAGCGCAGAATCTTTCCACGCCGATGACCAACAGGAAGCCTGTGGATGTGAATGCCCTCAACGTCTTCGCGGGGGGCTTCGCCCGGCCCGCGAAGACATATCACGTCCACGTCGTAGCCGGCGTCGCGCAGCGCTTCCGCTTCCCGCTTCACGTTGAGCTCGAAGGGATAGAACGAGTGGCGCACGATGGCGATGCGTTTGTGCTCAGCCACGGTGGCTTTCAATCACCTTTCCGTATAACGCAATCAACTTCTGCGCCACGGTCTCCAATGAATAGGCCTTCATGCGCTCGCGCGCATCCACGCGGCGCGGACTCGACAGAGTCACAAGCATCGTTTCGGCGATTCGGACCGGGTCCGCCTTGACGATGTGGCAGCCCGCGATGTCCTTCATGACCACACTGGCGTCCCCCACGTCGGTGGATACCACCGGAACGTTGCACGCCAGCGCTTCGCGAATGGTGACCGGTGACGCCTCGAATGAAGACGTCATGAGCATGGCCTCGCTGGCGTTCATGTACAAAGGCACCCGGGCATGTGGAACATTGTCCAGGGCGATGAGCTCGACATCCGCGGTCTCGGGCGCCATGGCGCGCAGTTGCTCGATTCCCGCCCGCGCGAGCTCATAGCGTTTTTCAGGCCTTCCTGGTGCCGCGGGAAAAAGTACATAACGCTTGTCGGAGGAAAGGCCCAGCTGTCGCTGGGCTTCTTTGCTGTCCATAGGTGCGAAGCGCTTCCAGTTGATGCCCGCCGGCAACCAGATCGCATCCGCGCGGCCCAGCGGATCGCGTAGATGCTCCGCCACCACCACCACCGCGTCGACTTTCTGTGCCACGTGGCGCTTCATGCCCTTGGAGTAGGCGATGTGCTTGATGGGTTGCTCGCGCAGCGCATCGGTAGTGTCGCCCGATATCTCGCCTTCGTGAAACGTCCACACCACCGGAATCTTGTGCTGCAGTGTCGCAACCAGCCCGCAAAACGAATGGTGCACATGGATGACGTCGTACTTCTGGCCGCGAATGCGCGAAAAGAATCCCGCCGGCATTCCGAAGTAATTGAGCTTGTTGGCGCGTCCGTTCACGAAATACACGTCGACATCGATGCCGGCTGCGCGCAGCGCATCGGCTTCATCGCGCACGAACGAGCCGTAGAACGGCATTGCGTCGCTGGGATACATATTGGTGAAAACCAGAACGCGCACGATCAGCTTTCGCGGGAGTTCATCTGCCCGGGATTGGAGCGCAGGAGCCAGTTGATGAGCGTGCTGTAGCGCGCGTAGAACTCGGTGAGCGCTGTGCGCGCCACGCTGCGCTGGATTTCATCCGCGGTCGACGTGCCACCGACCACCGTCATGCGACGTGCCTGCGCAAGGTTCAGCAGCATGTGTCGCGCGATGGCAAGGTGTTCGCTGCTGCCTTCTTCGGGTTTGCGCCGCAACGCCTCCTCGGCATCAACATCGAGCAGAATGGCCACCTGCGGGCGCGGAATCATGGTGTGCAACACCTTGAGCGAGAGCGGCGGATTGGCCGGGTCGGTACCGGTGAAGAGCGCGTAGTCCGCCAGCGCGTCACAGATGTGACGGTCGCAGATCACAACGTTACCGTTGAGAAGTGCGCGGCGTGTCTGCCACACGTAAGGCCAGAACAGGTCCGTCGCGTAAACCACGCTGAACACCCAGCGCGCGAACGGGTTTTGCAACCGGCGCCGGCGCTCTGCGAAGCGCTCCGTCTCGTTGCGCTTCATGGTTGTCGCCGACGCAACATTCGAGTCCCCGCTGCCGCCGCCGAGCAAGCGCTTCCCGACGCGCATGATGGCGCCAACGCTGCGCGACGATGCGCCGCGCGCCCAGATCGGCCTGACACGCACGTCGCAGGTCTCGAACGCAGCGCGCAGGCGATCGGCCTGGACGCTTTTTCCCGAACCGTCGATTCCGCTCAGTGTGACGAGCAGTGCGGGCTGGCTGCGCACGTGCAACTTCCAGCGCACGGCCCAGGCCAGCGTGTCGACCACGTCCGCCAGTCGGTGCTCGAGCGGTCGGCCCATGTCCCTCATTACCTTGCGGTAGTACGCCACCTTGTTGGCGCGAAACGGGATGACAGCGGCGACGTTGTTTTCGCCATAACGCACCTGCGGCAACAGGTCGGCGCGGACTTTGGCGTATCGCGCCGGCGCGCGCTCGATCTCGGCGCGCTGCTCAGTCGATAGCATGGCTGAGTCGAACAAGCGCTTCCAAGCCTCGTCGAAGATGCACAGGGCACCCCAGAATCCTTCCTCCCAACCGCGTCGCCGCGCGTGTATCGCGGGCTCCGCCAGCGGATCCGTCATGGTGCGCAGGGCGTTCGCGGTCAAAAACAGATTGCCCAGCGAGAGCGCCTTGTCCTCGTAGAACCAGTGCGCCAGCGTGACCAGCAATCCTTCCGACACTCCCGGAATGAGAATGTCCGGATCGTCGTCGGGATGGCGTGCATGCGCCCACACCGGCTCGTTGTCGAGAAACGGCACTCCCCAACCCACCTGCTCGTGCAGATGAAACGCGAAACTCGAACCGTCACCCGCAAAGCGCCGGAACAGAAACTTGAGCGGCTCTTCCACGTTGAGCAGCTCGACATAGCCCATGTCATTCAGAATGCGGCGCGCAGGCTTGGAACAACCCTGACGCACGAGGATGTCGAGATTGCTGGAGAGATAGTGAAACGACGGCGGGAGGCCCGTCGATTTGAAGACCATGGCTTCGATGCGCTCGCGCGCAAAGGCGAGGCGGATGCGCTCGAACTCCTGGCGCTCGGCGTCGTAACGGGCGTGGTCGCGGGCAACGAATTCCGCCAGGGCGGTCCCTGCAACCGCGTCACCAAAACGCGCCGCGATGGGAATAAAGGAAACCTTCTGCTTCTCGAGCAGGGTCGCTGCCTTCGTGAGCGACTCGGCGTCCAGCGCGCGCAGATCAAGGGCGCACTCCGGATTGGCGAGATGCGCGGCCAGCCGAAGCGGATTCATCGCGTTCAAGCGGATCCCTGCCCCAGACGTGCCACCATGCGCTCGGCAATGGCGCGCCACGAGAAGTCGCTCATGTCGCGTGTTTCGGGCCGCGCTCCTGCCGACAGAGCACGCGCCTGCGCCAGCATCTCTTCTTCGGTCTCGAAGTAGCGCAGGTCGTCGCCCGCGGGAAGCACGTCACGAAGACCGCCGAACGGCCGCGCGATCACGGGCAATCCGCAGGCCAGCGCTTCGAGCACGGAAAGAGGAATCTCCACACAGCCCTCCACGTCGATCACCGGGAACACATACGCATCGGCCAGTTTGTAGAACTCATCGACCGCCACGAACTCGCGGATCACATGCACGCCCGCCTTCTCCAGGGCGAGACGAAGACTCAGATCTTCCGGCGTGCTGGTGCTGCCGATCACGATGACATGCGCGTTGGGTTCGCCAGCCAGCCGCGCCAGTGAGGCCACGTTGCGCTTGGGCGACATGTGCCCGACGTGCAGATAAACCGTGGCGTCCGCCGGCACATGGTACTTCTGGCGGAGTGCTGCGCGCTCGCCCGCTGCCGGCTTCTGGAACTGGGCCAGATCCACGCCTACGGGCAGCAGATCACCGCGCAGGGAAAGATCGTTCAGATGTAGAAGTGAGGCGTACGATGGTACAAAGATCAGGTCGGGCGCTGTCGCAGCAAGGAGCATTCGGTCACGTTTCTTATGCCGGCGCGGGATGAGTGCGACCATGGCGTGACGGGCTTTCGGCCACGAGCGGCGCAACGCGTACGCGCGCAGAAAGCTCCCCACCGTGTTCGACGGCGACGCAACGTACACGACGTGATTGGGAACAAACGAAGCCACCTCGTGGCGCAGCGCCGGCTGGATGAATGTGCGCGTGCCCGGCACGTCGTGGATGCTGTAACGGTGAGCGGTACCGCGCAGCAGCGCGTCCCGCGCCATCGGATCTTTCGCCACCGCTTCGGCGCGTGAACCGTTGCGGAAGATCGCGCCGGCGCGGTCCACGTTGATCACGCGCACGGGGTGGTCGACAAAGAGCGCGCGTCCGATGGAGAACGCGAACTTCTTGATACCTTCGTCCCAGGGCTCGACGAGGTCTTCGGATACGATGACGATGCGGGGATTCATTCGTGCCTGCGAAACTCCTACAAGCCGCGAAAGCGCTGCACGAAGTCCCAGATCGTGAGCGCGTCGATGTCTCCCGTGGCGGCAAAGGCGCTGCGGCAGCCCTTGGGCCACACGCCGAAACGCACGAGCGGGCGTTTCGATTCTCCGATCACGCGGCGGCAGGCGTCGATGGTGGCGAAGCTGGCATTCTCCACGCGGCCCAGGTGCACCGCGTAGCCGTCCGAGCGCTCGCCCGTCTCCACGATGTAGCCGAGGTCGGTGAGCGCGGTGATGGCCTCGCGGCTCGTGCCCGGCGCCACCGATACGCAGGGCCGCGCGGTGGAATCCACCGTGAACGTGCGCGGCTCGAGCATGCGCTCGTTGCTGCCTTCGCGAAGGATGACCACGCTATCGCGAGCCGCCTGAATCTCGACTTTGAAGTGGTCGCCATCGCGCACGAACTGGGCGCGGTTTTGCGACTTCGCGTCCCACCACTGCGCGATCTCGTCCAGCGTCGCGATCCACACTTTCGGCTCGCACGCGCGCGCGTGCGACAACAGACCGCGCAATGCATCCGCGAAGAAGTCGATGCGCTCGGGGTGCAGCTGCAGCGTCATGAGCTCGCCGCGCGCATACGAGAGATCGAAGATGCGCCGCCACATGCCGGCCAGGTAGTTGACGTCGTGGATGTACATGCGGTCGAGCGGGATTTCGTCGTCAGGAAGCGAAACCGGAATCTCGATGAAGCCGTCACGCCGGAACGGCAGCACGCGAAACTCGCTGGCCGCAATCGGGCGATAGAACGCCATGCCGCGCGCGAGTCCCTCTTTGGCTTCGGCATTGAGCGGCGCCGGGTCGATCACATCCCACCACACCGTCTGATTGGAGTCGTAGCGGAACTGGAATTCGCTCACCACGCGCATGGTGTCTTCGTTCCAGTGCAGGTACGGCGCGCGAAATCCCGTGAACGGCACCGAGCAGCCACGGAACAGCTCTACCGCGCGCCCCATGTGTTCGCGCTGGCCGGCCAGATCCAACGCGGAAAGATCAATGTGCGACCACGCGTGCACTGCCAGCTCGGCACCGCGATCAATCAGGCGGTGCGCAAACTTCGGATTGCGGCTCATGGGTAGCGCCGTTATCGGGAACGTGGGACGAATGCCGAACTCGTCGAGAATATCCATGAAGCGCTCGAAGCGCCCGCCCATGCGCTCGGGATTGGGCCCGAAACGCGTGGCAATCTGCACACTGCGCTTCACCAGATTCGACGGGCCACGATGCCCGAGTACAAACTTGACGACGTTGTTCATGCAGCTGCTTTCCCGTTGCCGATGATTTCCTCGATGGCCTGCTCTCGCTCCGCGCACATCTTATCGAACCTGAAGCGTTCATTCACGATCTCGCGGCCCCGTTCCCCGAGGGCGCGCCGCAATGTGAGATCGCTCGAAAGCGCGAGCAATGCAGTTTCCAACGCGCTGTCATCACCGGGTGCCACAATCAAGGCGCTCCGACCCGGTTCGACCATCTCCCGCACGCTTCCCACATCGGTTGTGACGACCGGAAGACCGGTCGCCATTGCTTCCAGGACGACATTTGGAAACGCCTCGGTGCGCGAAGCCAGCACAAACACATCGCCGGCTTTCAGCAAACGATTCACGTCGTCACGGTTTCCAAGAAATGCAACCTTCTCTGCGATTCCCAACTCCCTGGCCAGCGACTCCAACGATGCCCGCTCCGAGCCTTCTCCGGCAACAATAATGCGGATTGGCATACCGGTTCCAGCCAGCCGGGCAGTCACGCGCAGCAGCGCGTCAATACGCTTGAGCGGCTTGAGCGAGGCGACCGAAATGATCGTCAAATCGCGATCGGCAATACCGAGCTCTTTCCGAATGCGCGCACGCTCTTCGGGCGGTGCCGGTTGAAACCGCTCCGTATTGACGCCGTTGTGAATCACGCGAATCTTTTCACGCGGCAATCCCTCTGTTTTGACCAGATAGTCTTTCTGAATCTCTGCAACAGCCCACAATTCGTCTGCGCGCCGGAGTAACGGCAAGAGGTATGGCGCGACCTGCCTTGTTCCGCCCGTGTCTCCCATTGCGTGGTATGAGACCAGCATATGCGGCACCAGACCCCGCTTTTTCGCAAGGTAGGCGAAGATCACCGTGTTCGGATGCGAAAACGTGTAAATCAAGTCCGGACGCTCGGTCCGCAGAACGCGTGCCAGGCCCAAGAAGCCCATCGCGTCAAAACGATGGCGCAGAATACCGTCGTAAAACGGAATGCCCATCTGCGTCAGCTTGTCTTTGAAATACCCGCCGCGCTTCAGGCAACAGACCGCAAAATGAAAACGGCTCTTGTCCGCCTGCGACATGAATTGAAACAAGACTCGTTCCTTGCCGCCCATGTCGAACTCATTGTCCAGGATGAGAATGCGCCGCGTCATTGCGTCACACCTTCACCCCACCGCTCGCGCCACAACTCGAACGCCAGCAGGAACCAGAGTTGATCGGCAACACGACCGTTGCCAGCATAGAAGTCACGGACGAGTCTCCCGACAACTTCAGCATTGAAGAAGCTCGCACGCCGAATGCGATCGTCGGAAAGATAGTCGCGCACCAGGTCGCGCATATCGTCACGCAACCACTGTTCGAGCGGAATGGCAAAGCCCTGCTTCGGCCGGTCCACCAGCTCACGCGGAACGTGCCGATAGAGGACCTTTTTCAGCAAGTGCTTGCGCCCCAGCGCGCCGTAACGGAGATGACTGGGAAGGCGAAATGCAAATTCGACCAGGCGATGATCCAGCATCGGTTCGCGGCCTTCCAGGCTCACTGCCATCGTCGTGCGATCGACCTTGGTCAACACGTCGCCCGGTAGATAATGATGAAAGTCCCACAGACACATCTGCTCGGAAACGCTTCCATTGTAGGCATCGGCCAGAACGCGGGGACTGGAGTAAGAGCCCATCAGCTCTTCGATCTCCTCCGGCAACCAGTATGAAATGGCAGCGTCGTACACGCGCGGCATGCTCGCGTCGGGCATGATGGCGCGCGTCCGGCGAATCCGACGCGTTAGCTTGCCACGTGTTGATGCGGATCCGCCGAGACGCGATAGTGCGCCATCGACTGCATCGACGCTTGCATACGCGAGCGAATGTGCCGACGCCGACTTGACCCATGCGGGTACACGAGCCAGAGATTCCAACCGATTGAGGACATCGTCGTACACGCTGTAACCCATGAACAACTCGTCGCCGCCATCGGCGGACAAGGCAACCTTGACCTCTGTCCGGGCAAGCCGTGATACGAGGAGCGTTGGCAGCCCGGATGGGTCGGCAAACGGCTCGTCGAACAAATTCCCCCAGCTGCGCGCGAGCTCCAGTGCTTCGCGCACGTCGAGAATGTATTCGGTGTGTTTGGTGCCGAGATGCGTCGCGACCTTCCGCGCCCACTGCGACTCATCCCGAAAGTCGTCCTTGAACCCGATTGTGAAAGTACGCAAAGGGTTCGGCGATTCGCGCGCGAGGATTGCGGTAAGCAGCGACGAATCCACGCCGCCGGAAAGAAACACTCCCACCGGCACGTCGGCCACCAGGCGGTACTTGAATGCGCTCGACAGCAATGTCTCGAGTTGCGCCTCGAGTGCCTCGTCACTTCCTTCGAGCGGGCGGCCGATTTGATTCAGCAAGCTCCAGTAGGTGACAACCTGCGGTGCCCCGCCGGCTCGTAGTTCGACGCGGCAACCAGGCGGAACACCGCGCACCTGCGTGTAAATGCTTCTCGGCGAAGTAACATATCCGTACTGGAGGTACTCGTGCAGCGCGTCGTGGTCGATCTGCGGCTGCCAATGATGGAACGCACGCAGCGCCTTGAGTTCGGAGCCAAACCAGAGCGTCGCTCCGTCCCATCCATAGTAGAGCGGCTTTACGCCGACCCGGTCGCGAACAAGATGGAGCACCCGTTCGCGCTCGTCCCATAATGCGAACGCAAACATTCCGATGAACTGCTCGACGGCCGACAATCCGCGCTGCTGCAGCGCCGCCAGGATCACCTCGGCATCGCCCGCCCCATCCAGAGCACCCCCGAAACCAGTGAGGGAGCGTCGGATCTCGTCGTAGTTGTAGATCTCTCCGTTGAACACCATGAAATAGCGGCCATCCTTCGACACCATGGGCTGGTGGCCGCGTTGGGACAAATCGATGATGGAGAGACGCCGTTGCGCAATCCCGGCCCCGGCCGCGCTCACCCACATGCCGGTGTCGTCGGGTCCACGGTGCTGGAGACAGGCAACCGCCGCCGTGAGATCCCGCGCGAGGGCCTCCCTGTCACCGTTGGGAGAGAAAAACCCGGCTATTCCGCACATCTGGTGGCTACCCGTTTCATTGGTGTGTTGCGACGTGCAAGGGGCGCAATTCCATCGAGCTGCAGGCTTGCCGAGGTAACAAATCGATATTCGGGGAGATCGGCAACTACAGGGCTGATGCCGGGCCGCATGGAGCGGGCCGACGCTCAAGAATCTAATTCTAGCACGGGGGGATATCTGCTATAAACGCAAAACGTTAGCCCAGTCCGGAGGCTGAATTGCGCGTTTTTCGATCCTTGCTCACCGTCTCGCTCCTCGCGATCGCGGCCTATGCGTTTGTTCCCTTCCTGAAGGGATGGATGGCGCAGTGGATCGGTATTCCCGCCATGTGGGTCGCCTGTGTCGTGCTTCCCGGCTACGCGCTGTGGCGCTTCACTCGCCCGCTCGGTGACGACCCCATCGAGACCGTTACGCGCGTCTTCCTGAACGGTCTCATCTTCCTCTTCGTACTCTGCTTTGCCTGGGCGATCACGGACGTTTCGCTCGACGCTTTCCGAGCCGCGCTGCCCATTCTCATCATCGCCATGTGCGCGCTGGTCCCCAATCGCGACCGCACCCGCATCGAAGTGGTCAAGCCGCGGCTGCGCCGGTACGAAAAGCAGTTGCTCATCCTCTTTGCGGCGATGACGCTGATGCCCGTGATCGGCGTCGCCATCACGGGCCCGCCGCTCGCCGTCACCAGCGATACCATCGACCACGCGGGATATGTCGCGGAAATTGCGCGCACCGGCCACGCGTTCCCGACCACCGCCATCTATCTATCACCCGGCGCGGACGGCGAAGATTTTCGCAAGGGATTGCTGCACGCCGTATACGGCCTGTTCGCGCGTCACACGGGCGCATCGCCCATTGATGTGTTCTCCGTGGTCGGGGCACTCCTGCTGCTCACCATGACGTTCGTCGTATACACATCGGCGCGCAGCATGCTGCGCCACCGCGTGGCCGCGGTCGTGGCCGCGGTGTTCTTTCTGATTGGAAGCGATTGGGGCGTGGGCTCGGACATGATTCGCGCCGCGTTCTATTCCAACCGCTTTGGATCGGCGTTCATGCTGATGTTCATCGCGTCGGCGATCGAGTTCGTCCACCGCGGGCCGAAGGTGGCGCTGCGCTGGTGTGCTGTGTTCGCGTTTGCGGCGGCGGCAGTCCACATCCAGTACGCCGTGGTGTGTTCGGCCGCCGCGGGCGTGCTTCTCCTGTGGAAAACCTGTTCGCCGTGCAAGGGATGGGACGAACACATCTCGCGCTCTCTGCGTGTTCTCCTCGCCGCCATCGCCGGCGCGCTTCCCTACACCCTCTACCGTTTCATCACCGCCTATCAGACCAACCCGCTGCACGCGCAGGTGCAGGACGCGGTGTTCGTGACCCCGCAATGGTTCATCGCCGACCCGGTGCAGGTGTGGCGCAGCATGGGCCTGCTGGGCATCGTCTCCCTCTTCTGCATCAAGCCGCTGTGGGGGCGGCGCCAGAATGTTCCCGGCGTGGGCTACGCCATTGCGGCCATGCTCACCTACCTTGCCATCGAGTTCATTCCGTTCATCCTCACGCCGCTCTACGCGGTGCTCAAGTACATCGTGTTCCGTCTCGACGTGATGGTCCCGGTGTACCTGCTGCCCGCCTTTTTCGTGGTGAGCTGGAAACCGCACGGGGCGCGCGTCACCAAGACGGTGCTCGTCCTGGCGGTCTTCGCCATCGTCATTCCAAATCTGCACCACAACGCTTTCACGCCCTCGGTGGTGTCGGCGGAAAGGCGAAATGGACCCGACCGCTGGGCG